>NZ_CP041745.1:2086875-2397812 GCF_007556815.1 Paraburkholderia megapolitana
CGCGTGCCTGCTCGCGCACGAGCACCGGGTCTGCGCCGACAAACGTGTGCAGCATCACCGAGACGATGCCGGTGGCCGGATCGAAGCCGTGCTGCGCGCGTGCTTCGCGGTAGAGCTTGATCTTGTGCGCGAGCTGATCGCGATCCTGATCGAGCACGTGGGTCAGCAGGTTCGCGCCGACTTCACCGGCGCGCGCGAACGTCTGCGGATTGCCAGCGGCAGTCACCCAGACCGGCAGCTCCGGTTGCACGGGCGTCGGATAGATCCGCAACTGCACCGGTTTGCCATTGCCGTTTTGCGCGTCGAGCATGCCGCCGCGCCACAGATGCTGAACCGCACGCATATTGGTCAGCATTTCGTCCTGCCGGGTCGCGTACTTCTCCGGGCAGAACACGAAGTCGTCGGGATTCCATCCCGAGGCGAACGAAATGCCCACGCGACCGTTCGAGAGGTTGTCCACCATCGACCACTCTTCCGCGATCCGGATCGGGTTGTGCAACGCGGCGACCACGCTGCCCGCGAGCAGTTTCACGCGTTTGGTGGAAGCGGCGAGCGCGGCATGCAGGACCGCGGGATTCGGGTACAGCGAGCCGAACTCGGTGAAATGGCGCTCCGGTACCCAGACGCTGGAAAAGCCGTTCGCATCGGCGAAGCGGGCGCTTTCCATGACCAGTTGGTATTTGTTGCCGGACAACGCCTCTTCACTGCTGGCGAAGAACATCAAGCCGAACTTCATACGTGGCTCCGATCCGATTCGTGAATTTCGGCGCTGGCGCACATCTGCCATTGCGCGGCAGCACCTGTGTCCTCGATCCGGTGATAGACGGCAAACGAAAACGGTCCGAAGGACTCGCGGCTCAGCACGGTCTGCACGGTGTGCGATTCATGTTCGCGCAGCGACAACGGCGCGTGCAGCGCGAGGTCTTTCAGCGTGGTGTGACTGGCGGAACCGATCTGCGAGGTGGCCGCCAGCGCCATTTCCACATAGGCGGAATAGGGCAGGACAGGCGCCCCCTTGATGCGGTGACCGCTGAGGAACGTGGTGGCCGGTGCGTCGAAACGCGATTCCCAGGTCCATGTCGTGGGCAAATGGGCCTGCTGTTCCATGAGGCGGCCGAGCAGCGGATGTTGCGGCTCGCGTGGCGTGATCCAGAAGCGACGACGCTCGAACGGGTAGGTCGGCAGGGCGAGCCGCCGGCGCGGGTGGTCCTGCTCGAAGGCGTTCCAGTCGATGGTTGCGCCGTGCACGTAGAGCTCGCCGAGCTTGTGCAGGATGGCGTCCCATGTGCCCGCCTGTGCGCCGATCTCGATGACGATGTTTTGAGTGGCTGCTGTGCTGCTTTCTGGCGTTTGCGGCACGTCTGTGAACGACGCTGCGGCACGTTGTCCAGCGCCTGCGCTACTGATGGCGTCCGGTGCGATGCCGAAAGAGATCCACAGTTGTGCGAGCGCCTGCTGGAACGCTACGTACAGTGCGTTGGGCGCGGCGAGTTCCGGCGCCTCGCAGTGCCGGTGCAGCAAGGCGCGGAACGTTGGGCTGACCGACAGCAGCTGTCGAACGGCTTCAGCGCTCGCACCGTCGTCGGTTGCGAAGTGGAACGTTACCGAAGGCGGGGTTTCGGTGGCGGCACTTGCCGCGAGCGCATCCAGTTGCGCTCGCAACGTGTCGCGACTCGATGCGACGATGGCGCCACGCCGCGCGAAGTGTGTGCGTCCGGTGTTGGTGGTGAACGCGAAATCCTGCACACAGACTTGAGGATTCGCGTCGAGATACGCCGCGTAGGACGCTGCCAGCGTTTGCAATGCTTCGGGCGTGCGCGCGGAAAGCGTCACGAGGCTCGCCACCGACGTCGTCGTCGAATCGGCTTCGATCTCTTCTATCGGCCGCGGCGCTTCCGACAGGATCACGTGCGCATTGGTGCCGCCGAACCCGAACGAACTCACACCGGCAATACGCGGCGCGTGTTCCGAATGCCACGGCGTGACCTGCTGCGGGATCCGGAACGGCGTGTTGTCGAGCGCGATGTGCGGATTGAGCGTGCGGTAGTGGAGATTCGGCGGAATCTCGCGATGATGCAGCGTAAGCGCGGTCTTGATCAGACTGGCGATACCCGCCGCCGACTCCAGATGCCCGATGTTGGTCTTGACCGAGCCGATCCAGCAGACCTCGTCCGGCCGACGCGACTCGCTCAGCACAGCTGTCAGCGAGTTCAGTTCGATCGGATCGCCGAGCGGCGTGCCGGTACCGTGCGCCTCGACATAGCCGATGTCCTGCGGTCGTACGCCGGCATCGTGCTGCGCGCTGCGAATCACGGCTTGCTGGGCCGGGCCGTTCGGCGCGGTCAGGCCATTGCTGCGCCCGTCCTGGTTTACCGCGGAGCCGCGGATCACGGCGAAAACCGTGTCGCCGTTCGCGAGCGCGTCGTCGAGACGCTTGAGCAACACCATGCCGACACCTTCGCCGCGCACGTAGCCGTTCGCTGACGCGTCGAACGCCTTGCATCGGCCGTCGGGCGAGAGCATGCCCGATTGCGTGAACGAGGCGCTTAGTTGCGGCGCGAGAATCAGATTGGCGCCGCCGGCCAGCGCGGCGTCGCACTCGCCGCGCAGCAACGCGCGGCATGCCTGATGAACGGCCACGAGCGACGACGAACACGCGGTATCGACGGCCCAGCTCGGGCCGCGCAGATCGAGTGTGTAGGAAATGCGGTTAGCGGCCACGCTGAGCGCGTTGCCGGTCGCGACATAGGGGCCGACATCCGCGGCTTCCTGCTGCGCGAGACGGATGTAGTCCGTATTGCTGATGCCAACGATCACGGCAGTCTGTGCGCCTGCGAGATCCCGGGGGGCGGTTCCCGCGTGCTCGAGCGTTTCCCACGCGACTTCCAGCAGCAGGCGCTGCTGCGGGTCCATCGTCTCGGCTTCGCGGGCGCTGATGCCGAAGAACTCGGCATCGAACTGGTCGATCTGGTCCAGTAGCCCGGTGGTCGGCAGGTTGTCGGCGCGCTTCTTCGAGGCGCCGACTGCATCGCGGCCTTCCTGTAGCAGTTGCCAGAATTCCGCGGGGTTATTCGCACCAGGGAAACGGCAGCCCATGCCGACGATCGCGATATCGGGCCGCGTTCCGGTAGAGGTGGAGGCGCTGTCCGACGAATCGTTCGTGGTGCCGCTCAAATGGCGGGCGAGGATCGAGATGCTCGGAAAATCGTAGACAACGGTAGGGGCGATCGGTACGCCAAGCCAGTCCTGCAACTCGCCGGACAATGCGATGGCGTCCTTCGATTCGAGCCCGTAAGCGCTGAACGGCGCATCGGGGTCGATGGCGGCGGGCGCGATTCCGGCGAGCCGCGAGACATGCTCGATGAACCATTGCACGAGGGTTTTGCTGTCGCGCGTGGTGACTGGAGAAGCTGCGAGGGTTGCAGCGGTTGCTGTAGTTGCTGACGCAACGGCCGCAGGTTGCACATGCTCCGCGGCAAACGAACGGCGCCACTCGCCCGCGATAGCGAGACCCTGTCCGCTCAGGAACGCGTCGCGCGTCCGGCGCCTTTGAATCTTGCCGCTGGAAGTCCGCAGGATCGTAGCGGGCCGCAACAGGACCGCCGCGTACAGATCGACGTCATGCACTTCGGCAAGCGTGCGGCGGATTTCGGCGGCGACCGCTTCCGCGTTCAACGTGTTGAGCGCTTCGCGACGCACTTCGCACGCAATGACCACCCGCTCGACGTTATCGACATTGATCGAGAACGCAGCCGATGCGCTCGGCGTCAGAGCAGGGTGACAGGCTTCCGCCGATTGCTCGAGATCCTGCGGATAGTGATTGCGCCCGGCGACGATGATCAGGTCTTTCAACCGACCGGTGACGAAGAGATCCTCGCCGTCGACAAAACCGAGATCGCCGGTGCGCATATAGGCCGAGTCGTCGTCGCTGAGCTTCGCGCGAAACGTGTGTTCGGTTTCCTCGGCCCGGTTCCAGTAGCCGACGCCGACGCTCGGACCGCTCAACCAGATTTCACCAATCTGCCCGGGCGCGCAGCGCACACCGCTATCGGCGTTCACGATGCGCAAGCGGTGTTCCGCCCAGACACGGCCGCAGGAAACCAGCGCATGCACCTTGCCCTGAGTGCTTTTCGTCGCGACACCCTGGGCGAGATCGTCGGCGTCGAAGTCCACGACGAGGGGCCGCGAGCGTGCCGGTTGACCTGAGATGAATAACGTTGCTTCGGCCATCCCGTACACCGGCCGCATGGTTTCCGCCTCGAAGCCGCACGAGGCGAATGCCTGCGCAAACCGCGCCACGGTTTCGGCGCGCACCGGTTCGGCACCGTTGAATGCCACTCGCCAGCTGCTCAGATCGAGTTGCGCTTTGGCTTCGTCGGACACTTTGCGTGCGCACAGGTCATAGGCAAAATCCGGCGCGGCGCAGTGCGTGCCGCGATACTTCGTGATCGCGTTCAGCCAGCGGACCGGTTTCTGCACGAACGCCGCCGGCGCCATCAACACCGACAGCACACCGAGATAGATCGGCAGCAGCACCTTGCCGAAGAAACCCATGTCGTGGAACACGGGCAGCCAGCTCACGAACACGGTCGACGCGTCGCAATCGTTGGCCTCGGTGATGACTTCGACATTGCTCAGGATGTTCGCGTGACTGATCATCACGCCTTTGGGCGTACCCGTGGAGCCCGACGTGTATTGCAGCAGCGCCAGCGTTTGCGGTGTGATCTCCGGTTCGCGCCACTGCTCGAGCGGTGCATCGAACCCGTCATCGGTCGCGAGGATTTTCAGTTCGAGCGTTTCCGAATAGCCATCCGCGCGATGCTCCATACCATCGAGCGTCGCCGCGTCGGTCAGCGCGACGATCGGCGTGGCATCGGTGACGATGGACTTGAGACGGTCGGCGGGACGATTCTTGCGCGGCGGATAGGCGGGCACACCGATCAATCCGGCATACAGGCACCCAACCCACGCGCTGATGAACTCCAGTCCAGGCGGATACACCAGCAGGACACGATCGCCCGGTTGTGCCATGCCTTGCAGTCGCGCGGCGATGCCGCGCGCACGCCTGTCGAGATCGCCGAACGTGAGACGCGCTAATTCGGATTCGCCGTTATCGAGAAAAATAAACGCTGTCTGGTCCGACGCGTTATTGCCGCGAAACCGCAGTAATTCCGTAACAGTTCTGAATTTTCTGTCGGGAAACATGCTGAACCTTTGTTGTAGGCTGAGCGTTGATTTGAATGCACGCTACCGTTGAAGTCACGCGCGGTTTTTCCGACGGGCGATGACAGGTCGTCTTGCGAGCATGTGTCAGGCGCAGATTGCGTTTGCTATCGTGCCGCCGTCTTGCACGGGGCCGATTTTCCTGTAGAAATTAGAGCATCTCGACAACACGATGTCTGCACCGGAAATGCGGGACAACGCGTCGGGTTCGTTGGTCTTTTCGGAAATTAATCGCGTGAATAGAGGAACAGGGTTTTCCATTAAATATCGATCAAGCATGCTAGCTATGCGGCATATGACGGTTTATTGAATTGCGCTCAGATCGCCATATGGTTTTCAGTAAAACCCGTTAATAAATCGGGCGACAGTTCGCGCGTCGCTCGCGCAAATGTCGCCATCGCTTATACAGCCGCCTCGCGGGTGTGATAGTCGCCGGCGTGCAACTCTGTTGCGTCAGGAGAGTACGGGTCCAGAAGCGACACGATGACCTTGCGCTCGCCTTCGAACGGATTGCGCCCGTGCGCGACTCTCATGTTGTCGACGAGCAGAACGTCGCCCTGTTGCCACGCAAACGCGATCGTGCTTTCCCGATAGGCATTGCGAATCCGCTCGAGGTCGGCGGGATCGAACGCACTGCCGTCGCCATAGAACGCGTTTCTCGGCAGTCGATCTTCGCCGAAAAAGCTGACCATCGAACTGGCGAGCGCGGCTTCGAGGTTCGATATATGGAACAGATGCGCCTGGTTGAAGAAAACCTTGTCGTGCGTGCGCGGATGGTAGGCCACGCCCTGGTTGATCTGCGAGGTACGCAACGTGTCGTCGTCGAGCCATTCGTGCTCGATGCCGTTGTCTTCGCAGAAGGCCGCAACCTGGCTGCGGTCGCTGGTCTGAAACACGGTTTGCCAAGGGATGTCGATGTGCGGCCGGTAGTGCCTCACATAGCGAACCTTCTTCGTTTCGAAGTTCTCGAGGATCCGTGCTCCGATCCTGCGCGTAACTTCGCGCATGTCGGCGATCGGCGTTTCGCCTCCGGTCCTCGCAGCAGTGAGACAGCAGAACGCGACGCGCAGCGGCCAGTTGCGTTGATACGAGTTCTCGCAATGCAGCGAGATGGTCTCGTTCGGCGGATATTCAGTGGCGGTGAAGACGCCGTTGCCGATCGACGTGCGCGGCGTGGAGCGATAGACGTAATCGGATTTCTGGGCCGACACGGCGTTCGCAAACAGTTCGAATCGATCCACCGATGCAACGTCGAAGCCGCGCAGCAGCACAGCGCCATGTTCCAGCACGAGGGCATCGAGCTCCGCCCGGTTGTGATTCACCACCTGCACGATATCGCGCTCGTTCGAGGTTGGTTCGAGCAACCACGGCGAATATCCGTCGGCAAGCAGCTTGCGTTGCGCTATGTCCTGCATGATCGCTATTCCTTTTCCGAACGTGGATGCTGCGGCGTAATCCGATCCGATCCGATCAGATCGTGATCGTGATCGACGCCCGTGCCCGTCGCGCGTTTATGCGCGGCAGGCCGTTTCCACTGCTTGTTCAAAGCGGTTGAGAATCTCGTTGATATCGGCTTCCGACACGATCAACGGTGGCAGGAAGCGGAGTACCGCGCCGTTGCGGCCACCGGTCTCGATGATCAGTCCGTTGTTCAGGCAGTTCAGCTTGATCGCCCTGGCGAGCGCGCCATCGGTCGGGCCGGTCTGGCCTTGCGTGCCGGGGATGACGACTTCGACACCGATCATCAGGCCGCGGCCGCGGATCTGGCCAAGACACCGGAAACGCTCGGCGATACGCTCGAGACCCGCAACCAGCAGTTTGCCTACGCGGTCCGCGTGCCCCGACAGATCGTCGCGATCGATGATGCGCATCGTCGACAGGCCCGCCACCATCGCAATCTGATTGCCGCGAAAGGTGCCCGCGTGCGAGCCGGGCGGCCAGGTGTCGAGGCGCTCGTCGTAGACGACGACCGATAACGGATAGCCGCCGCCGAACGCCTTCGACAACACGAGTACGTCTGGGCGGATGCCCGAGTGTTCGATGGCAAAGAGGGCGCCGGTTCGGCCCAGACCCGTTTGCACTTCATCGACGATCAGCGGGATTTCGTGGCGCAGCGTCAGCTCGCGCAATTCGACGAGCCACGCGTTCGACGCGGGAATGCAACCGCCTTCGCCTTGCACGACTTCCACGATGATCGCCGCCGGCTTCGTGATCCCGCTCTCCGGATCGGACAGGACGGTGCGGATGTAGTTGATGCTCAGTTGATCGGTCGTCGAACCGTCGGTGCCGAAGGGACAGCGAAACGCGTAGGGGTAGGGCAGGAAGTGAACGCCGTGGCCGCTGCCGCCCGCCGCCTTCGGCCCCAGATTGCCCGACGCGGCGAGCGCACCGGCTGTCATGCCGTGATACGCGCCATGGAACGCCATGATCGTCGAGCGGCCCGTGTAGTGTTTGCTCAACTTGATCGCGGCTTCGATGCCATCCGATCCACTCGGGCTGCAAAACTGGATCTTGCCGGTCTCGGCAATCTTCTTCGGCAGGAGCGAGAAAAGCTGTTCGACAAACGCATACTTCGCTGGCGTCGCTAGATCCAGAGCCTGCTGCATCTGATCGGAAGACAGAAACTGCATCACAGCTTCGTTGACTTCCGCGTGGTTATGCCCAAGCGCGAGCGTGCCGGCGTTGGACAGACAGTCGATGTATTCCTGGCCCTCGGAGTCGCGTACGCGGATTCCTTTGGCGTGGGTAAACAGGCGGGGGAACGATGTCGCGTAGGTCCGTGCCTTCGACTCGACATTCTTCAGGTACTTGAGTTTTTCCATCTGCAGTCATCCGGCTTGCAAAGCGGATTTATGGACACTGGTGCGCGAGGGTCGCTTCGTGCTAGCCAATGCAGTGACAGTACGGGCGGATTGGAACACGCACGCCAGGTCGCGTCTGCAACGGGAAAATGGGACAAAGACGGGGCATGTCGCTTTGTTATGCGCGGCGGTTGCCTGCGGCGCTTTACACGCGAAATCTGCTGGTCATGCCCGAACAGCAACGCATTTTCATCTTGATTTAACGAAAATCTGCAACAAAGGCTTCCATAAACCTTTCAATTGAAATTGATTCGCATTTATACTTGCGCCTACTCATCTGGAATATCTGGTAACAATTTCCGATAGCGGCGCACCTTGGTCCTGGCGGGGTACGTCGCGCGAACCGCGCCGCCGGACAGGACGAAGGACATCTGGAATCATGATTTTTGCCGAACGCCGCAGCGTCGATGCGCTCAGCTCGTTGACCCGTTTTGCGGCAGTTGCCGCGCTTGCCTTTTTTGCGCAACCCGAACGCGCATCCGCCGAGGACGTTTCCACGTCCACCAAAGGCGCATCCGCAAGCCCAACCGCAAGCAGCAGCGAGCCGGTCATGCTCGATTCGATCGTCGTCTCGGGAGACTGGCTCGGAACCGGTCTGCACAACAGCGTGAAGTCCTTTGCCGGCGCACGTACGGTCGTCAACAAGGAGGCGATCAACCAGAGCGGTGCAACGAGCATCGGCGATGTGCTGCGGCGTATTCCCGGCGTGCAGGCCACCGACAATTCCGGCACGGCCGGCAGCGCCGTCTCGCTGAACGTCGGTGTGCGCGGCTTGAGCGGGCGCTACACGCCGCGCTCGACGGTGCTGCTCGACGGCATTCCGCTCGCGGTCGCGCCGTATGGTCAACCGCAGTTGTCGTTTGCGCCGGTGAGCCTCGGCAATATCGAATCGATTGATGTGGTGCGCAGCGGTGGAGCGGTGCGCTACGGTCCGCAAAACGTCGGCGGCGTGATCAACTTCAGGACCCGCGAAATTCCCAGCAAACCCGGCCTGACCGCCGATGCATCGGTGCGCGAAAACATCTACACGAGCGGTGGCGGCAGCAACACGGTGTACAGCACGTTCCTCGGTACGCAGCTCGACAGCGGTCTCGGTCTCGCGTTGCTGTACTCGGGTATGACCGGGCGCGACTGGCGCGCGGGCAGCGATGAACGCGTCAACGATCTCGCGCTCAAGTTTCGCTACGAGCTCTCACCGACCTCCGAGTTCTACGGAAAATTTTCGTACTACGACGTGAAGTCGCGCACACCAGGCGGCCTCACCGTCGCGCAATACAATGCCGACCCGTTCCAGAACACGCGTCCAACCGACTA
This sequence comes from Paraburkholderia megapolitana, assembly GCF_007556815.1. Classification (NCBI taxonomy): domain Bacteria; kingdom Pseudomonadati; phylum Pseudomonadota; class Betaproteobacteria; order Burkholderiales; family Burkholderiaceae; genus Paraburkholderia; species Paraburkholderia megapolitana. Next base: position 2,096,274 of record NZ_CP041745.1, read on the forward strand.
CTGGAACGGCGAGCGCAAGGCGGTCGATCTTGGTTACGTCAATACGTTGTCGGCCAATCAGGAATTCGAGGTGCGCGCGTACTACAACGAGAGCTATCGCAGTAGCACGCTGATCGATACGACCGGCAAGGTGCTGCAAAATCAACCGCGTAACTACAACACGCTCGGTATTGAACCGCGCTTCACGCAGCGCTTCTCGCTCGGTCCGACGAAAAACGATGTAACGCTCGGTTATCGCTACATCCGCGAGCGCGGCGACGACAACATCAACAACCTGATTCGTGCAACCGGCGTGACTGTCCCGGTCAGCCGGTTCGACAACGCCACGGACGCGCACGCGTTCTACATCGACGATCGCATCGCTTATGGGCGTTGGCGTCTTACGCCGGGTGTGCGCTTCGAGCACATCGAATCGACGCGCCGTAACGACGTGCTGAACCAGACCTACGAGACGAACAACAACAAGCCGTTGCCATCGGTGAACCTGTCGTACCTGTGGAATTCGTCGCTGACGCTGTTCACCGACTACAGCACGTCGTTCGGTCCGGTGCAGAACATACAGTTGAACTCGCAATCGGCGACCAATCCGCTGCGTCCCGAACTGGCGAAGACCTATGAGGTGGGCGCGCGCTGGACGAGCAAACGGATCCATGCAGAACTGAGCGCTTTCAACATGCGCTTCGATAACCAGATCATCCAGATCCCGGGTATCGTGCCGGTCACGTTCCAGAACATCGGCGCGACGCGCCATCAAGGTGTGGAAACCGCGATCGACTACGCGTTCGCCGAAGACAGCGTATTGCGCGGTCTCGACCTGTACGCGAATTTCACCTATACGAAAGCGATCCAGGAGTCGGGTGCGACGTCGGGTCTCGATGTGCCGTTCTACTCGCGTTTCACCGATACGCTGGGCGTGCGCTATGCGACGCACGGATGGACTTTCAACGTATCGAGCACACATCAGAGTGCGCAGTATTCCGATACGGCCAACACCGTCGCGGAAACGCCCGATGCACGCATCGGCCGGATTCCGGGTTTCAGAGTGTGGGACGTGCAGGCCGACTGGAAGATTCCTGGCTGGAAGGGCAGCAGCCTGACGCTCGGCATCAACAACATCGCGGACAAGCGCTATTACACGCGCAATGTCGACGGCAACGCAGGGCGCATGGTCGGCGCGCCGCGTATGGTCTACGCGCAGGGGCATTTCGTTTATTGATGCCGGTTGCGGGGCGTGGCGAGGCTGAAAGCCTGCCTCGCCCGATCCGTAGATTGTAGTTTTGTGACGGTTTCGGCTAGAATCGCGGTTTGCTGCGGGTTTTGTCATGCCCGCGGGGCCAAATCGGGGATCGCGTGGAAACGCACCGGTTCCGCTTTGGCACATGGGTTCGAGGAGTGGTAGTTCAGTTGGTTAGAATACCGGCCTGTCACGCCGGGGGTCGCGGGTTCGAGTCCCGTCCACTCCGCCAGCACACTGTTGAAAGGCGAACTCCGGTTCGCCTTTTTTATTGCCCGCTGTTGTAATATCGGGCGTTCTGTTTTTGGCACCTGCACGCATGCTCGATTTTTTCCGCAATCACCAACGCCTGATGATGTTCATGCTCATCCTGGTCATTCTGCCGGGACTGGGCTTCGTGGGCATTCAGGGCTTCCGCGGCTTCTTTGACGAGAGCGCGAACGTCGCGAGCGTCAACGGGCACAAGATTCCCCGCGCCGACTACGACAACGCGATGCGTCAGCAGCTCGATCAGGCACGTCAGGCACTCGGTGCGCAGTTCGACCCGAAAGTGCTCGATACGCCGGAGCGCCGTCGCGATGTGCTCGACGGGCTGATCCAGCAGCGCGTGCTGGCCGACGAAACACAACGTTCGCATCTGACCGCTTCCGACGACGCCGTGCGGCGCGTCCTGCTGAACGATCCGATCATCTCGTCGCTGAAAAATCCCGACGGTTCGATCGACGTCAATCGTTATAAACAATTACTGGCGATGCAGGGCATGACGCCCGAGCAGTACGACGAGCGCGTGCGTTACAGCCTCGCTTCGCAACAACTGCCGTCGAGCATCGTGTCGAGCGCGTTCACGTCGAAGACGCTCGTGCAGCATCTGACCTCGCTGGCCGACCAGCAGCGCGAAGTGCAGGGCCTCGCATTCCACGCGCAAGACTACGCTGCGAAGGTGCAGCCTACCGATGCGCAACTGCAGGCGTACTACGATGCGCACCGCAACGACTTCGCCACGCCGGCTACTGCGACGATCCAGTACCTGGTGCTCTCGCCGGCATCGCTCGCTAACGCCGCGCAACCGAGCGATGCCGATCTGAAGAAGTATTACGACGACAACGTCGCGCACTATCGCACCGAAGGCGAAGTGCGCGCGAGCCACATCCTGATCTCGGCGCCGAAAGACGCCAGCGCTGCCGACAAGGCAAAAGCGAAAGAGAAGGCGGAAGCCGTGCTCGCGCAGGTCAAGGCTCACCCCGACCAGTTCGCGCAGATCGCCCAGCAGAATTCGCAGGACCCGGGCTCGGCATCGAAGGGCGGCGATCTCGGCTACTTCACGCGCGGCATGATCGCCGGCGGTCAGGCGTTCGACGACGCGGTGTTCAAGCTGAAGAAGGACGAGGTCAGCGATATCGTGCAAACCGACTTCGGTTATCACATCGTCAAGGTGACTGACGTGAAGCCGGCGGTCACGAAGTCGTTCGACGAAGTGAAAGACTCGATCGTGAAGGACGTGAAGGCGCAACAGGCAGCGAAGACGTTTGCCGACGACGCGGAAGGTTTCACGTCGACCGTCTACGAACAGGCGAAGACCCTGCAACCGGCCGCCGACAAGTACAAGCTCCAGGTCCAGACCGCGACGGTTACGCCGCAGCCGAACCCCGCGCTGCCGCCCGATAATCCGCTGAACAACGCGAAGTTCCTCGCTGCGGTATTTGCAAACGACGCGACGACGGCACGCAACAACACGCAGGCTATCGATACCGGCAGCAGCACGTTGATCGCCGCGCACGTCACGGACTACAAGCCCGCTGCGGTGCCAGCGCTTGCTGCGATCAAGGATGCCGTGAGCAAGAAGGTTATCGCCACGCAATCGGCGGACCTGGCTCGCAAGGACGGGGCGGCGAAGCTCGCCGAACTGGAGAAGTCGAAGTCGACGGCCGGGTTCTCGTCGGCGCTCAAGGTTTCACGCAACGACGCACAAGGCGTTCCGCCCGCCGCGCTGAGCGCAATCTACAAGGTCGATGCGCAGAAGTTGCCGGCTTATGTTGGCGTCGATCTCGGCGACGCCGGCTATGCGATCTATCGTGTGAATGCGGTGTTGCCGGGCACGCCTGTCGACGGTCCGCGTCTCGCCGCCGCCCAGCAGCAGATCGGGCAGGTCGATGCGCAGTCCGAAGTGGAAGCGTATATCGAAGCGGTCAAGGCGCGCTCGAAGGTGAAAACGTACGGCAACCTCGACAGTTCGCAGGCCGATAGTGAGTAACGCGTTTTGCTGAGACACGAAAAAAGCCCCACTCTCGCGGGGCTTTTTTTATCGATCAAATCGGTCGACAAACGGCCGCTTAAACCGGATCGTGCCGAGGCGTCACGGTCAGATGCAGACCAAGCGCGTGAAGCACGCGAATAACCGTCGCAAACTCGGGATTTCCGGTTCCGCTCAGCGCCTTATACAGACTCTCGCGGCCGACGCCGGCATCGCGTGCAATCTGCGACATACCGCGCGCGCGCGCGACCGTGCCGAGCGCCTCCTGGATCTCGCCGGGATCTTCGGATTCGAAGGAGAGGCGAAGGTACTCGCCCTGTGCTTCCGGCGTGTCCAGGTAGTCCGCCGCGTCAAATGGCGTCGTCTTGATTCCCATGTCATTTCTCCAGTTCGGCTGCGAGCCGGATCGCTTGCTCGATGTCGCGCTGCTGCGTCGACTTGTCGCCACCACATAACAAGACCACCAACACATTGCCTCGCTGCGTGTAGTAGACCCGGTAGCCGGGGCCATAGTGGATTCGCATTTCGATGACGCCGGCGCCGACTGCCTTCACGTCGCCGGTGTTCCCGTTTCCGAGCCGCTCGATACGCTTGACGATGTTGGCCCTGCCAACCCCGTCCCGCAGTCCGCGCATCCACGTCACGAAAACTTCTGTCTGTTCGATACGCATACCGAATTGTATCCCATAAGATACAAATAGCAAGCGACGAAACCCGGGGATGTGCTGTTTCTTTGAGCTTGAACCGCTCATCGTGCTTCGCCATGAAAAACACCCCAAAGGTTGGATCTATGTCCAACCCTTGGGGTGCAGTTCAATGTGGGTTTTTCTTTTGCCGGCCGGCGGTTGCTAACCGACACCTGCGAGACAACCGCCCCACAGCTAGAGCATGTCGAATTTACATAGACACGACCTCACGTTACCCGTTGCATTCATCAGACGACGTTGTTACAGGCACGCGCTGATGCTGCCTGAGGCGTCGCTACTGGCGCCGCTGCCGGCCCGGAAACCAACCCACGAGCCCTGGCCCGTGCGTCCCGGACGCACGACAGCGGCTGCGCCATTCGGCGGTTGTTGTCCCGGAACGTACACGTCGACGGCCTGATCGTTGGCGAGTTCGTTTTGCGACACGACCTGCTGTTGCGTCGAATCCGCCCATTTCTTCGCGATGCATTGAGCGACCGCGCCCGGGGGCTGCTGGCTTTGTCCGACGGATTGCACATTCGCCGCCGGCTGCGCGGCGCACGCGGAAACGGCAACGGTCAACGCGATAAGTGATAAATATTTCACGCTATCTCCTTCCAAGATCGCTCAAGAATGAGCCGGATTTTCAAGGTCACGCGATAGTGTCGGAATAACCGATATCGGTGGTGTTCCCCGTCTTTCGCAACAGGACGCGGGCGCGCTTGTCAGCGCGACACCTGTGCGAAGCAGCGGCTTGAGGGCTGGCCACACGTTGTTGAGTAGCACGGGCTGTGCCTGAACGGTGGGATGCATCTGGTCGGCCTGGAACATGTCCGGCTTGCTTTCGATGCCGGCAAGGAGAAACGGCACTAGCGGAGCGCGCATCTGCTTCGCGAGGTCGTCGTAGATAGCGTGGAACTTTTGGGTGTAGTCGGGGCCGTAGTTGGGCGGCACGTACATGCCGACCAGTACGACCTTCGCGTGGCCCTGCTGCGCGAGCTGGACGATCGAGCGCAGGTTGTTTTCGGTGGTGGCGAGCGGGATGCCGCGTAGTGCGTCGTTCGCGCCGAGTTCGACGATGACGATGGACGGTTTGAGTCGCTGCATCAACGCGGGCATGCGCGCGAGTCCGCCTGCGGTGGTGTCGCCGCTGATGCTTGCATTGGCAACGCTATAATCGATGCGCTCATCGGCAAGACGTCGGCGCAGTAGTGCGACCCAGCCGCTGTCGCGCGGCAGACCGTATTCGGCGGAGATGCTGTCGCCGAGTACGACGATGGCCGGTGCTGCCGCTGCTGCCGTTGTATCGGCGGCATACGCCGCAGGCGTGAGCGCAATCACCGTAACACCCGCAGCGACGGTTCCCACTGCTACGCCCAGTGCAACGAAGCACGCTCTCAACCTACGCTTCACCATGCAAAAGAAAACTGATCCAGTCATTGAAGTACGGGGCTTGTGCAAGAGGGTTCAGGATGCAACGGGCGAACTGACGATCCTCGATGATATCGATCTTTCGATCGAATCCGGCAGCAGTGTGGCGATCGTCGGTGCGTCCGGCTCGGGCAAGTCTACGTTGCTGGGGCTGCTAGCGGGATTGGACAGCGCAAGTTCCGGGTCGGTTCGGTTGCTCGGCCAGGAGTTGACCGGGCTTGGTGAGGACGAGCGAGCCGCGCTACGCAATGGTTCGGTCGGCTTTGTCTTCCAGTCGTTTCAACTGATGCCACATCTTACGGCGCTCGAAAACGTCACGCTGCCGCTCGAATTGCAGGGCGGCATGACGTCGCGCGATACCGCATCGCGTGCCAGAGCGCTCCTTGAGCAGGTCGGGCTCGGCAAGCGGACCGGGCATTATCCGAAGCTGCTGTCGGGCGGCGAGCAGCAGCGTGTGGCGCTTGCGCGCGCGTTCGTCACGCATCCGGCCATCCTGTTTGCCGACGAACCGACCGGCAGCCTCGATGCGGCAACCGGGCATGCGGTGATCGATTTGATGTTCGAGATGAATCGTGCGAATGGTGCAACGCTCGTGCTCGTCACGCACGACGTCGAACTGGCGCGGCGTTGCGATAGCACGGTGACGATCGAGGCGGGGCGTCTCGCCTGAGTTTCGTTTGAATCTTGCCTGGGTTCGGCCGGCTCCGGCTGGATAGCGCCGCGTTCGCCGTATATCGGTTGCGTTCAAAAAAACGGCCCGCGCATTGGCGGACCGTATTCCAGCAGGTAAAGCGAAGCGACTCAGTAGCCGCTTGCCTTTGCCATCATCCTTACTTCGGCGACTTCAATGCGACACGTGCCCGTGCGATCAGCGCGGAGGTCGACGAGTCGTGCTTGCCAACCTCGGCAGCCGGCGCGACCAGATCGGCATCGACGACCTTGCCGAGGATCTTGCCCAGCTCGACACCCCATTGATCGAACGGATTGATGTTCCATACCGACGCCTGCACGAGCACCTTGTGTTCGTACAGCGCGATCAGCGCACCGAGCGAACGCGCAGTGAGCGCCTCGACGAGGATCGTCGTCGTCGGCCGGTTGCCCGGAAATACCAGGTGCGGCACGAGTTCCGGCTTGTCCGGACCCGCAACCTTGGTCGCTTCCTCAACGGTACGGCCGAGCATCAGTGCTTCGCTTTGCGCGAAACAGTTCGCCAGCAGCTTCGAATGATGGCCAGGCAGCGGGTGTTCCGACGTGAGCAACGCGATGAAATCGATCGGCACGATCGTCGGGCCCTGATGCAGCATCTGGAAGAACGCATGCTGGCCGTTGGTACCCGGTTCGCCCCAGGTGACAGCGGCGGTCGGGTAGTCGACCGTCACGCCGTCGAGCCGCGCCGACTTGCCGTTGCTTTCCATCTCGAGCTGCTGCAGATACGACGGCAGGAAATGCAGCGCCTCCGAATACGGCGCGACGAGATAGCTTTGCGAGCCGAAGACGTTGCGATACCAGATGCCGATCATGCCGAGCAGCACCGGCAGGTTGTGTTCGAGCGGCGCTTCGCGGAAATGCCGGTCCATGTCGTTGGCGCCGAGCAGCAGTTCGTCGAACTGCTGCGGTCCGATCGCGATCATGATCGACAACCCAACCGATGACCACAGCGAGTAACGCCCGCCCACCCAGTCCCACATCTCGAACACGTTTTCCTTCGCGATACCGAACTTGACGACTTCGGTCGGGTTCGCCGACACACCGACGAAATGCTTCGCGAGTTCGCCTTCGGGGCAGCCGCCCTGCACGAGCCAGTCGCGCATCGAGCGCGCATTGGTCATCGTTTCGAGCGTCGTGAAGGTCTTCGATACGATGATCGCGAGCGTTTCTTCCGGATCGAGATGCTGCAGCACGCGATACAGATCGGCGCCGTCGACGTTCGATACGAAGTGCGTCGAAATATCGGGTGTCGACAGATGCTGCAACGCATGCGCGACCATCTTCGGCCCAAGATCCGATCCGCCGATACCGATGTTCACCACGTGACGAATACGCTTGCCGGTGTAGCCGGTCCACGCGCCGCTGCGCAACTGGTCGGCGAACGCCGCCATCTTCGCGCGCTCGGCCTTGATCTCGGCGTGAAAGGGCGCTTGCGGATCGGTCGCGCGCAGTGCGGTATGCAGCGCCGCGCGGCCTTCGGTCGGATTGACGATCTCGCCTGCGAACATCGCGTCGCGGCGTTTCTCGACGCCGGCTTCACGCGCGAGTTGCACGAGCAGTTTTAGCGTTTCGGCGGTGATGCGGTTCTTTGAAAAATCGATGGCAAGACCGCCGCCCGCGAACGTGAAGCGTTCGGCGCGGGTCGGCGCAGGGTCGTTCTCGGGGGCGAACCAGTCGCGCAGGCGTTGATTGCGGATCTGTTCGTAATGGGTTTGCAGCGAGGACCAGGCGGGGAGCGAGTTCGGCATCGTAACTGTCCGTCTAACGAAGAGGCAGGATGAAAGGCGGCGGGGTGAACGCACCGCCCAAGGTGCGGCGCCGGTGTGCCGCTGCTTGAGGCGGCGCGCTTCGGGTAATCCGGCCGGCGCAGTTGTTCAGTATAGCGGCGTTGAGTGACAGCGGGCAGACGGAACGTCGCGGTTCACATAGTGCGATCAATCGCGTGGCGGATAGAACAACCGGTTCAGCAGCGTGCGTACCATCGGCGCCAGTTCGCCGGCGGTCAGACCGGCGGGGCCGTCGCCACGGGCAGTCAGTGTATCGGCGGCGAGGCCGTGCAGGTAGACGCCCGCGAGTGCCGCTTCGTAGCGCGGCAGGCGCTGCGCGAGCAGCGCGCCGATCAGGCCGCCGAGCACGTCACCGGTGCCGCCGGTGGCGAGCGCCGCGTTGCCGGTCGGGTTGATCGCGATGCGGCCGTCGGGCGCGGCGATCACCGTGCCGGTTCCTTTCAGCACGATAACGCTCGCGAACCGCGTGGCGAGTTCGCGCGCCGCGGCGAGCCGGTCGTGCTGCACATGACGTGTATCGCTCGCGAGCAGTCGTGCGGCTTCGAGCGGGTGCGGCGTGAGCACGCATGGATCGCCGCGGGCGCCGCATGCCGCGACCTCGGCGGCCAGCGATGCATCACTCGCGAGCAGGTTCAGCGCGTCGGCATCGAGCAGCTTCGGTACGTTGAGACGCAGTACGTTGTGCAGCGCGCGCGTGGCAGGTTCGCGTGTGCCCATGCCGCAGCCTATCGCCAGTGCGTCCATTTCATCGAGCGGCAGGTTGTCGAGTGTGTGCAGCATCAATTCGGGGTGAGGCGGGTCGTAGGCCGGTGCGCCGGTCCCGAGGAATGCCACATGCACTTTGCCCGCGCCGGCATGGAGCCCGGCCCGCGCGGCGAGTATCGGCGCGCCGCACATACCGGTATCGCCACCGACCACCGCTAGACTGCCGAACGTGCCTTTATGCGTGGAGAAATCGCGTGGCGGTAGATGCGCGGCGAAGAGGGCGGGCGCGTTCAGCGTCGGGGTTGTGTTGCCACCGTGCGCGGCCGCGTCGATTCCGATTTGCGCAACGCTGACCGCGCCCGCCAGATCGCGGCCCGAAGCCATGAAGAGCCCGGGCTTCGCGCCGATAAAGGTGACCGTGTGGGTCGCGCGCACCGCCGCGCTGCCGTCGATCGGATTGCCGGTGTCGCTGTCGAGTCCGCTCGGTATGTCGAGTGCCAGCACGCGTCCGGTGTCGCGCGCGCGTTCGGACAGACGTTCGGCAAGTCCGGCGAACACGCCGTCGAGCGGACGCGTGAGCCCAATCCCGAACATCCCGTCGACGAGCCAGCCATAACGCGCGAAGGTTGCCGGCGCTGTCGCCGCGATCGGCACGCCTGCGGCGCGGGCGTTGTCGAGTGCCCAGCGGGCGTCGTCGGGTTTGACCTCGACCGGCATGCAGACCTCGACGGCAATGCCCGCCTTGCGCAAGTGCGTCGCGACCACGAGTGCGTCGCCGCCGTTGTTGCCCGGGCCGGCCACGATCCACACGGGGTACGCGGCATCGACAGAACCCTTGCGGTCGATCTGCTCGAGCAGGAAGCGGGCGGCGGCTGCGCCGGCGCGTGCCATCAGCGTGTGGGGCGGCAATTGGGCTGCCGCTGCGTGTTCCAGCGTGCGCAGGTCGGCGACGCTCAGCAGCGGCAAGGGCTGGTCGGTAGCAGGTAGCAGCGCGGAGAAATCGGACGACGCGTCGGTCATGGTGTGAGCGGAAGCCGGGGAAGGTCGGTGAATCCGCTCATGGTAGTGCGAATGGGCTTGGGGTGCCGCTACGTCGCGATGGTGGTGTGGCGGTGCGGGCTTTCTCCCGGATTCGACAGGTTCAGCAGCCCAGGCCGCTCACGGGCTCCGGAAATCCAGACCGCGCCACCCGACTCAGCGCCCAAAGCGCTCCGCACCCAAAGCCGCGACCGTATCGGGCGGCAGATCCGGCACCGTTCCCGACACGAGGTCCGCGACGAGCCGCGCGGACCCGCACGCGAGCCCCCAACCCGCCGGGCCATGCCCGAGGTTCACAAAAAGCCGCGGATGCAGCGCGTTGCCGACCACCGGCAAGCCGTCCGGCGACAGCAGCTTCACGCCTTCCCACGGCATCGCGGCGGAAATCTTGGCCGCGCCCGGAATCCAGTCGTGAGTGGCCTGCCCAAGCAGCGCGAGTGCTTCTTTCGTCAGCGGCTCACCGAGTGGCTTGTCGGTCTGGCCAATAGCTTGCAGAACCGCACCGCCGGCAATGCGCAGCCGGTGATTGTTCCGCGTGACCGTAATGCGCTTCACGGCATCGATCACCGTGATGTGCGGCGCGCATTCCTCATGTGCGATCGGTGCGACCAGCGTATGGAGCCGCAGCGGATGCAGCGGTAGATGCAGTCCAAGCCGTTCGAGCAACGGCAGACTGCCGACGCCCGCGGCCACCACGACCGCATCGGCGCTGATCACGTCGACTTCGCGCGAGCGCAGCGGTTCGCCGACGCGCGGCACGAGTTCGACGGCAGCCCGCTCGCCGTCGACCCGGATCGCCGCCACCTCGCGGCCGAGCTGGAACTGGACACCGCCCTGGGCATCGAGCGTCTGCTTGATGAGCTTCGCAAACAACGGGCAATTTGCCGTGCGCTCGGTCTCGAACAGCACGCCACCGGCAAAAGCGGGCTCGGTCGGTACCGAGTGTTCGAGCGCCGCGCATTCGGCGGCGCTCAGCACGTGATGCGGCACTTCGAAGCGGCGCAGCAGATCGAGCGCGGACTGCGCGCGCTCCCATTCCTGCGCGGTACGTACGAGATAAAGCTGACCGGTCGATTGCTCGAATTCGAGCCCGAAGCGCGCTTCCATGTCGGCCATCGCATCGCGCGCCGACTCGACGAGCGGCCGCAGCCGAGAATATTGCCGGGCGAAAGCGTCGGGCTCTTGCAGCGTGTTCAACTGACGGATGAAGTCGCGTGCCGCGCCGTTGAAGCCGGTCTTGCGGATCACGCCGTTCTTCGCATCCTGGCGATGCGCCATGAAGGTGGGGCCGAACCAGACGTCGAGCGGCGTCGGCAGCACGGTGCCGCCGTGTCCGTAGGTCGCGCCCTGGGCGACGGTCGCGTGGCGTTCTACCACGCACACCCGATGCCCGGCTGCGCGCAGTTGATAGGCGGTGGCGACGCCGACGATCCCGCCGCCAATGACGATGACATCCATGTGTGTGCAATTGACCGGCACGACGCGAGACGTCCGGCGCTCCCCGTATTGCGTGACAGGCCGGGCATGCGGCAAGCCGTTGCGCCGGGCTGGTGAAAGGCCGAATGATAGCAGTCAAACGCCGGGGCGTTCGACGATTGGGGCGCCAAAATACGCTAAGCTGGCGCAGGACCCGCTGCCAGTCGGATTGCCGTACGCTCTTGCGTCGGCCGAAGGCGCCGGGCCCATTTCAAACGAACTTCTCGCGAATATTTACCGCTCTGCAAAATGACGACTCTTTGCCTTAGCATTTTTGAGTACGACGAGCCACAGGCCCTGATCAACCATCGGCACTACTGTTCGCAGATGGGGTATGAGCATGAAGCGGTGTCGTACGCCGGCCTGCAGAGTGTCGCGCACCGGATTCTCTACAAGTACGAGCTGATTCTGCATCACCTGCGGCGTTTGCCCGAAGATGCGCTGCTTGCCTGCCTCACTGAAGATTGCGTGATCTTCGGCATGCATTCGATCGAAAACATGGCCGAAGGACGCGACCATGTTCTGCCGGGGATCGATGGAGAAGGCTACGACAGGCAGACGGCCGTTCAGGTCTGGCGCAACACGGCGGCGATCCGCGCGCTGATCACGGGCTTCGTTGCACGAGCCAAGATCACGACCGGACTTGAGCGCGAGCTGGATCTTTACGCCGGCATCGATTATCTGCCGCCCTATGCACAGCTCGCCGGATGCTACTGCGCCGTGATGTGTAACGTGCGCCGTCACCCGGCGTGGAATGGGCACGCGAACATATGGACACTGGTACTGTCGGACATCGAGCTGTACGCCGGAACGCATCCGCGCTTTCGCGCGGCACTTTTCGAACACGTGAACGACTGGCAGCAAAACGGTGCGCCTCTGCTGGAATTCCCGGCGTATGCCGGTGTTGAGCAGGGCGGCTTCAGCGTCCAGGACCCTGGACGACCCGTGGCGATCGTGATGTATTACACGCCGAATATCCGCCAGTTCGGCGCGATTGCGGAATCGAATTTTCTGCGCTACTGCAAACGGCACGGCTATACGCTCTACGTGCACCGCGAGACACCGGCTGAAGCCGGGCCGGGGCTCACCGGAACCTGGCTCAAGATGTGGCTTCTGAACAAGTATTTGCCACACCATGAGTGGGTGCTATGGGTCGACGCCGACATTCTCTTTGTCAACCAGGCCAAGCAACTGGAACCTCTGCTGGAGGGCCACGACATTGTCGCCGCGCACGATATCGGGTCATGGATCATCAACGCCGGCGCGCTTGGGTTTCGGCGGACCAGCCGCAACCTCGAACTGGTCGCGCGGATCTTCGAGTCGATCTGTGCCGTGCCGGACAAGTCGAGCACGTATGCGAGCGGCGGGGACCAGACCGTTGTCGCCGATATCCTCACGAACGAGCTCGGCTGGAATCTCGACACCGGACTGGATCTTGTCAGTCTGAACACACCGTGGTTTTTCCAGCAGGACTCGAGCCTGATGGTCCATTACTACGGCATGGCCACCGAACTCCGGGCCCTGATGATGGCCGCCCAGGACCGGGGTAGCCTCCGGCACAGTGCCGCGGACGCGACACCGGACGCCCATACAACGCAAGACGCTGGACACAAGCCCCTAACCCGTGACGTTCTTCCATCCATTGAGCCCATGACCGATCAAGACATCATCGCCGCATTGCCGGTTTTTTCCGTCAACTCGGCCGGCACGGCATCGGCGGTGGCCGCGCTTGCGCTGAAGTCAGCCAACCAGAGTTTTCCGTTGCTGGCCACGCTCATTTCCGAGCTCAGTCAGCACGAGCTTCATGCGTTGCCGGTAGAGGCCGCGCTCACCTCTGCGGCCGCGCATACGGCCGCGCAGCAACTGAAGACGCTGTTCGATCACTACGGCAGCGACAAGGCCAACCCTCACAACTATCACTTCCTGTACGGGCATGTGCTGCGCGAACCGCTCGCCGTGACCCATGTACTTGAAATCGGTATGGGGACCAATAACGAGGACGTGGTCTCCAACATGAGTGCGCAGGGAAGGCCCGGAGCGTCGCTGCGCGCGTTCCGGGATTTTCTGCCCAATGCGAGGATCTTTGGCGCCGATATCGACGAACGTATCCTGTTTCAGGAGGACAGGATCGAGACGTACTTCGTCGATCAGACCGAACTCGACACCATGGCTGCATTGGGCCGCAAGTTACCGGCGGAATTCGACCTGATCATCGACGATGGCCTGCACACGCCCAATGCGAATCTGGCCAGCTTGCTGATCGGTCTACCGAAGCTGAAGCGCGGCGGTCATCTGGTGGTGGAGGACATTCATCCCGAGCATCTTTCGGTATGGCGGGTCGTTGCAGCCAGCCTTCCGTCCTGGTACAAACCGTCGCTGTATGCGGCAAGCCATGGTTATCTGCTGGCAATCAAGCGTCTGGGCTGACCGGTAGCAGGTAGAGAAGGGCGCTGTCTGGACTTCGGCGCCCCTTTCGTCGAACGTCCCCAACCGGGGCTTCGGCGGCGCGGACGCATGCGTCGTGCGCGGATTCCAGAGAAGGCGGGGGCGCCCCGGCAAACGCCCCCGATGCCCGCCGGAATGCCATGCCACCGGCCGTGGGCGGGTCTTCCCGGGGTATAATCTCGAACTTCCTTTCCGCCTCAGGTCGCCGCAAGCGCGACTTGTCGACGCAACTAAGCGACGCAACTGCGCGACCCAACGTCAAGTCCATGGCCCACTTCTCGTGTTTCCCCGGTGCTTCGGCCCTTTCCGATTTCCGTCAAACCCGCCTGCTCGACACGCTGACCGGCATTGACGCCGGTATCACCGGCGTGCGCGGCCAGTACCTGCATTTCGTCAATGCACAGACGCCGCTGACAGCCGAAGACAGCGCGAAGATCGAAGCGCTGATGCACTACGGCGATCCGTTCGAAGCCGCGAACGAACGCGGTACGACCGAAACCTTTCTCGTAGTCCCGCGCTTCGGCACGGTGTCGCCATGGGCGAGCAAGGCTACGGAAATCGCCCGTCACTGCGGTTTCGCACAGGTGCGGCGCATCGAGCGCGGCATCGAGTACACGGTGACGCTGAAAACGGGGCTGCTCGGCGGCAAGAAGACCTTGTCCGATGAAGCGCGCGCCGCGGTGGCGGCGGCGCTGCACGACCGGATGACCGAAAGCGTCGCGCCGTCGCGCGATCACGCGTTGCATCTGTTCGACGAACTGCCGGCGCGACCGCTGCAAACCGTCGATATCCTGAGCGCCGGACGTGGCGCACTCGAAACGGCGAACACCGAACTGGGCCTCGCGCTCGCCGACGACGAAATCGACTACCTGGTCGACGCATTCACGAAACTCGGCCGTAATCCGACCGACGTGGAACTGATGATGTTCGCGCAGGCGAACAGCGAGCATTGCCGCCACAAGATCTTCAACGCGCAATGGACGATCGACGGCGAGGCGCAGGACATCTCGCTGTTCAACATGATCCGCAATACCGAGAAGCTGCATCCGCAAGGCACGATCGTCGCGTATTCGGACAACTCCGCGATCATGGCGGGCGGCATGGCCGAGCGCTGGTTTCCGCGCCAGCCCGGGCAGGCGGGGGCGCAGGCGGATGAGCTGGCCGAGCATTACGGCCGCCACGTCGAACTGACGCACACGCTGATGAAGGTCGAAACCCACAACCACCCAACTGCGATCTCGCCGTTCCCCGGCGCGTCGACCGGCGCCGGCGGCGAAATCCGCGACGAGGGTGCGACGGGCCGCGGCGCACGCCCGAAGGCCGGGCTCGCCGGCTTCACGGTATCGAATCTCGATCTACCCGACGCGCGCGAAACATGGGAAAACGCCCGCGATGCCGTGCAGCCGCTCGCACATCGTCGTCCGGACGAACAGAGCGAAGCGTACGGCCGGCCGGACCGGATTGCCTCGCCGCTGCAGATCATGATCGACGGGCCGCTCGGCGGCGCTGCGTTCAACAACGAATTCGGCCGGCCGAATCTCGGCGGCTATTTCCGCGCGTACGAACAGAACGTGGCGGGCCTCGTGCGCGGTTATCACAAGCCGATCATGATCGCCGGCGGCATCGGCAACATCTCCGACCAGCACACGCACAAGCACGATCTGCCCGACGGCACGCTGCTCATCCAGATCGGCGGTCCCGGCATGCGGATCGGCATGGGCGGCGGCGCGGCGAGCTCGATGGCGACCGGCACGAATACCGCCGAACTCGACTTCGACTCCGTGCAGCGCGGCAACCCGGAAATCGAACGGCGCGCGCAGGAAGTGATCAATGCGTGCTGGCAGCTTGGCGAACGCAATCCGATCCTGAGCATTCACGACGTGGGCGCGGGCGGTCTGTCGAATGCGTTCCCGGAACTGGTCGACGGCGCGGACAAGGGCGCGCGGTTCGAGTTGCGCAAGATCCAGCTCGAAGAGAGCGGCCTGTCGCCGCGCGAAATCTGGTCGAACGAAGCGCAGGAGCGTTACGTCATCGCCATCGCGCCGGCCGATCTGCCCGCATTCGAAGCGCTGTGCGAACGCGAGCGCTGCCCGTTCGCGGTGATCGGCGTTGCGACCGAAGAACGCCAGCTGAAACTGATCGACACGGAGCTACACGACGACGACGCGCACCAGCCAGTCGACATGCCGATGGAAGTGCTGCTCGGCAAGGCGCCGCGCATGCACCGCGATGTGACGCGTGTTAGTGCAACGCTACAACCGGTCGACGTCACGACCGTCGCGCTGCCCGAGGTTGCGATGAGCGTGCTGCGTCATCCGACGGTGGCTAACAAGTCGTTTCTGATCACGATCGGCGACCGCTCGGTGGGCGGCACGACTGCGCGCGACCAGATGGTCGGCCCGTGGCAGGTGCCGGTTGCCGATTGCGCGATTACGACGATGGACTACGCCGGTTTCCGCGGCGAAGCGATGACGATGGCCGAGCGCACACCGCTCGCAGTCATCAATGCGCCCGCATCGGGCCGCATGGCGGTCGGCGAGGCGATCACGAATATCGCGGCGGCGCCGATCGCATCGCTGGACAAACTGAAGCTGTCGGCGAACTGGATGGCCGCCTGCGGCAGCCCCGGCGAAGACGCTGCGCTTTACGACACCGTGAAAGCGATCGGCATGGAACTGTGCCCGGCGCTCGGTATCAGCATTCCCGTGGGCAAGGATTCGCTGTCGATGCGCACGAAGTGGGACGACCGCGGTGTTGCGAAGGAAGTGGTCGCGCCGGTGTCGCTGATCATTTCGGCGTTCGCTCCGGTTGAAGACGTGCGCGGCCATCTGACGCCGCAACTGCAGCGTGCCGATGCAGCAGGCGACAGTGTGCTGATTGCAATCGACCTCGGTCGCGGCAAGCTGCGCATGGGCGGCAGCATTCTCGCGCAGGTGACGCAGCAGGTCGGCGATACGGTGCCCGACGTCGACGATCCCGAAGACCTGAAGCGCTTCTTCGCGGCGATCCAGGCGCTGAACCTCGATGGCAAACTGCTCGCGTATCACGATCGTTCGGACGGCGGCCTGTGGGCGACCGTCTGCGAAATGGCGTTTGCGGGACACGTGGGCGTGTCGTTGAACGTCGACATGCTGACGCTCGATCCGGATCATGAATCGGACTACGGCGACGCGAAAGACTGGACGAAGCAGACGAGCGGCCGCCGCGAGGATCGCACGATCCGCGCGCTGTTCAGCGAAGAGCTTGGTGCAGTGATCCAGGTGCGTGCCGGTGATCGCGACGCCGTGCTGGCCGCGTTACGCGAACATGGGCTGTCGGCGTGCTCACATGTGATCGGCAAGCTGAACGACCGCGACACGATCGAGATTTATCGCGACGCGAAGAAGATCTACGATGCGCCGCGCGTCGAGCTACAGCGTGCGTGGAGCGAAGTGAGCTGGCGCATCTCGCGTCTGCGCGACAACCCGGCGTGTGCCGATGCGGAATACGACGGACTGCTCGATGCCTCCGATCCGGGCATGACGCCGCAACTGAGTTTCGATCCGGCCGCGGATGTGGCGGCACCGTTCATTGGTAAGGGTGCACGTCCGCGCGTGGCGATCCTGCGCGAGCAGGGCGTGAATTCGCACCTCGAAACCGCGTATGCATTCGACCGCGCCGGTTTCGACGCGTACGACGTGCATATGAGCGACCTGCTGGCCGGGCGCGCAACGCTGGCCGATTTCACGGGAGCGATTGCGTGCGGCGGCTTCTCGTACGGCGACGTACTGGGTGCGGGTGAAGGCTGGGCGAAGACGATCCGTTTCAATGCGCAACTGGCTGATATGTTTGCTGCATTTTTCAGTCGCAAGGACACGTTTGCGCTGGGCATCTGCAACGGTTGCCAGATGATGAGCAGCCTTGCATCGATGATTCCGGGCGCCGAGGCGTGGCCGAAGTTCACGCGCAACAAGTCGGAGAAGTTCGAGGCGCGTTCATCGCTGGTCGAAGTGCAGGCATCGCCGTCGATTTTCTTCGCGGGGATGGAAGGCTCGCGGATTCCGGTGGCCATTGCGCACGGTGAGGGATTCGCCGACTTTTCGCAGCAGGGCGATGCGAAGCAGGTTGCTGTGTCGATGCGGTTTGTCGATCATCGTGGGCAGGCGACCGAACAGTATCCGTTCAATCCGAATGGTTCGCCGCAGGGGATTACGTCGGTGACGACTGCGGATGGGCGCTTTGCGGTGTTGATGCCGCATATGGAGCGGGTGCACCGCTCGGTGCAGATGAGTTGGGCGCCGTCCGAGTGGAAGGGGCTTGATGGTAGCCCCTGGATGCGGGTGTTTCAGAATGCGCGGCGGTGGGTATCGTAAAGGGTTTTTTGCCTGTGCAGGCTGCTGGCTTTTGCCTAGGGCGGCGGCCTTAATTTTGCGGTTTTGGTTTTTGCCTGAGCTGGCGGCTTTGACTTAGCGCCTCGCGGCGCGGGCGTTGCCCCTGTGCGGGGCGGCACCTACTTTCTTTGCGCGGCAAAGAAAGTAGGCAAAGAAAGCCGCTCGAGACGTTACCGAGTCCTTTCCATGTGTAGCCGAAGTGGCCCGCACCTAAGTGTCGCCGTCGCAATGACACGATAGTGGTCCGAGACGAGACCGTCCCTCGCGCTTCCAACGGTAGTGACAAGGCAGTCATTCATCCCGCTCGCACTACGTGCTCGCGGTCGGGTGACCACATCGGAAAGCAATGGCGGGACGCAGAGGAAGACTGAAGACGCCGCGGCAAGGAAGCAGCGGCAGGGAAGGCTGGGAGAGAGTCAAACGAAGTGTGTTATGCCCGTCGGCGGCGAAGCCCGCCGGAACGGATGAGCGCCTGGTCACTGCCGCCAAAGGTGCGAGGCGTGATCTCGTCTCGGACCACTGCCGCGTCAGTGCGAGGGCGACACTTAGATGCGGGCCACTTCGGCTACACACGGAAAGGACTCGGTAACGTCTCGAGCGGCTTTCTCTGCCTACTTTCTTTGCCGCGCAAAGAAAGTAGGTGCCGCCCCGCACAGGGGCAACGCCTGCGCCGCGAGGCGCTAAATCAAAGCCGCCGGCTCAGGCAAAACAACACCCCGGCCGACGGCCCACAAACTACTGAATCTTCGCGTTCTTCCGCAAACCTTCCTCAAACGCCTGCAACTTCTCCTGCTGGATCTGCTGCACCACCTGCTGCTTAACCTGATCCAGCGGCGGCGGCGTAACTGCGCGGGTGTCATCCAGTCGAATGATGTGCCACCCATACTGCGTATGCACCGGCGCATCGGTCATCTGACCTTTCTGCAACTTCGTCGCCGCAGCCGCGAATTCCGGCACATATGCCTTCGGGTCCGACCAGTCGAGATCGCCACCGTTCTTGCCCGATCCCGGGTCCTTCGAATACTGCTTCGCCAGCGCCTCGAAACTCGCACCACCCTTGATCTTCGCGATCAGGTCCTTCGCCTGCTGCTCGTTGTCGACGAGGATGTGGTGCAGGTGATATTCCTTGCCACCGGCATTCTTCACGAGCGTGTTGTACTTCGCTGTGATCTCGGCGTCGGTCGGCTGGTTGTTCTTCACGAAATCTTCGATCAGCGCGCGCAGCACGACGGTCTGCTGCGCCACGGCAACTTCCGCCTTCACATCGGCACGCGCCGGGATGCCGCGACGAACCGCTTCCTGCATCAGGACTTCGCGGTTGATCAGTTCAGTGCGCACAGCGGCTTCCAGCTGCGGCGTGTCCTGCTGACCCTGTTTCCCGAGCTGCGCAATCATCGCGTCGGCTCGTGACTTCGGAATCGGTGTGCCGTTCACGACGGCGATGTTCTGCGCAAACGCAGGTGCAGCTGCAAACGCAGCCAGCAATACCCAGACGCGGGTTTTGTTCAAGGTCATCGGAAGTTTCCTAACGGGAATTGAATTCTTCTGGCGTGTAGGCCGTGATGGCAAGTGCATGAATGCCGCGCTGCATGGCGTCGGCCAGCGCATCATACACCATGCGATGGCGCGCAACGCGCGCGCGTCCAGCAAACGCAGCCGCGACGATCGTCACGCTGTAATGGCCGCCCGCCGATGCACCCGCGTGGCCCGCATGCTGCGCGCTGTCGTCGCGCACCTCAAGCGACACGACCGGCGCGAGTGCCGCACCGAGGCGCGCTTCGATCAACGCGATGCGTTCTGCCGCACCGGCGTTCAGGAACGCCTCGCTCGTCTCATTCATTTCATTCTTCCTTCATGTACTTCGCGAGCCACAGGCTCTGTCCGACGATAAACACCACGAGGCACCCGGTCGCGCCGAACAGCTTGAAATTCACCCAGGCATCGGTGGTGAAGTGATAGGCGACAAACAGGTTCACGATGCCGAGCAGCACGAAGAAGATCGCCCACACGATGTTCAACTGCCCCCACACGCGATGCGGCAAGGTGATCTGCTTGCCCATCATCGCTTCGATCAGGTTCTTGCCGAACGCCAGTTGCGAAACTATCAGCGCGACGGAAAACGCCCAGTACAGCACGGTCGGCTTCCACTTGATGAAGGTGTCGTTGTGCAACACGAGCGTCGCACCGCCGAACACCGTCACGACGCCAAGGCTCACCCACAGCATCGGGTCGACCTTGCGGTGCCGGAATGCCACCCATGCGATCTGCACAAGCGTGGCGACGATCGCGACCGCGGTCGCGGTGAAGATGCCCCATATCTTGAACGCGACGAAGAACAAGATGATCGGGAACAGATCGAACAGAAATTTCATTGTCGGGTCGGGAAAACGGAGAATGAACGAAGAGTGAAGGGCACGGACGGCGATCGGCTCGCAGTCCGGCACACCGCCGTCCGGTTGCCCCGCAAGTCCATCAATCAGCAGGGCATGCGTATCGGGTCGCGTTACTTGGGGTCGAATTGTAGCGCAGCCGAATTGATGCAGTAGCGCAGCCCCGTCGGCGCCGGACCGTCTTCGAACACGTGGCCCAGATGCGAGCCGCAGTTCTTGCAGCGGACTTCGATGCGCAGCATCCCATGCGCGCGGTCGGTCTTCTCTTCGATCACCTCGCCGTTGATCGGTTTGAAATAGCTCGGCCAGCCGCAACCGGCATCGAATTTCGTGTCCGATTCGAAGAGCGGTGTGCCGCAGGCGACGCAGTCGTAGATGCCGCGGTCCCAGTGGTCCCAGTAGCGGCCCGTGAACGGGCGCTCGGTGGCTGCGTGGCGCGTCACTTCGTATTCGACGTCGGATAGCTGTTTACGCCATTCGGCGTCGTCTTTCTCGACGGGGTAGGTGTCGGCTTTAGTATCGTCCGGATTCATGGTCGGTCTTGTCTCCAGCTACGGTGAAGAGCGCGGGCCGGCTCGTTGCCGGCAACTCCGCGCGATATTCGTGAGGTTCGCGGTCATGCGGTACTACGGCTGTACTACGGCGCAGCACTTGCGCCTTACGACGAGCAGCTGACTTCCAGCGTACTCGCCCAGTCCGGCGGCAGCGCCGCATACGCGTCGTGCTCCGGCTGTTCGTCGAACGGGCGGCGCAGTACAGCTGCCAGCCGCTCGACTTCCGAAAAGTCCTTTTCCTTCGCATGCCGGATCGCCGTTTCGGCGAGATGGTTGCGCAGGATGAATCTGGGGTTCACGCGGTTCATTGCAATGGCCCGCGTCGCATCGTCGCGTGTTTCTTCGGACAGCCGCGCGCGATAGTCGTTCGCCCACGCGTCGAATGCCGGGCGGTCGAGAAACAGGTCGCGCGCCGAAGTGTCGCCGCTTGCATCGTGCTTCGAGATCCGCGCGAGGTGGCGGAACGTCAGCGTGAAGTCCGCGCGGTTCGCCTGCATGATTGAGAACAGGCGGTTCGCAAGCGCGTCGTCGCCGGGGCGTTCGTTTTCGAGGCCGAGCTTGGCGCGCATCCGCGCTTCGAGTGCGGGCGCAAACTGCGTCTTGAAACCTTCCAGCACGCGCTGCGCGTCCTCGATCGCGCGCTCGCCGCGCACGGCTTCGTCGTGCGGGCCGCCGAGCAGCGGCAGCAACCCTTGAGCGAGGCAGAACAGGTTCCAGTACGCGACTTGCGGCTGCCGCTGATACGCGTAGCGGCCTTGCGTATCGGAATGGTTGCAGATGTAGTTCGCATCGAACGCATCGAGAAAACCGAATGGGCCGTAGTCGATCGTCAGGCCGAGAATTGACATGTTGTCGGTATTCATCACGCCGTGGCAGAAGCCGACGGCCTGCCATTGCGCGAGCAGATCGGCGGTGGAATGCACGGCTTCGTTCAGCAGCGCGAGGTACGGATCGTCGGCTTCCCGGCAATGCGGATGGAAGCGGTCGATCACATGATCGGCGAGCATGCGCAATGCATCGGTATCGTCATTCGAGTAGAAATGCTCGAAATGGCCGAAGCGCACGAAGCTCGGTGCCACGCGTGTGACGACAGCCGCCGTTTCCATTTCCTCGCGACGCACTGGCTGGTCGGAGCCGATCACGCAGAGCGCGCGCGTCGTCGGGATACCGAGGTGGTGCATCGCCTCCGAGCACAGGTATTCGCGTATCGACGAGCGCAACACGGCGCGGCCGTCGCCCATGCGCGAATAGGGCGTGCGGCCGCCGCCCTTCAACTGCAACTCGTAGCGCCGGCCCGCATGTTCGATCTCGCCGAGCCCGAGCGCGCGGCCATCGCCGAGCTGGCCGGCCCACACGCCAAACTGATGACCGGAATACACCGACGCATAAGGCAGCGCGTCGCCCGGCCAGTCGCGTGTCGTGTTGCCGGAGAAAAGCTCGGCGAAGTCCGGTTCGTCCGCGACGGATGGTTCGAGGCCGAGCAGCGCGGCGGTATCCGCGGAAAATCCGACGACATACGGTGCCGGCAGCGGCGCCGCCGGCAGGCGCGTGAGAAAGCGGCTGCCAAGCTGCGCGAAGGCGCCGTCGCGCGGGCTGCCAAGCCCGTCGGCAATGGCTTGCATCGATGCCGACAGGGTGGAACTGCTTGGGGAAAACGACATGTTGAGCGCCTCTGGGTTAGCCGATATTGTAAGGCGGCGCCTGCCGGCCCGCAGGACGCCGATTCGCTGCGCATACGGACGGGGATTGCCGGTGTGCCGCGAGCGCGGCTGCGTAGCGAATCGTGTGGCTCGGGCCCGATACTTCAATCGACAACATGGCGAGGAGACGCCCGCATATGACGACGCCGTTGCTGGGACAAATGATGGATGTGCCGCTCACCGTGTCGTCGCTGATCGCGCACGCCGCGCGGCATTTCGGCGACACGGAGATAGTCTCGCGGCGCATCGAGGGCGACGTGCATCGCTACACCTGGCGCGACTGCGAACGACGCGCGAAGCAACTCGCGCAGGCGCTGATCGCACTCGGTGTGCAACCGGGCGAACGGGTCGGCACGCTCGCATGGAACGGCTACCGGCATCTCGAGGCGTATTACGGTCCGACCGGTTTCGGCGCCGTGTGCCACACGATCAATCCGCGGCTCTTTCCCGAGCAGATCGCGTTCATCATCAATCATGCGGACGACAGCTACGTGCTGTTCGACATGACCTTTGCGCCGCTCGTCGATGGGCTCGCGCCGCATTGTCCGAAAGTGCGCGGCTGGATAGCGCTGGGGGATGAAGCGTGTATTGCAGAGCATCTGTCGTCGATGAAAACGCCGGTGCTCAGCTATGAAACGCTGCTCGCTGCCCAGGACGGCGAGTACACGTGGCCGCAGCTCGACGAGCGCGCTGCCTCCTACCTCTGCTACACCTCGGGCACCACCGGCAATCCGAAGGGCGCGCTGTACTCGCATCGCTCCACTGTGCTGCATGCGTACGGCGCCTCGCTGCCCGACGCGATGGGCCTGTCCGGGCGCGATGCGGTGCTGCCGGTCGTGCCGATGTTCCACGTCAACGCGTGGGGCATCCCGCACGCGACGGCGCTGACCGGTGCGAAGCTGGTGTTTCCTGGCAAGGACCTCGACGGCAAGTCGTTGTTCGAACTGATGGAAGCGGAGCGGGTTACGTATTCCGCTGGCGTGCCGACCGTGTGGCTCGGTTTGCTGAATTACGTGAAGGAGGCGGGCCAGCGGTTTTCGACGCTGCAGCGCACGGTGATTGGCGGCTCGGCCTGTCCGCCCGCGATGCTGCGCACGTTCGAGGACGTCTACAACGTCGAGGTGATCCATGCCTGGGGGATGACGGAGATGTCGCCGCTCGGCACGCTCGCGAAGCTTACGTGGGAACAGTCGCAGCGTCCGCCCGAAGCACAACGCAAGCTGCGCGAGAAGCAGGGCCACGTCATCTACGGCGTCGACATGAAGATCGTCGGCGAAGACGGGCGCGACCTGCCGTGGGACGGCGTCGCGTTCGGCGACCTGCACGTGCGCGGCCCGTGGGTAATCGACCGGTATTTTCGCAAGGACGATTCGCCGTTGATCAACGGCTGGTTTCCGACCGGCGACGTCGCGACGATCGATCGCGACGGCTTCCTGCAGATCACCGATCGCAGCAAGGATGTGATCAAGTCCGGTGGCGAATGGATCAGCTCGATCGATATCGAGAACGTCGCGATTGCGCATCCGGCGGTGGCGGAAGCCGCCTGTATCGCGTGCTCGCATCCGAAGTGGACCGAGCGGCCGTTGCTCGTCGTCGTCCGACGCCCGGACATGAACGTGGCACGCGACGAACTGATCGCGTTCTACGATGGCAAGGTGGCGAAGTGGTGGATCCCCGACGATGTCGCATTCGTCGACGAACTGCCGCATACCGCGACCGGCAAGCTGCAAAAACTGAAGCTGCGCGAGCTGTTCCGCGACTACGTGCTGCCGTCGGCGCTGGCCGTCGACAATTGTCCGCTTACCGATGAAGAGACCGACAAACCTAGGGCAAACCCTGCACCGCGATAATAAATCCGACTGTAAGCGCACTCGAATTGAACGAGCGTGCTTTTTTGTGTATCCTGCCTGCTGGCCCGCGAATGACGGACAATGATCCGGTTGGGGCGCGACAGCGCGTCGCGTCTTTCTCCGGTTCGCATCGAGGCATGGAGGCAGACAGATGGCAGTGGACTACACGACTCATGACGGCGTCGCCGTCATTACGCTCAACAATCCCCCGGTCAACGGGCTCGGTCTGACGACCCGGGCCGGCATCGTCGAAGGGCTCGAGCGGGCACAGAACGATCCGGCCATCGTGGCCATCGTGCTGACGGGCGCCGGCAAGGCGTTCTCCGGCGGTGCCGACATCACCGAATTCAACACCCCGAAAGCCACCCAGGAACCGACGCTCGCCACCGTCATCAAGGCGGTCGAGGGCAGCGCGAAGCCGGTCGTCGCGGCGATCCACAGCGTTGCAATGGGCGGCGGTCTGGAACTCGCACTCGGTGCGCACTACCGCATCGCGGCGCCTGGCGCGCAGATCGCGCTTCCCGAAGTGAAACTCGGCATCCTGCCGGGCGCCGGCGGCACGCAACGTCTGCCGCGCGCGATCGGGCTCGAAGCCGCGCTCAACATGATCGTGTCCGGTGCGCCGGTGATGTCGGAGAAACTCGCTGGCAGCGGGCTCTTCGATGAAGTCGTACAGGGCGATCTGGCCGAAGCGGCGTTCGCATTTGCCCGCAAGGTCGGCGCGCAGGCGGGTCCGCATCCGAAGGTGCGCGACCGCAAGATCGAGCATCCGAACGCCGAAGGCTTCATCCAGTTCGCGCGCAATAGCGTCGCGGGCATCGCCAAGAATTTCCCCGCTCCGCATAAATGTATCGACGCAGTCGAAGCCGGCGTGAAAAACGGCTTCGACAAGGGTCTCGCGTTCGAACGCGAATGCTTCATCGCGCTCGTGCAAACGCCGGAAAGCCATGCGTTGCGCCATGCGTTTTTCGGCGAACGCGCGGCGAGCAAGATTCCCGACGTACCGTCGAGCACGCCTGTGCGCGAGCTTCGCAAGATCGCCGTGATCGGTGCGGGCACGATGGGCGGCGGCATCGCGATGAACTTCGTCAACGCGGGCCTGCCGGTCACGCTGCTTGAAACGAAGCAGGACGCGCTCGATCGCGGTATCGCGACGATCCGCAAGAACTACGAAGGCACGGTCAAGAAGGGCAAGCTGAAGCCCGAAGCGCTCGAACAACGCATGGCGCTGATCACACCGACGCTCTCGTACGACGATCTGAAAGACGCGGACCTGATCATCGAAGCCGTGTTCGAAGAACTCGGCGTGAAGGAGCAGGTGTTCAAGCGGCTGGACGAAGTGGCGAAGCCGGGCGCAATCCTCGCTTCCAATACCTCGACGCTCGATCTGAACAAGATCGCTGCGTTCACGAAGCGTCCGCAGGACGTGGTCGGCATGCACTTCTTCAGCCCGGCCAACGTGATGAAGCTGCTCGAAGTCGTGCGCGGCAAGGACACGGCGAAAGACGTGCTCGCCACCGTGATGCAGGTCGCGAAGAAAATCCGCAAGACCGCGGTGGTGTCGGGCGTGTGCGACGGCTTCATCGGCAACCGCATGATCGAGCAGTACATCCGTCAGGCGCTCTTCATGCTCGAAGAAGGCGCGCTGCCGGCGCAGATCGACAAGGCCATCGAGAAGTTCGGCTTCGCGATGGGCCCGTTCCGGATGAGCGATCTCGCCGGTAACGACATCGGCTGGGCGATCCGCAAGCGCCGCTATCAGGAGCATCCGGACCTGAACTACTCGAAGATCGCCGATCGCCTGTGCGAGACGGGCCGCTTCGGGCAGAAGACCGGCGGCGGCTGGTACGACTACAAGGCGGGTGACCGCACCGCGTATCCGTCGAAGCTCGTCGACGAGATGATCGTCGGCTATTCGCAGGAAACCGGTGCGACGCGCCGCAAGATTTCCGACGCGGAAATCGTCGAACGTCTGGTGTACGCGCTCTCCAACGAAGGCGCGAAGATCCTTGAAGAAGGGATTGCCTCGAAGGCATCGGATATCGACATGGTGTACCTGACCGGCTACGGCTTCCCGCTGTGGCGCGGCGGCCCGATGCTGTACGCGGACACTGTTGGCCTCTACAACGTCGAGCGCGCCATCGGGCGCTATGCGGCGCAGGCGAACGGCGACGGCTGGCAGATCGCGAAGAGCATCGCCGATCTGGCGGCGCAGGGACGCGGTTTCAATAGCTAAAAGCAGCTGAGAACGGCGCGCGAATTTGGCGAACGAGGTGCAGCGATGAAGGGTGCAGGCGACGTGCTGCTGGTAGTCGACGTGCAGAACGATTTCATGCCGGGCGGCGCGCTTGCCGTCGCGCACGGCGACGAGATCGTACCGGTCGTGAACGAGCTCGCACGCGGCTTCGCGCACGTGGTGCTGACGCAGGACTGGCACCCGGCCGGGCACCGTTCGTTTGCCGCGAATCACGCGGGCCGCAAGCCGTTCGATAGCATCGCGCTGCCGTATGGCAACCAGGTACTGTGGCCGGTGCACTGCGTGCAGGACACACCGGGCGCCGCACTGCATCGCGATCTCGACATACCGCATGCGCAACTGGTCATTCGCAAGGGACTGCGCGCGGAGGTCGACAGTTACTCGGCATTTGTCGAAGCGGATCGCACCACCTCGACGGGTCTGGCCGGCTATCTGCGCGAGATTGGCGCGCAGCATGTCTGGTGCTGTGGGCTCGCCACTGACTATTGCGTCGCCTGGTCCGCACTCGATGCACGCGCAGCCGGATTCGACGTTGCACTGATCGAAGACGCGTCGCGCGCGATCGATCTTAACGGTTCGCTCGACGCCGCATGGCGACAGCTCGATGCAGCGGGCGTGGCCCGCGTACAGGCTGCCGAAGTGCTGCGCTGATTGTGCCGCTGCGTCCTGCTGTTCAACCAGCGGGACGCGCGACGAACCTCATTTCACATTGGAAGCAGGAGACACCATGACTGACGCCGTAATCGTTTCGACCGCCCGCACGGGTCTTGCCAAATCGTGGCGCGGCGCCTTCAACATGACGCACGGCGCGACGCTCGGCGGGCACGCCACACAGGCAGCGGTCGAGCGCGCGAAGATCGACCCGGCCCGCGTCGAAGATGTGATCATGGGCTGCGCGAATCCCGAAGGCGCGACTGGCGCGAACATCGCACGGCAGATCGCACTGCGCGCCGGGCTGCCGGTCAGTGTGCCGGGCATGACGGTGAACCGCTTCTGCTCGTCGGGGCTGCAAACCATCGCACTGGCTGCGCAACGCGTGATCGCGGGCGAAGGCGATGTGTTCGTCGCCGGTGGTGTCGAATCGATCTCGTGCGTACAGAACGAGATGAACCGCCACATGATGGCCGAAGGATGGCTCGCGAAGAACAAGCCGGAAGTCTACTGGTCGATGCTGCAGACGGCGGAAACCGTCGCGAAGCGTTACTCGATTGCGAAGGAACGTCAGGACGAATATGGCGTGCAGTCGCAGCAGCGCGCGGCGGCCGCGCTCGAAGCTGGCCGCTTTACCGCCGAAATCGTGCCGATGACGGTACTCGCCGGCGTCGCGGACAAGGCGAGCGGCCAGTTGTTCACGAAGGAAGTGACGATCTCCGCCGACGAAGGCATTCGCGCCGACACGACGCTCGAAGGCGTATCGAAGATTCGTACGGCGCTGCCCGGCGGCGTGATTACGGCGGGCAATGCCAGCCAGTTTTCCGATGGTGCCTCGGCCTGCGTGGTGATGAATGCGACGGTCGCGGAGCGCGAAGGGCTGCAACCGCTCGGCATTTTCCGCGGCTTCGCGGTGGCCGGTTGTGAACCCGACGAGATGGGCATCGGCCCGGTGTTCGCGGTGCCGAAACTGCTCAAGCAGGCGGGCCTCAAGGTCGAGGACATCGATCTGTGGGAGCTGAATGAAGCGTTCGCGGTGCAGGTGCTCTATTGCCGCGACAAGCTGGGCATTCCCAACGAACGACTCAACGTCAACGGCGGCGCGATCGCAGTCGGTCACCCGTACGGCGTGTCCGGCGCGCGCCTGACCGGCCATGCGTTGATCGAAGGCAAGCGGCGCGGCGCGAAGTTTGTCGTCGTGACGATGTGTATCGGTGGCGGGCAGGGCGCTGCGGGGCTCTTCGAAGTCGTCTGAAGTCGTTCGCGTGTTGCGATACGGCGGTACTGAGGGCCAGGGCACCGGACAGCCGGTGCCGATCTGGTCGCTGACGCCGCCTGCGAACGGTTTGCCGTTCAATGCGAGATCGAACCAGTCCGTACCCGATGTTGCCGGGGCGCGTCGCAGGCGCGGCTCCAGCGCATCGAAACAACCGGCAACGCTGGCCCACCAAGGGTGTGCGCGCAACGGTTTGCACGGTGTATGCTTGCCGCGTTCCCCCCGCGCGTCGTGTCGACACTCCATGAATCCGTCCAATCCCTCCCGCCTGTCCGGCGACGTCGGTCCGATCTCCGGTGCGCCGCTCAGCCCGATCGCCGTGCCGACCGAGGAGAGCTTTCGCGCGCTGGTTCAGGCAATCGAGGACTACGCGGTCTTCATGCTCGATGCCACGGGCCGCATCATCAGCTGGAATGCGGGCGCGGCGAAGCTGAAGGGCTATGCGGAGCACGAGATACTCGGTTCGCACTTTTCGCGCTTCTATACCGCGGAAGCGGTCGAGCGCGGCTGGCCCGCCTATGAACTCGAGCAGGCGCGACTGCTCGGCCGCTTCGCGGACGAAGGCTGGCGCGTGCGCAAGGACGGCACGCTGTTCTGGGCGAACGTGATCATCACGGCGCGGCGCGGGTCAGGCGGCGCGGTAGTCGGCTTTGCCAAGGTCACGCGCGATCTGACCACGCAGCGCGAGGCCGACGAGGCGTTGCGCCGCAGTGAGGAACGCTTCCGGTTGCTGGTCGAAGGGGTGAGCGATTACGCGATCTTCATGCTCGACCCCGACGGTCGCGTGATGAGCTGGAACGCCGGCGCAGCGCATATCAACGGTTATCGGCGCGATGAAATCGTCGGTCAGCATTTCTCGGTGTTCTACGCCGCCGAAGACGTGGCGACTGGCAAGCCGTTGCGCGAACTCACGCTTGCGCGCGAACAGGGCCGCGCCGAGGACGAAGGCTGGCGTGTCCGCAAGGACGGTACGACCTTCTGGGCCAACGTAACGATCACCGCGATCTACGACGAGGCGCGCGAGTTGCGCGGCTTCGCGAAAGTCACGCGCGACATGAGCGAGCGCAAGCGCCTGGAAGAGGTCGAGCAGGCGAGCCAGCGGATGAAGAAATTCCTCGCCATGCTCGCGCACGAACTGCGCAATCCGCTCGCGCCGGTCCGCAATGCGCTCGCGGCGATGCAACTCGAAGAAGGCGTGAGCGAGACGGTGCGCCGTTGCCGCGACACGATGGATCGCCAGATCACGCATCTGACGAGGCTCGTCGAGGATCTCCTCGACGTCGGTCGGATCACGTCGGGGAAGGTCGAGCTGCGAATCGCACCGGTCGAACTGCGCGACGTATTGGTGCGCAGTGTCGAAGCCGCGCAGCCGTTTATCGATGCGCGCCAGCAGAGTATCGATCTGCAGATGGAGCGTACTTCGATTGTCGTGAGCGGTGACATGACGCGGCTCGTCCAGGTGGTGCAGAACCTGTTGCACAACGCATCCAAATTCTCGCCGGAGGGAAGTTGCATCGGCATCCATATGGCGATCGAAAACCGCATGGCCGTGCTGCGCGTTTCCGATGCCGGTTGTGGCATTCCGCAAGACGCACTGGATACGATCTTCAGTCTGTTCACGCAGGTGCCGGTGGCGCAGAACACCGGCGAAAGCGGTCTGGGTATCGGGCTTACGCTGTGCCGCTCGTTGATCGAGTTGCATCACGGTTCGATTTTCGCGGCGAGCGCCGGACTGGGGAAAGGCAGTGTATTCACGGTGCGTCTGCCGGCGCATCCGGAACTCGCGCCTTTGTCGATGGACGACAAGACGAGCGAGCCCCGGTATGGCACGCCGGGCTTGCGTGTGCTGATCGTCGACGACAATCGCGATTCGGCGGACAGCCTCGCGATGCTGTTCGAAATGAAGGGGCATCGGGCGCAGGTGGTCTATCGCGGCGAACATGCAGTCGAGGCTGCGCGCCGGTTGACGCCGAACATTGCGCTGATCGACCTCGCGATGCCCGGCATCGACGGTTTCACGGTGCTGCGCATGCTACGCGCGCTGCCCGAGTTGCGCGGCACGCGCTTTGCCGCGATGACAGGTTTCGGTCAGAGCAGCGATCGCGAGCGTACGCGCGAGGCGGGCTTCGACGTGCATCTGGTGAAGCCTGTCGATATGACGCTGCTCGACGAATTTATTGCGCTGGCTGCGACACCACGTGAAGCTGGTTGAGTGGCGATTACATGCGATTACGCGGACTGGACAGGCAGTGCAAACATGCCCTCCCGCCGTACGTCGCCACTGTTATTTTGATAGGCTTACGCGCTCATAGCCTGCTGCATCGATAGAACCACTTATCGCCCCATTTACCGAACGACGAGGAACACCGTGATACGCCATATTGTGATGTGGAAGCTGAAAGAACACGCCGAAGGCGCGAGCCGTGCGGAAAATGCGCTGAAGCTGAAGGAACGGCTCGAAGGTTGCCGCAACATCGTGCCCGGCATTCTGCATCTGGAAGCCGGCGTCGCCGCACCGGGTCTCGATTCGACCTATGACGTCGTGCTGGTTTCCGACTTCACGGACAAGGCCGCACTCGATGCTTACCAGGTTCATCCGGTAC
The DNA here is from genome assembly GCF_007556815.1 of Paraburkholderia megapolitana. Taxonomy (NCBI): domain Bacteria; kingdom Pseudomonadati; phylum Pseudomonadota; class Betaproteobacteria; order Burkholderiales; family Burkholderiaceae; genus Paraburkholderia; species Paraburkholderia megapolitana. The sequence goes on from NZ_CP041745.1 coordinate 2,127,683, forward strand.
ACGAAGCGCTCAAGTCGTTCGTCGGTGCAGTGCGCGAGACGCGCGAATGCGTCGACTTCGAAGTGTGACGCAGCGCAATGACCTCACCGCGTAAATCCGCTGCTGCAAGCGCCGAGCAGCCGATACTCGAAAGCCCGTTCGTCGATCATCTCGGCCTGCGTCTCGTCAGTGCGGCGGACGGTGCTAGCGAAGTGATGCTGCCGCTTGCACACGACCACATGAACACCTGGGACGTCGCGCACGGCGGCGTCACGATGACGCTCGCCGACGTCGCACTCGCGATGGCCGCACGTTCGCTCGCCGACGACGGCGTAGGCGTCGTCACCGTCGAAATGAAGGTCAATTTCATGCAACCGGGCCGCGGCGAACTGCGTGCCCACGCACGCGTGCTGCACCGCTCGACGACGATGGCTTACTGCGAAGGCGAGATCCGCGACAGCGAAGGCCATTTCGTCGCGAAGGCGCTCGGCACGTTCAAGTACATGCGGCGGCTTGCGGTCGGCCGTGACGTCAAGCTGCAACGTCTGCGCAGCGATCCATCCGCCACACCTGGCCCGAGCGACGGTTAGAGCCATCGCGTCGGTTCGTTCAATAGGTGCTGTGCCCATTTTTATCAAAGAGATTCGTCATGACCCAGATCAACCGGCAGATCCTGCTTGCATCCCGTCCGCAAGGCGGCGTCACGCCCGACAACTTCAAGCTCGTCGAGACACCGCTCGCGCCGCTCGCCGACGGCGAAGTGCGCGTGCGCAATCACTACCTGTCGCTCGATCCGTATATGCGCGGCCGGATGAACGACAGCAAGTCGTACGCGGCGCCGCAACCGCTCGATGAAGTGATGATCGGCGGAACGGTCGGCGAGATCGTTGAATCGAAGCACCCGAAGTTTGCTGTCGGCAACAAGGTCGTCGGCATGTTCGGCTGGCAGGAATACGGCACGTCGGACGGCAAGGGTCTGCAAAAGGTCGACGACACTCACGTGCCGCTGTCCGCCTATCTCGGTGCGGTCGGCATGCCAGGTGTCACCGCGTGGTACGGCCTGAACCGGATCATCGCGCCGAAGGCCGGGGAAACGGTCGTCGTCAGCGCGGCGAGCGGTGCGGTGGGCAGCGTGGTCGGGCAGCTCGCCAAACTGGCCGGCTGCCGCGCGGTCGGCATCGCGGGCGGCGCCGACAAGTGCCGCTATGTGGTCGACTCGCTCGGCTTCGATGCGTGCGTCGATTACAAGGCCGGCAACCTGTACAAGGACCTGAAGGCGGTCACGCCCGACGGCGTCGACGGTTACTTCGAGAACGTCGGCGGCGAAGTGCTCGACGCTGTACTCGCACGGATGAATGCGTTTGGCCGCATCGCGTTGTGCGGGATGATCGCGGGCTACGACGGCGAACCGTTGCCGCTGAAGTATCCGGCGTTGCTGCTCACGCAGCGCCTGCTCGTGCAGGGCTTTATCGTTTCGGAGCACATGGAAGTGTGGCCGGAGGCACTCGGGCAACTCGGTATGCTGGTCGCGCAGAAGAAGCTGCATTATCGCGAGACGATCGCTGACGGACTCGAGAATGCGCCGGAAGCATTTATGGGGCTGCTGAAGGGCAAGAATTTCGGCAAACAGCTCGTCAAGCTCGTGTGACTGTGACAGCGGTGTAGCGGCCCGGTTGATGTATGGATGATGCCAGGCCGCCACATCGAATACGAAAGACAAGAACGATTTCTCTGGGAGACGACATGTTTCAGTTCGACGGCAAGGTCGCCGTGATTACCGGCGCGGCAAGCGGGTTCGGTCGGGCCTTTGCGGAGAAGGGCGCGGCGCTCGGCATGAAGCTCGTGCTCGCGGATGTCGACGGCAAGGCACTCGCGCAGACCGTCGATGCGTTGCGTGCAACTGGCGCCGACGCGATCGGCGTGCCCACCGACGTCACCGATCCCGCGCAGGTGGAAGCGCTGGCGCTCGCCGCGCTCGATGCGTTCGGCAAGGTTCATCTGTTGTTCAACAATGCCGGGGTCGGCTCGGTTGGCTTCGTCTGGGAAAGCAGCGCGAACGACTGGGCGTGGGTGTTCGGCGTCAACGTGATGGGCGTCGCGCACGGTGTACGCGTGTTCACGCCGATCATGCTGCGACAGAACGAACCGGCGCATATCGTCAACACGGCTTCGGTGGCGGGGCTGCTTTCGCCGCCGTCGATGGGCGTCTATAACGCGTCGAAGCACGCGGTCGTGTCGTTGACCGAGACGCTGTATCACGATCTGAAGCTCGTGGGCGGGCCGGTCGGTTGCTCGCTGCTGTGTCCGGCCTTCGTGCCGACCGGCATCGCGAATGCGGAGCGCAGCCGTCCCGACGGATTGCGCAACGACGCCGCGCCGACCCGCTCGCAGGTCGCCGCCGCCAAGCAACTGCATCGCGCGGTCGAGTCCGGCAAACTGAACGCTGCCGATGTCGCGAACATCACGTTCGAAGCAATCGACGAGGGCCGCTTCTATATCGTCACGCATCCGCCGATCATGGACACGGTACGGATGCGGCACGAAGACATCGAACAGTTGCGCAACCCGATCGATCCGATGTCGTTGAAGCCCGAAGTAAAAGCCAGCGAATAGACGGAGCGCGCCGCGCAGGCACTACCTGCGTGCTGCCTGCGCGCCGTGGCATCATACGGCGCTCATTCCAATGCGCGGCGCGAGCGCGCCGTTTCACCACCCCATGCCGCTGAATCCGAAGATCGCCCAGGTGCTCGAACTGATCGAGCGTGCCGGGCGCCCGCCGTACCACACGTTGTCCGCGCAGCAGGCGCGCGCATCGTATGAGAAGAGCGCGCCGATTCTCGAGATCGCGAGCGCGCCGATGTATGCGGTCGAAGACTGCATCGTGCCGACGCGCGACGGTGCGTCGATCCGCGCACGGCTCTATCAACCGGTCGAACCGGGCTGGGCGGACCCTATCCCCGCGCTCGTCTATTTTCATGGCGGCGGCTTCACGGTCGGCAGCGTCGACACGCACGATGCGCTGTGCCGCATGTTCGCGCGCGATGCGCAATGTGCGGTGTTGTCGGTCGATTACAGGCTCGCGCCCGAGCACAGGTTTCCGGTTGCCGTGGACGATGCATTCGATGCGCTCGCATGGCTGCACGCCAACGCCGCCTCGTACGGCATCGACGCCGCGCGGCTCGCGGTGGGTGGCGACAGTGCGGGCGGGACGCTCGCCACGGTGTGCGCGGTGCTGGCCCGCGATGCCGGTATTGCGCTCGCGCTGCAACTGCTCGTCTACCCGGGTACGGGCGGCCATCAACAGACCGCCTCGCATGCGCGGCTGGCCGACGGCTTCCTGTTGTCGGGCAAGACGATCCAGTGGTTCTTCGAGCAGTACGTACGCGACCCGGGCGATCGCGACGACTGGCGTTTCGCGCCGCTCGACGGCACGCGCGGGGCGCCAGGGTTCGGCGGTGTCGCGCCGGCCTGGATTGCGGTGGCGCAATACGATCCGCTTTGCGACGAAGGCGTGGCCTATGCGGAGAAACTGCGCGCGGCGGGCAACGAAGTCACGCTCGAATGCTACGCCGGGATGATCCACGAGTTCTTCAAGATGGGCGGCTTCGTGCCGGACGTCGCGCGTGCGCATGCGGATGCGACGGGCGCACTGCGGCGTGCGTTTGGAACGTTCGGCAGCGACTGAGCCCACGCAGCGGGCCATCTGGCGCGAACCTCTGCGCTAGCGCTCGACGTTAAACGCGAAGCTACGCTCGAAGTCGCCCGGTCGCACGATGCGATGCGAACCGTCGTCGTCGCTGCGCTCGGCCGCAGTCACGCTGATCTGCTCGCGTCGAGCGACGACACGCAGCGCGGTCGTACCGCGCGTTCCGTATTCGCTCCCCTCGATAAAAGCCGCCGACAACGCACGTTCCCGTTCGAGCGACAGACCGGTAGCGGGCAATTCGTCATCGCGTGCGAGGCGGGGATCGCGCATCAGATCGATCAACTGCTCGAGCGGTGTTGCAGGATCTTCCGCGAGCAATGCCCCGAGTTCCGCGCGCTTGCGCACGAGCTTCGGCCAGGGGGTATCGAGCACCGCATTCGAAATGCCGTGCGTGCCGGCTGCGAGTAGGGCCGGCGCGGCATCCGCGCGGTTGCAGTACCACGCGAGTTCGCGCCGGGTCCAGTCGCCGACCAGCAGATTGAAGCCGTTATACAGACTGCCGGTACGCGCGACCTGCTGCAGATAATCGAGCGGCGTCTGCGCAAGGTCGCTCAGAAAACGACTGACGAGCGCACCGCGGGTCGGCGCATCGGGCCGCATCTCGTGCGGCGCGCGGTAGTTGGTGAGGGCGGCGAAGCGGCCGTCGCGGGTCATGCCGAGCCAGGTACCGCCGCCGGCGAGATCGCGTCCCGCGAGTAACCCCGGCGCATCGCTCCACCATTGCATCGGTTCGGCCGGGCGGCGGAAGAATTCGTCGCGGTTTGCCGCGAGCGTGAAGAGCGCGCCGTCGGTTGCGTCGGGGCGCCAGTCGAACACAATCAGGCACATCGGTCGAAGTCTCCGGGAGCAGCGGGCCGACCGCCCGCGATCAACGCGTCAGACTTCCGTCGGCCACGCGTACGGCAGCGGCAGGAAGCGCAGCGCGGGGCCGTCGGCGGCACCGAGATGCACCGAGCCGCCTTCGAGCGCCACGAGCTTGATCTCGGCCAGCACGTCGACGCCGCCCGCCGGTGCGGACGCCACGTTGACGACCATCCCGCATGGCTGGCCAGGATCGGCGGAATGGAACAGCTCCGTGCCCGCCGCCACAGATAACGTTTCGCCCGTCACATTCGCGAGCGCGGTACGCCGCTTGATCGTGCCGCGATACTGGCTGCGCGCGACGATCTCCTGGCCCGGATAGCAGCCCTTGCGGAAATTCACGCCGCCGAGCACGTCGAAATTGACCATCTGCGGCACGAACTGCTCGGTGACCGGCCCGGTGATGCGCGGCTCGCCAGCACGGATATCGAGCCAGTCCCACACGGCCGGCGATACGCGCACGAGCTTGCTATCGAGCGCCGGCAGCTGCGCTTCGACCTCGGCCCGCGGCCCGATCCACAGATAACGCAGCCGCGCTTCGGCATCGGGTACGCGGATCAGCGAACCAAACGGCCCATCGACTTTCACATGCACGCCGTCGGGAATCACATCGAAGATGCCGCCGAGCGCCGCGCGCACGTCGCCGGCCAGACCGACTGCGAGCAGGTCGGCGCTGGCATCGCTGAGCTTCGCCTTGGCGCGCAGCACGAACATCGAGAGCCGTTTCTGCACCGCGGCCTGGACATCCTTCGACACCAGCAGGCGGATCGCCTCGCTGTCGCGCCACACGAGAAACGACGCGAGCAGTCGACCCTTGGGGGAGCAGTAGCCGGCGAGGCGCGCGTTGGCGGCATCGAGATGCTGGGTGTCGCTCGTGAGCTGGCCGTGCAGGAAGGTCGCGGCATCGTCGCCCGACACGGAGATCACGCCGAACTGCGTGAGCGGCATATACGCGCCGCTCTTGAGCACGGCCTCGAATTGCGCGCCACCGGGGCGCGGCAGCACCGGCAGCACGGCGGCGGCAACGGGCGGCACAGAATGGGCGGGAGCGGGTGCGAGCGGGGCGGTCATGGATGGGTGGCGCAGTCAGTTGTGACTTTAGCTGGGGCAAGCAAGTATTATATGGGGTCCTCCCCAGCCACGTTTTGCATGTCCCTCCTGAAAAAATGTCTCGTTGCCGGCACGGCGCTCGTCGTGCTGGCCGCTGCCGCAGCAGCCGGCGGATATTACTGGTCCCAGGCCCCACTCGTACTGACCCCTCAGCAGCTCGACGTGACGATCAAGCCGCACAGCAGCCTGCGCAGCGTGACACTGCAATTGCGGCGCGGCGGCGTGCCGGTCGCGACCGAACTGTTCGTGTGGATGACACGCCTGCTCGGCCTGCAAAGCCAGCTCAAGTCGGGCAACTACGAGTTCAAGAGCGGCGTGACGCCGTACGACGTGCTGCAGAAGCTGGCCCGCGGCGACGTCAACGAGTATGTGGCGACGATCATCGAAGGCTGGACGTTTCGCCACATGCGCTCCGAAATCGACGCGAATCCGGCGCTGAAGCACGACACGGCGGGCATGACCGACGCCGATCTGCTGAAGGCGATCGGCGCGCCTGAGGCCCCGACGGGCAACGCGGAAGGGCTGTTCTTCCCGGACACGTATCTGTTCGACAAGAACACGAGTGACCTCGACGTGTACCGTCGCGCGTACCGGCTGATGCAGGTGCGTCTCGACGAGGCGTGGGCTGCCCGCGCGCCGGGGCTGCCGTACAAGAGCGCCTATGATGCATTGACCATGGCGTCGATCGTTGAAAAGGAAACCGGCAAGACGTCCGACCGCGCGCTCGTTGCCGCGGTGTTCGCGAACCGTCTGCGGCTCGGCATGCCGCTGCAGACCGATCCAACCGTGATCTACGGGCTCGGCGACAGCTACGCGGGGCGTTTGCACAAGCGCGATCTGCAGACCGACACTCCTTACAATACGTACACCCGTGCCGGCTTGCCGCCGACACCGATCTCGCTGCCGGGGGTAGCGTCGCTTCAGGCGGCGCTGAACCCGGCGCAGACCAACGCGCTTTACTTCGTCTCCCGCGGCGACGGCAGCGGCTTAAGCATTTTTTCTGACACGCTCGGCGATCACAACAAGGCCGTCGACAAGTACATCCGAGGTCAATGATGGCGCGGGGCAAATTCATCACGTTCGAAGGCATCGATGGGGCGGGCAAGACGACGCACCTTGCCTGGTTCCGCGAGCGGCTCGATGCGAAGGTCGCACCCACCGGGCGCGAGGTCGTCATGACGCGCGAGCCGGGCGGCACGAAGCTCGGCGAATCGCTGCGCGAAATCCTGTTGCACCGGACCATGGATCTCGAAACCGAAGCGCTGCTGATGTTCGCGGCACGCCGCGAGCATCTGGCGCAGGTGATCGAGCCGGCGCTCGCGCGCGGCGACTGGGTGCTGTCCGACCGTTTCACCGATGCGACGTTCGCCTACCAGGGCGGCGGGCGCGGTTTGCCGCGCGACAAGCTCGAAGCACTCGAGCGCTGGGTGCAGGGCGGTTTCCAGCCCGATCTGACGGTGCTGTTCGACGTACCGCCGGGAACCGCGAGCGAGCGTCGCAGCGCGGCGCGCGAGCCGGACCGGTTCGAGAGCGAGTCGGATGCGTTCTTCACACGGACGCGGGCAGAATACCTGCGCCGTGCCGAAGAGGCGCCATACCGGTTTGCCATCGTCGATTCGACGCAGAGCATCCCGCAAATTCAGAGTCAACTTGAGAAATTGGTCGCAACGCTATGATTTTTAACTGATATAAGTTGTTGTCATGGGTGTTGAAATAACTCAGCCAATACATCACATCCACCTCGTAACCTATTGAATCAAAAGAGAACGATGATTTATCCGTGGCAAGCCGACGACTGGAACCGAATGCAGCAGCTGCGCGCGCACTGGCCGCATGCGTTGCTTCTCTATGGGCAGACGGGGATCGGCAAGCTGCGTTTTGCGCAGCATCTCGCGCAGGGCATGCTCTGCGAAGCGCCGCTTGCCAACGGCGAGCCGTGTGGCGCGTGCGCGGCGTGCAACTGGTTCGTGCAGGGCAATCACCCCGATTACCGGATCGTGCTGCCGGAGGCGCTGGCGGCCGAATCGGGTTTTGTCACCAGTGCTGACGACAAAGCCGATCAGGCCAGCAAGGCCGACAAAGGCGACGATGACGGCAAGAAGAGCCGCGCGCCAAGCAAGGAAATCAAGATCGAACAGGTTCGGGCGCTGCTCGACTTTTGCGGCGTCGGCTCGCATCGCGGCGGGGCGCGCGTGGTCGTGCTGTATCCCGCCGAAGCGCTCAATGTCGCAGCAGCCAACGCATTGCTGAAGACACTCGAAGAACCGCCGTCGGGTGTCGTGTTCCTGATGGTGTCGGCGCGCATCGACCGGCTGCTGCCGACCATCATCAGTCGTTGCCGGCAATGGCCGCTCGCCACGCCCGCCGCCGATGTCGCCGTCAGATGGCTCGCCGCGCAAGGTGTCGACGATGCGCCGGCGCTGCTCGCCCAGGCAGGCGGCGCACCGCTGGCCGCGCTGGCGCTCGCCGCCGATGAAAACCGCGCGCTGCGCGACTGGACGCTCAAACAGCTGGCCAGCGGGGCCGCATGCGATGCGTTCGCGGTCGGCGAGGCGCTGCAAAAGCTGCCGGTGCCGCTCGTGCTCGGCTGGCTGCAGAGGTGGCTATACGACTTGCTGGCACAGCGCACGGCCGGCACGCCGCGCTATTTTCCTGAAGCCGCGGCGGCGCTGGAGCGCTGCGCGGCGCAGGTCGATGCGAGCACGTTCGCGCGCTTTATCCGCACCGTGACGCGGCAGCGCGCGGTCGAGAACCATCCGCTCAATGCGCGTCTGGTGTTCGAGGAGCTGTTCCTGGGTTATCGCGCGTTGTTTGCCTGACTCTCGTCCGCCGTTTGCCTAACCCCGCTAGCCGATTTCCTCCATGACCACGAATCTTCCATACCGCGATGCCACGCTCGACGATCTGCCCGCCATCGTCGCCATCTACAACTCGACGGTGCCGTCGCGAAACGTGACCGCCGATCTCGAGCCGGTCAGTGTCGAGAGCCGGCTCGCGTGGTTCCACGAGCATGGGCCGGACAAGCGGCCGCTGTGGGTCGTCGAGGACGGCGGGCAGATCATCGCGTGGCTCAGTTTCTCGAACTTCTACGGGCGGCCAGCCTATTCGCGCAGCGCCGAAGTCAGCATCTATCTGCACGAAGACGCGCGCGGCAAGGGGCTCGGCAAACAGTTGCTGGCGGCTTCGCTGGCAGCCGCGCCTGGGCTCGGCATCGATACGGTGCTCGGTTTCATTTTCGGCCACAATGAACCGAGCCTGCGACTCTTCCGCGGCTTCGGCTTCGACGTGTGGGGCACGTTGCCGCGCGTCGCGGTGCTGGACGGCGTGGAGCGCGACCTGGTGATCCTCGGGCACCGGGTTGTCGCCTGAACGTTAGCTCAGTACCACCCGGGCAGGCACTTTTCCCGATTCATCGCAGGACACTCTCATGTTTGTCGACTCGCATTGCCACATCAATTTCGAAGGTCTCGCCGAGCGTCTGCCGCAGGTGCTCGAGAACATGCGCATGCATTCGGTCACCCACGCGCTGTGCGTGTCGGTCGACCTCGAAACGTTGCCGTCCGTGCTCGACATTGCGCGCACCTATGACAACGTCTACGCGTCGGTCGGCGTGCATCCGGATCACGAGGATGCGCAGGAGCCCGACGTGGCCGGGCTCGTCGAGCTGGCCGGGCATCCGAAGGTCGTCGCGATCGGCGAGACGGGGCTCGACTACTACCGGCTCGAAGGCCGCACCATTGCCGACATGGAATGGCAACGCGAGCGTTTTCGCACCCATATCCGCGCCGCGCATGCCACCGGCAAGCCGCTGATCGTCCACACGCGCGCATCCGCCGACGACACGCTGCGCATCATGGCCGAGGAACACGCCGACGTGCCGGGCGGCGTGATGCATTGCTTCACCGAAGCGTGGCCGGTCGCCGAACGGGCGCTCGCGCAGAATTTCCACATCTCGCTGTCGGGCATCGTCACTTTCAAGAGCGCGACCGAGGTTCAGGACGTCGCGCGCCGCGTGCCGCTCGAGCGTCTGCTGATCGAAACCGACTCGCCGTACCTGGCTCCTGTGCCGTATCGCGGCAAGCCGAATGAACCTGCGTACGTCAGCCATGTCGGACGCTTCATCGCGCAGCAGCGTGAGATGCCGGAAGCCGCACTCGCCGCGGCGACCACAGCGAACTTCTTCCGGCTGTTCAAGATCCCGATGCCGCGGTCTTGATATTCAATATTATCAACAGGATAGGGAAGATACCTAAACTAGAATATGAGAAATAACTCCAGTCAGATCGTCATTCGTTCAGCCTCCGTCGCTCCTTTCATCCGCCTGTCCGCGTTCAAACGCGGGGCATCCCGGCTCGCGCTGGCCGGCGGGCTCGCGTGGGCGGCTTGCGGTGCGTTGCCGGTGCAGGCCGCACCCGCCGACACGATGATCAAGGCCGTCAAGTTCGACGACGTGAAGGAAGTGACGAAGCAGCTCGCCAACGGCATGGACCCGAACATGACCGACGATCAGGGCATGCCGCTGCTCGTGCTCGCTGCACGCGAAAAATCCGACAAGGTCGCTGCCGCACTGATCGCCAATTCGAAGACCAACATCGAAATCGAGGACAAGGCCGGCGAAAACGCGATGATGCTGGCGTCGCTGAACGGCGACATCAACCTCGTCAACCTGCTGATTTCAAAAGACGCCGAAGTCAACAAGAAGGGCTGGGCGCCGCTGCACTACGCGGCATCGAACGGTAATGACGATATCGTGAAGCTGCTGCTCGACCACTCGGCGTACGTCGACGCTGGCTCGCCGAACGGCACCACGCCGCTGATGATGGCCGCACGCGCCAATCACGTATCGACGGTCAAGCTGCTGCTCGATAACGGCGCCGATCTGACCGTGAAGAACCAGCTCGGTCTCACCGCGCTCGACTTCGCGAAGCACTACAAGGCACCCGATGTCGTCGAAGGACTGACGGCACGGCTCCAGCAAATGCAGAGCCAGCCACCGGCAGCCCCGCAAAACGGTGCAAAATAACGGTTGCGGCGCGTCCGGTCTCAGGCCGGAACGCGCCGCCGGATGCGACACGAGATCGCCCGATAACCGCTTGCTCACATAAAGGATCACCATGCTGCGGGCTTTGATTTGCGCGAGCGCGCTGGCCATACCCTTGTCGGCAGCCGCGTTTACCGCGAGCGACCTCAACAGGCTGTGTACGAAAACCGATATCGCGTCACGCAGCGCGTGCGCGGCCTACATCGAAGGCGCGGCCGACGGCGTCTTCAACACCATCGATGCAATTGGCGGCACAACCGGCCCGCGGGTCGGCCAGTACTTTTGCCTGCCCGCCGACGCGCGTTCGCAGCAACTGACGGACGCGGTGCGCCGTTACATCGCGGAAAATCCCAACGTCGCGGGCTACAACGCGAGCACCGCGATTTCACTGGGGCTCGGCAAGGCATTCCCCTGCAAGACGGGTAGCTGAGCGCGGTTGGCGCAGCGGGGTTGGGCGTCGACGCGGCGCCACCCACCACAACCCACGACCCGAGGAAAACGCGCTTCATGCTCACCACCGACGACATCACGCGCATCGCCGATGCCCCGCTGCATACCTGGCCGGGCGCGGTCGTCGTGTCCATCGTCGTTCTCGCGCTCGCATTTGCGGTCCATCGCATCGGCGCGCGGATTCTCGTGCGGATCGCCCGACCGTATCCGTTGATGAGCGTGATCCTGCGCTACATCAACCGGCCCGCACTCGTGGTGCTCGCGATCGTCGGCCTCGAATTCATCTGGTGGGAAGCGCCCGATACGCTGCCGCTCGTCGGCGTGCTGCGCAACATGGCGGGCGTCGTGCTGATCGGCGCGTTGACCTGGCTGTCGATGCGCTCGGCGGCCGCGATCGGCGAAGCGATCATCCAGGCGCACCCGCTCGACACCGCAGACAACCTCGAGGCACGCCGGATCCACACCCAGGCGCGCGTGCTGGCGCGCTCGGTGATGGTGGTGATCGTGATCGTCGGCGTGGGCGGCGCGCTAATGACGTTTCCGGGCGTGCGCCAGATCGGCGCGAGCCTGCTGGCGTCGGCGGGCGTGGCCGGTTTGATCGCCGGTATCGCGGCGCGGCCGGTACTCGGCAACCTGATCGCCGGGCTGCAGATCGCGTTGTCGCAACCGATCCGCCTCGAAGACGTCGTCGTGATCCAGGGCGAGTGGGGGCGCATCGAGGAAATCACCGGTACCTATGTGTCGGTGCGGCTGTGGGATCAGCGCCGGTTGATCGTGCCGCTGCAATGGTTCATCGAGAACCCGTTCGCGAACTGGACGCGCAGCAGCGCGCAGATCATCGGCACGGTCTTTCTGTACGTCGATTACCGGATGCCGCTCGCGCCATTGCGCGAGGAACTCGGGCGTCTCGTCGAGGCGGCGCCCGAATGGGACGGCCGTGTGCAGGTGCTGCAGGTCACCGACGCAACCGAACGTTCGATGCAACTGCGCGTGCTTGTCAGCTCCGCGGATTCGGGTCTCAGTTGGGATTTGCGTTGCCGTGTGCGCGAAGGGTTGCTCGCGTTCGTGCAGACGCACTATCCGCAGTATCTGCCGCATTCGCGTGCGGAGGTGTCGGCGGAACTCGGAGCCGCGGAGGGCGCACTCGACTGGTTGCCGGCTCATGCGCGGGCAGCTGCTTCGAGTACCGCCGCGCGCACCGAAGCCGATCCGGTGGCGAATCGGGGTGGAAATCGCGGTGGAACTCGCGACCCGCGCGCCGCATCGGCTGCGAGCCGGCCGCCGGACGAAATCGCAAACGATCCAGCGGCGAGCCGGTCGAACTGAGCATGGCCGCTGCCGGTGCTCTCCATCGTTGCTGAAGCGGCGATTGCAGTAGCGGCGCCGCCGGCGATATGCGCCGCTCACCCGTCACCGAATGCGTACGCCGCGTGTGCGCATCGACCGAACCACGGAGGAAACACCACATGGGCCGACTGATCGTCGTATCGAACCGCGTCGCCACACCGACCGAAACGAAGGGCTCGGCGGGCGGCCTCGCCGTCGGCGTGTTCGGCGCGTTGAAGGATGCCGGCGGGGTCTGGTTCGGCTGGAGCGGCGACGTCGTCAGCGAAACCGTCGCGCATGCGGGTCCCACTATCGTGCACGAAGGCCGTGTGACGTTCGCGACCGTCGGTCTGACGCGCAAGGACTACGATCAGTACTACCGTGGGTTCTCGAACGCGACGCTGTGGCCGGTGTTCCACTACCGCAACGACCTCGCGCGCTACGAGCGCGACGAATACGCGGGCTACCGGCGCGTCAATGCATGGCTCGCGCACAAGCTGATCAAACTGCTCGAACCCGACGACATCATCTGGGTTCACGACTACCATCTGATCCCGTTTGCCGAAGCGCTGCGCGCGGAAGGCGTGACGAATCGCATCGGCTTCTTTCTGCATATTCCGTTTCCGGCGCCGCAGATCATCTTCAGCATTCCACCGCACGAGGAACTGGTGAAGTCGCTGTGCTGCTTCGATCTGCTGGGCTTCCAGACCGCCACCGATCAACTCGCGTTCCACGACTACATCACGCGTCATGCGCGCGGCACGGTGAGTGTCGATGATCGCATCGAAGCGTTCGGCCGCCATTTGCGCACCGGCGTCTATCGCATCGGCGTGTTTCCCGATGAGATCGCCGAGCAGGCGCAGCGTTACGAAAGCCGCCAGCATGTACTGGATCTGAAGCAGAGTCTCGAAGGGCGCAAGCTGATCATGAGCGTCGACCGGCTCGATTATTCGAAGGGACTGGTCGAGCGCTTCAGGGCCTTCGAACAGTTGCTCGAGCGCTCGCCCGAATGGCGCGGCAATGTCACGCTCGTGCAGATCGCGCCACCGACGCGTTCGGACGTCGAAACGTATCAGCTGATACGCCAGGAACTCGAAGGCGAGGCGGGGCGTATCAACGGGCGTTACTCGGGGCTCGACTACACACCGATCCGTTACCTGAACCAGCGGTACGACCGCTGGAAACTGATGTCGCTGTTCCGCGAATCGCAGATCGGTTTCGTGACGCCGCTGCACGACGGCATGAACCTCGTCGCGAAGGAATATGTCGCCGCGCAGAACCCCGACGACCCCGGTGTGCTGGTGCTGTCGATCTTCGCTGGCGCGGCCGCCGAACTGACCGGCTCGCTGCTCGTGAATCCGCACGATGCGGTGGGCATGTGCGAAGCACTGCAGCAGGCGCTATCGATGCCGCTGAAAGAGCGTCAGCGTCGCCATCAGGTGAACATGGCGGCATTGCGCAAGAACGATCTGGGCGTGTGGCGCGATTCGTTCCTGCGCGATCTGCGCAACGTGCCGGCAGGCGAGGGACGTTGATGCGCGGCGCTACGCTCATTTCTATTCGCACACTGGCGATCATGGGCCGCTCATGCTGACCACACTCGCTATCGCCGGCTACCGCTCGCTGCGCGAGCTGATCGTGCCGCTCGGCAAGCTGAACGTCGTGACGGGACCGAACGGCAGCGGTAAATCGAGCGTCTATCGTGCATTGAGGCTGCTTGCAGTTACTGCGCGCGGCGGCGTGATTCCGTCGCTGGCGCGCGAGGGCGGTCTGCAGTCCACGTTGTGGGCAGGCCCCGAACGCTTCTCGCGCGGCATGCTGGCCGGCGTAGAGCCGGTCACGGGCGTGCGCCGCCACGAACCGGTGAGCCTGCGGCTTGGCTTTGCCGGCGACACCTTCGGCTACGCGATCGATCTTGGACTACCCATTCCCGCCGAGAGCTCGCAATTCTCGCTCGACCCGGTGATCAAGCGCGAGTCCATCTGGAACGGGCCGGTGCTGCGGCCGTCCGCGCTGCTGGTCGAGCGGCACGGTGCGGTGCTGCGCGCACGCGACGCCGACGGCGAATGGCAGACGGTGCCGCAGCCCGTGGCGAGCTTCGACAGCATGATGACCGAGTTCTCCGACCCGCGAAGCGCGCCCGAAATGATTGCGGTGCGCGAACAGATCCGTTCGTGGCGGTTCTACGATCACTTTCGCACCGACGCCGAGGCCCCCGTGCGGTTGCCGCAAATCGGCACGCATACGCCGGTGCTCAGCGACGACGGCACCGATCTTGCTGCCGCACTACAGACGATCGCCGAAATCGGCGAAGCGACCGCACTCGACGCCGCGATTGAAGACGCATTTCCCGGCTCGCGCATCGAAATCGTCAATCACAGCGGCCGCTTCGAAGTGACGATGCGGCAGCATGGCCTGTTGCGTGCGCTGAGCGGCGCGGAACTGTCCGACGGGACGCTGCGCTACCTGCTGCTGGTCGCCGCGCTGCTGACGCCGCGACCGCCGCAATTACTGGTCCTGAACGAGCCGGAGACGAGCCTGCATCCGGACCTGCTGCCGGCGCTCGCGCGGTTGATCGCGCATGCGTCGACGCGTTCGCAGGTACTGGTGGTGTCGCACGCGACACGGCTCATCGCTGCACTCGAGCGCGAGGCGGGCAGCCAGTCGGTGATGCTCGGAAAGCAGCTCGGTTCGACGCGGATTGCCAACAGCGACGAGCTTGATATTCCCGCGTGGAAGTGGCCATCGCGCTGAGCGACAGGCCGTACTAAATGGCATATCGGCGAAGCGCCGCAGATGTTTCGCGACTGTAACAGCGCACAGGAAATGCAATACGTCGCGCGTTTGCGTGCACAATTGACAATACTCGTCAGGTACGAGGCGTAGCTGAAGGTACCTGTCCTGCAACAGGCCCGGCGTGATCGATCGGCATTGGCCACATCTGGCTGCATTGATCGGTTGCCGCGGCGCTGGCATACTCGGGCGCCGCCGCTGGTGCCTGATTGGCACATTAGCGCCTGGCGCGCACGAGGCACGCCCCGAACGGGCGGCCATCAGATTCATGGAGACACTCAATGAGAATTGCCCAGATCGCCCCGCTGACCGAATCGGTCCCTCCCAAGCTGTATGGCGGCACCGAGCGCGTCGTGTCGTACATCACCGAGGCGCTGGTCGAACTCGGCCATGACGTAACGCTGTTCGCCAGCGGCGATTCGGTCACGAGCGCGAAGCTCGAAGCCGTCTGGCCGCGCGCGTTGCGGCTCGACCCCGGCATTCGCGATCGGGTGGCGCCGCACATGCTGCTGATGGAACTGGTGCGCCGTCAGGCCGACGAGTTCGATGTGCTGCATTTCCACATGGACTACTACTCGTTCTCGGTCTTCAAGCGGCAGGACACGCCGTTTGTGACGACGTTACACGGCCGCCTCGATCTGCCCGAGCAGCAACCGGTATTCGATACGTTCAACACCGCGCCGGTCATTTCGATTTCGAATGCGCAGCGCCATCCGCTGCCGCAGGCGAAATGGCTGACCACGGTCTATCACGGCCTGCCTGAGGCGCTCTATACGCCGCAGCCGGTCGAGCAGAAGTATCTTGCGTTCCTTGGCCGTATATCGCCGGAAAAACGCGTCGATACGGCGATCCGCATCGCGGGCCGCTGCGGTATGCCGATCCGCATCGCCGCAAAGGTCGATGCCGCCGATCGCGAGTATTTCGAGCGCGATATCAAGCCGCTGCTCGATCTGCCGTATGTCGAATATATCGGTGAGATCGCCGACAACCAGAAGGCCGAGTTTCTGTCAGGCGCACACGCGCTGCTGTTTCCGATTGACTGGCCGGAGCCGTTCGGTCTCGTGATGATCGAAGCGATGGCGTGCGGCACACCGGTGATCGCCTTCAATCGCGGCTCGGTGCCGGAAGTGCTGGACGACGGTGTGTCGGGCTTCATCGTCGAGGACGAGATCGGTGCAGTGGCCGCCGTGAATCGCCTGCACAAGGTGCCGCGAGCGGGTGTGCGGCAGCGCTTCGAGGAGCGCTTCACGTCGCACCGGATGGCGCAGCAATACGTCGAGGCGTATCAGTCGGTGATTCGCGCGCAGAAGCGTTCGCGGTTCAAGGTGATCGATACGTCGTCGAACTAGATCCGCTGGCGCACAGACAAAACGCGCATAAAAAACGGCGTTGCCTTGCGGTAACGCCGTTTTGTCTTGCAGCAGCCCCTCCGTGGGGGCAGTGCTCCGGCGACGCTGCCGCCGGAACACACTGGAACGATATCGCGTCAGATGTTCAGACGCGTCACCTTCGTGCCGGCGATCGAGATGTCGCCCATCAGCCCGGCATTGGTCATCACGAAGACTTCGACCGGAGCCGTTGCGGTCGTCGTGTCGATCGAGCCGTTCGCGCCCATCTTCACGAGCGCCACGGAAGCATCTCCACCGGCTGCCCAGCCGTCCGAGTTGCGGAACCGGTCGAGTGCGTCCTGCGTCATGAACAGGAAGATGATTGCCTTCGACTGCGCACCGGCCTGCAAACCGAACGAGCCCGACGCCGTGCTGTAGTAGCCGACCGTGCTGCCGCCGACGCGCAGCGAGCCTTCGCCATACTGGCCACCGACGATCAGGCCTGCCTGAAGGACCGACGGGAACACGAGGATGCCACGCGACTTCGAGACGAGTTCGCGGGAGCCTGGTACCGTCGAATACAGCTTGGAAATCGCGCCGTCGACGCTGGCGTTGATCGAGTCGCGCTTCGACGCATTGCCCGAGGCAGTGGGCGTGCTATTGGGCGTTGTGGTGCAGCCCGCGAGCGTAAGGCCTCCGAAAGCAAGTGCAGCGGTGGTTTTCAGAATGAAGTTTCGTCTTTGCATCTTTTTTCTCCATCGTGGTTCCAGGGCAACCTGATCAGTGGTGACGGTTGGCCATTGGGTTATAACACATGAGAAGCGCAGCAATGCGCGTGCCTGACCGGCGAAAAGCCTTGTCGGACGGGCGTTTGCGGGAAAATGCGCAAATCGTGCAACGTAACTTTGACCGAATTGAGGATGCGTCGAAGCGATGCGGCAACTGGCAGTTCGCAGCGATTTCGCCTGCTATCGCCCTGATTTCGACGCCCCGTCTACGGCCTGCCCGAACGCCGCCGGTGCCGGTTTTTTTTACCGGAAGCGGGTGATTTGCACGTTCGATGAAAAGACTTTGAAAGTCTGGCGCGCTTCCCCACGCGTAGGTTTTTCGCAACGTGATCCGGCATCGATTACCGCATTTCAATGCGGCGTGCTGCTTTTTACAGCGGGTCGGCGCAGTGCGCGGCGAACGCCGGCAATCACCAGACCGAAGCCGAACAGCACCGCGGCCGGCACCACCCAGTAGCCAACGAACGCATGCCACAGGTAGCCGGCGAGCGTACTGCGGCGAACCGAATACTCGTCGATGGCTTCCTGCTGACGCGGTGCGTTGGCGGCCAGCACGTCGGCCGGGCAGCCCGCGGCACGTGCCTCGTCGGGCTTGCCGTGACAGCGCACGGGTGCTCCCGCGGCGCGTTGTGCATCGGTGAAGTCCCAGGTGGTCAGCGCGTGCTCGAGATCGACGGCGTTGTAGGCCATCTCCTCGTGGATCTCGCGGACCGCAACGATCAGTACCGGCACGGCCCAGAACACGATGACGACCAGCCATCGCCTGAACCAGCGGTTTTGTCTCCATGCCATTCTTGCCTCCGTTCAATGCGCGCTCGCATCAACGACAAGACGGCGGCCCGATGGCGCATGATGTTTTATGTGGGGTGGGCCGTCTCCGCAGCCATCATAGAAGAAATCCGGCGGTGGTGTGCATGTCGCGCTGCAGCGGAACGCCGATCGGGCACGATCGATGCTGGGTGGATGGCACTACGTGCCGCGAAACCTAACCTGCCTTGCTCCCAATCTGGGAAGAGCACGCCTGCATTTCTCCCAGAACCCAGTTCGCCAGACGTGCGAGCTTCGATTCAGGAGTGATTGGGTCGGGCGAGAGCAGGTAGTAAGCCGAGCGATCCCTTTTGAAGCCGTGGGGTGCAACCAGCTGCTGCGCACGCAATTCGTCCTGCACCATGAAGTACGATGCCATGGCCATGCCAAGTCCTGCCATGGCAGCTTGAATGCAGAGATAGAAGTGCTCGTAGTCCACTCGTTTGCCCTTCTTTATCGGCGCTCCACCGGCGCTTTCCCAGTTTTTCCACGCAAGCGGCCGCGACCTGGTATGCAGCAGTACGGGGTTTGCGCGCAAAAAGCCTTGCCGATCGGCTCGACACACCGGCCCGACCCATTCATCGCTAATTTTCAGCGAATGAATCTCGCTGCCCCAATTGAAATCATTGCGACGCAGCGCTACGTCAACTCCCGATTTCTGGAAATCAATAGGACCTCCCGCCGCCGACAGATGCAGCTGGATGTCGGGATGGGCGTCTTCGAATGCCGGTAGTCGCGGAATCAGCCACTTCATCGCGATTGTTGGTTCGCACGACAACACGATCACACTCTGGTTGGTTTGTTGCCTGATCCGATAAACGGTGCCTTCCAGTTGCTCGAAGACGGACTGGGTCGTCGTCAGCAACAGGCGACCGACTGGGGTAAGAAACACCGCACGATTGCGTCGTTCAAACAGCGCCGTGCCCAACGCATCTTCCAGTTGCTTGATCTGACGGCTGACGGCGCCATGCGTGACATGCAGTTGCTCTGCCGCCTGGACAAAACTATCTGCCTGGGCGGCGACATTGAACACCCGAAAAGAGGTCAGTGGGGGAAGTTTCATTTTCCATTTGTGTGAGAAAAAATCACCGATTCAATGTACCACAAATCGATTTTTATAATCGCAGGAGTCCTCGACAATGATTTGCCGGTCGTGCAACCGGCGAACAAAGATTATAGAAAGCGAGGATACCAAATGGAACACGCGTACCAGGACGAATCTCATGCCCAGTCAAGCGACCAGGCTAACCGGGCAGCGAGGGAAGCCGAGAATTTATGTCAGTTTATTGCACGGAAGGATTTCTGCTTCCTGCCGGCAGCCAAAACGGAACGTTTGCTGAAGGCAATAACGGGAACCACTCTGGAGAGCTGGGAGCGATTTCAAGATAGCTGGAATCGACTGGAACCCGATCTCCACATGGCCGACGGCGGCACCTATCGCTATCGGCGGCACGCAACCTTCAGCGCACTCCCGTCCGGGCGTTGCGCCATTCGCGAATCGCACCAGCCGCACTATCAGAGTCTCGACTACAACCATCTGAACGGCGGGGTTGCCCGGGATTTTGCGCCGATCGCGAGTGACATCGCGCAGGGGGATGTCCTTACGGCAATTTTGTCGTTCTGCTGTGAATTGTTTGGCAGGCTTGCTCCCTTCTATGGCTGGCACATCGAGGTTCACCAGTTTCGAATCGATGCATCACAGGCAACGGCTAATCCGACGCCAGAAGGTATCCATCGCGATGGAGTCAACTTCGTGTTCATGATGATGGTGAGCCGAAGCAACATCGTGAACGGTGAGACAAAGATCTACGATCGCGCCCGCCAACCTTTGTCCGCGTACACGTTGATGGCACCGCTTGACGCCGCGATCGTCAACGACGAACGCGTGATGCACGGCGTAACGCCAATTGCGCGGCTGGACGATGCCCAGCCCGCGAATCGTGACGTGCTAGTGGTCACGTTCTGCAAAAAATAGATGTAGCTCAAGAAAACATCCCGGCGGAGGTCATCCGCCGTCCTCTTCCTGGAACTTCAATGAACGAATTACTCGCGGTAGCAATGATCACTATTCTCGCTGTCATCAGCCCTGGGCCAGATTTCGCGATGATTACCCGGAACAGCTACGCATATGGACGTCGCTCCGGACTGATTTCGGCGCTTGGTGTTGCCCTCGGCGTACAACTGCACGTGCTCTATACGGTGCTCGGTATTGCCGTCGTTATCGCACATTCGCCCGTTCTCTTTCTGGTCATGAAATTTCTCGGTGCGGGCTATCTGATCTACATTGGATACAGGTCGCTGACGAACAAGTCGCGTCTGACGCTCGACTTGTCGACAGGGCATCGTCTGGGCATGTGGGTCGCCTTTCGCAACGGGTTTCTGACCAATGCGCTCAACCCGAAGACAATGCTGTTTGTCGTGAGTTCATACACGCAGATCGTCAAACCGGGTAGTCCTCTAGCAATCGATTTTGCTTATGGCGCTTTCATGTCGCTGGCCCATCTGGCCTGGTTCAGTCTCGTAGCGATCTTTTTCTCATCCGAAGTCTTGCGCCAGGCAATGCTGGAGAGGCAGCGTATTGTCGACCGGATCATCGGGACAGCGTTGATTGCGTTGGGACTGTCGCTGGCCTTCACTGCCGTGGGATTCAAATGAGCGAAGTACTCGAGAAAGTGGCGTGTATCGATCTTGAGGGTGTGCTGGTTCCGGAGATGTGGCCGTATATCGCCCAACGCACAGGTATCGATGTGCTCCACGAGACGACGCGGGAGGTTCCGGAGTATCGCTTGTTAATGGCCAGGCGGATTTCTGCACTCAGAAGTCACGGTGTGACGCTGCCGCAGATGCAGGAAATCCTGGCGGAGATCGCTCCGTTTCCCGAGTCGACGGACTTTCTCGCCAGGATTGGCGAGCAATACAGCGTGCGGATTCTTTCCGATTGCTTTTACGAGCTGGCGGATCCGGTACTGGGATTGCTCGGGCGGCCGACGGCGTTATGTCACCACCTTGTCACCGACGATGATGGATTCATCGTGCGCTGTGAATTCGCACCATCCCGTCGGGGCAAGGAAGACGTGGTGACGGCGTTTCTCGACGCTGGCAGCGAAGTCGTAGCGGTAGGGGATGCCTTCAATGATCTGGAAATGCTGAAGCTTGCGACGCGAGGTTTTCTGGTGCGGCCATCCGAATCCACGCGCGCCATGGCATCAAGCCGAATCTGTGTCGTCGAACATGTTGACGAGATCGTGGAGATGCTGCGCTAGACGCCGTCGAGCCGATCCCAGGTAGATGAGAACTGCCGGGTGCATCCCAAGCTCAATCTGAGCCCGGCGAATCGGTGCGGTCTAGGGTGGACGAGCGGCGAGGGGATGATTCTGTGGAAGTTTCGATCACCGCGGTGCGGGTATGCAGGCGATTGAAGGTATTTAGTAAGAAATGACGGCTTGACGGACGATGAAGTGAGCCGCGTACTGCGGGTCCGAAACGCAAAGAAGGCCCGCCGGCCCGGCTGTGTAGCGTGACAGCCGGCCCAGCGGGCCCAGAAACAATACTGTCGTGGCTCAGCCCTTGTTGCTGAGGCAGGTCTTCATGAACGCCTTGCGATCGTCGCCCTTTTTGCCGGTCGCCTGCGTGTTGCACATCTTCATCTTGTCCTGCTGGCTCATCGGACCCGATGCGGCGACAGGCGCGCTCGACAGGCAGCTCTTCATGAACGCCTTGCGATCATCGCCTTTCTTGCCGGTGGCCTGCGTGTTGCAGGTGGCCATCTTCGATTGCTGGGCATTCTGGGCAAAGGCAGGCGCGCTGGTCAGCAGACCGCCAAGGACGAGGGCAGCGATAGCGGATTGGATTTTCATTTGACACTCCCACGATATTGAACGTTATTGGTAGTCGTTGCGACCAGGAGGGCGTCTCCGGCATCCCAAGCCTGGCGCGATGACCATTATGGCAAAGCTGTCTGCCAGAACGGCTAAATAGTTGCATTGGTTGACAGCGGCGAGGCAGGATATTCCCTCAGCGCAATTACCCATCCCCAACCAAGGAAAGGAGACCGACGATGCACTACCTGATGTTCTACGACCTCGCCGCCGACTACCTCGAGCGACGCGGCGACTACCGCGCGGCGCACCTGCAGCTCGCGTGGGCCGCGGCGGAGCGCGGCGAACTGCTGCTGGCCGGGGCGCTGGCCGATCCCGTCGATGGCGCGGTGCTGCTCTTTAGCGGCGAGTCGCCGGCGGTCGCCGAGGCGTTCGCGAAAGCCGATCCGTATGTACGCGAGGGGCTCGTCACGCGCTGGCGCGTGCGTCCGTGGACAACCGTCGTCGGCGAACAGGCCGCGACGCCGGTGCGCTAGCGGTCTATCAACGCCAGCGGTCGTGCGAAGCGCATGGGCGAAGGGCGGCGGCGCAATCGCACAGGAATCCAAACGATGCAACGTGCATCGATCCAGCGATGCCGCTGCATCCGCCGCCGGCAATAACCAGGATCAGCCAGGATCAACCAGGCTCACCGCGCCAGCCGTTCGCAACAGCTCGGCGCCCGTTAATAAGTGCCGTTGCACCGGCCCAACGGCCGCGTAGCGCGCCAATTCGCCCATCCAGCGGCCAATGCGCTGCCACACCGTGTTTAGAGCCGCCGGGACTGCCAGCCCATCTGCCTGGGCAGCAAAGGAAACGACGCAGCGAAAAGGACAAGTTTGTTTCTTTCAGTAACACTTGTCTCTGTCATATTCACGCAAACCCTGGGGATGGTATGCTTCGTGCACAAATTCTCCCATGCACGAGTGAGACCATGTTTTGTGCTTCGTCAATGGGAAAGTCCGCACTAAGGCTGTGCTGATTTTCGCAAACGGGCTAAAACGTAAAGCATATTGTGCAACCTGGGGCATAGCGCGAATGACGCTAGATCAATAATCGCGAGTGCCCCTCGCCGCGGCCAGGCCAGGCTGCGTGGAGAAACGCATGTTTTTCGATGAGCTAAGCAATGACGAATGGGCGCAGCTTGCTGTGCTTGTTTCTGATGAGCCGGCTATCCGTCTTAACAGACGTGGCCGACCCCGAGCCGAACCGCGCATCGTTGCGAATGCGGTCCTCTGGATCCTGACAACCGGTGAGCCCTGGTCGAAACTGCCAGGCCGCTATCCGTCGGGTCCGACGTGCCGGCGCCGTTTCGAAGAATGGCAGATCAACGGTACGTTGACCGAGATGATCCGTCTGCTATCGCAGGTCGGGCGCAGCTTCGCCTATGTGCCCGAACCCGGCGTACCTGTCGCCACGCCCAAACCAGTTGTCGACACGCAGCCGCACACGCCCGCGCTGCGTGACGATGGTCTGCGTGGCGTGTTCTGGAGAAGTCCCGAGTCGTGGCAAACCTCGCCTCGTGCGGCACACCCCGCGCACGAGTGGCGTTCGCTCGACCCGATCGCCGACATCACGCGACAGCTCTCCGGCACGGCAACAGACGAATCCACCGATGAAGAACTGCTGCAAGACCGCGCGCATGTCGGCGCGGAGCGGCCGCTCGATTGCGAGCATCGTCCGGTGTGGATGAACATGACCTCGCGCGGCAAGCAGGTGGTCGACCGGCGCGGCTATACGATCTACGTTGCGCTCGAGCAGGTGCCCAATGCGATGTTCCGGGCATGGGCGGAGATCATGAAGGACGGCAAGCGCGTCGAGCGTTCTGGTCTGATCGGTCCGCGTTTCGCGCAGGCCGATGCGGCACAGGAGTTCGCGCTCGGCTGGGCCGACGACTGGATCGATCGTCATTGCCGCACGCTCGCGGCCGTTGCGGGCATCGACGAAGCGATCAGCGCAGCAGGGCATGAAGCGCGGCAGGAGGCAGGGCATAACGCAGCAGCCGCGCCGGCGGCAGTGCAGATCGAAACAAGGATCGAAGCCAGGCACGAAAGCGTCAACGCAGTACCGGTGCAAAGCGCGCCGCGCACGCTGCCCGCTGTTCGTAGCGTGCCGGAACCCGTGAACAGTTATTCGGCCAACGCCCATGTCGCTGCGTACACCCACGCATGCAGGGTCGCGCTACGTCGTTACCCGACCGGCACACCGGCCGCCGAGCAGGCAGACAACAACAACGCGGGCGATCGATTCCCGAAAGCCCCAGAACTCGTCTCCCACGCGGGATGAGCACAGCAGCAACCCGCGGACGGCAGGAGCAGCCGCCGCAGGATTCGCACTACCGCACCACCCGTTGAGTATGTGACTTACTGCCGTCCGTACGTATCGTCGAAGCGCACGATGTCGTCTTCGCCGAGATATGAACCGGATTGCACCTCGATGATTTCCAGCGGCATCTTGCCGGGATTCTCGAGTCGGTGAGTGACACCGAGCGGGATATAAGCCGATTCGTTTTCGGAGACAATGAAGCGCTCTTCACCGCGTGTGACGAGCGCAGTACCGCGCACGACGATCCAGTGTTCCGCGCGGTGGTGATGCATCTGCAGCGACAGACGCGCACCCGGTTTCACGACGATGCGTTTCACCTGGAAGCGCTCGCCGGTGTCGACGGAATCGTAGTGGCCCCACGGGCGATGAACCTTGCGATGGTTCGCCGCTTCGGGGCCCGCTTCACTGCGAATCCGGCCAACGATCTTTTTAACGTCCTGCACGCTCGCCTTGTCCGCGACGAGAATCGCGTCGGCGGTTTCGACCACGACGAGATTGTGCGTGCCGACGCAGGCGATCAACCGGCCTTCCGAATGCGCGAAGGTCGATTCGGCGCCTTCGAACATCACACGTCCACGGCCGACGTTGTCTGCTTCGTCCTTCGGCAGGATCTGCCAGATCGCATCCCACGAGCCGACATCCGACCAGCCCGCCTGCAGCGGCACGACCACGCCGGTGCAGACCGACTGATCGTTGCCGAGCTGCTCCATCACCGCGTAGTCGATCGAATTCGACGGCGAGGCGACAAACGCATCGCGTTGCAACCGGAAGAAGTCGCCGTCCGTTTTGCCGCCGGCATAGGCCGCGACGCATGAATCGTGAATCGCGGGCTGGAAGTGGGCGATCGCGGCGAGCCATGTCGACGCGCGCATGATGAAGATGCCGCTGTTCCACCAGTACTCGTTCGAGGCGACATAGCGCTGCGCGAGTTCGAGATGCGGCTTCTCGACGAAGCGGTCGAGCCGGTGCGCCGCGACGCCGGGCGCATTGACTGGCCCGGTCAGCGCTTCGCCGATGCGGATATAGCCGTAGCCGGTTTCCGCGTGCGTCGGCACGATGCCCATCGTCGCGACATGACCGTTCGAGGCATGCTGCACGCCGGCGGCCACGGCCGCATGAAACCCGGCGATGTCGGTGACGGCATGGTCGGCGGGCATCACGACCATGATGCCGTCGCTGTCTTCCGCGACGATCGACAGGGCGGCCACCGTTAACGCAGGCGCCGTGTCGCGGCCGACCGGCTCGAGAATCAGCCGGCTCGTCTTGCCGCTCGTGCGCAGCTGTTCGGCGGTCGTGAAGCGGTGTTCTTCATTGCTGACCACTACCAACTGGTCCGCCAGCGGGTGACCTGCTTCGAGTCCGTCGAGCCGGCGTGTCGTGGATTGCAGCAGCGAATCGTCGCCGAGCAGGCCGATCAGCTGCTTCGGATACTGTTCGCGCGACATGGGCCATAGGCGTGTGCCGGAGCCGCCGGCCAGAATCACCGGATGGACCTTCAGCTTGACGTTCTGGGACGTGACAGTCGAAAACCGGGTGTCGGCGGCGGGCGCCGTAACCGGAGCGGTCATGATGTACTCCTCGGGGCTGGGTCAATGCGACGAGTTGTATCACGACGTAAATAGTCAATAAAAGAATGAGAAATTTCCATATCGGAAATGGAATAAGGAAATGATCAATTCCGGTAAACGTGCGACGGTTTTATTTCAATAAAAAATAGAATCGAAAAAATAATCGATGAAATCCAGTGGGGAAATTTTCTGGAATTTTTGCGGCCACGCAACATGTTCCGGAAGCGTTTCCGCAGATGGTGGAAATTCGTACAGGAAGTGACGTACAGAACCCCGTTTCCGCCCTGCAACATCAGTAAAAAGGTAAAAATTGCCGAACAAAATTCGACAAAAATAGCGCAAGGATTACCGATACATTTTGAGATATTTTGCGGCCTTGCAGCGCGAATTTTAATGCCGCTTTATCTAACCCTGTACAGGGGTATTCACTCATTCGGACAACGATTCCCGTGCAACGCAACCAGGTGACGGAACTTGAATGACGAACTGAGGTACGGCTCATGCTGAGCGTGTTATCGAGAATCATCGACATTGCGATGGTCGGACTCGGCGCGTGGCTCGCGGCGGCGTTCCACAGCGGGCAGTTTGGCTGGTTGAACGATATGCAGAGCGTCACGCTGACGTTCAACTGCCTGCTGGTGGTCGTGTTCTTTCCGGCGCTCGGCATCTACCAGTCGTGGCGCGGCAAGCCGCTGTACGACCTGCTGTGGCGTGTGACGGGTGGCTGGCTGATGGTGGAGGGCACCGGCATTCTGATGAGCTTCAGCCTGCACCGTGCCGAGTTGCTGTCGCGGCTGTGGCTCGCGTACTGGGCACTGGCAACGGTGCTGCTGCTGGTGATCACGAAGGTGCTCGTCTACACGGTGCTGAAGAGCCTGCGCCGCGAGGGCTTCAACCTGAAGGCGGTGGCCATCGTCGGCGGTGCGCCGTATGGGAAGTTTTTGATCGAGCAGATTCGCAGCCGGCCGGAAGCGGGTTTCAGCCCGGTGGTCGTGTTCGACGAAGAAGGCTCGCGCAATCATCACGAGGACCCGGATGCGGCGGAAGCGATCGAAGGCGTGCCGGTGGAGCGCGATTACGCGGCGATGATCCGGCTGGTGAGAACCCACGAGATTCGCGAACTGTGGCTTGCGTTACCGATTTCGAAGGAGCGTGCGATTCATCGTTTCGTCATGGAGTTCCGGCATGACTTCGTCAACATCCGCTTCATTCCGGATGTGCGCAGTCTGACGCTGTTCAGTCAACCGATGGTCGATCTGCTCGGCGTGCCCGCGATCAACCTGGCCGCGTCGCCGATCACCGATCTGCGCGTGTTGCCCAAGCGCGTGTTCGACCGGCTGTTCGCACTCGGCGCGCTCACCGCGCTCGCGCCGGTGATGCTCGTGATCGCGGCGCTCGTGAAGACGACTTCGCCCGGGCCGGTGTTTTTCCGGCAGAAGCGCAAGGGCATCGATGGAAACGAGTTCGAGATCTACAAGTTTCGTTCGATGAAAGTGCACGCGGAGGTCGCGGGCAAGGTGACCCAGGCGACGCGCCACGATTCGCGCATTACGCCGGTCGGCGCGTTTTTGCGGCGCACGAGTCTCGACGAGCTGCCGCAGTTCATCAATGTGTTGAAGGGCGAGATGTCGGTGGTCGGACCGCGGCCGCATGCACTCGAACACGACGACATCTACAAGGATCTGGTGAAGGGCTATATGCACCGCTACCGGATCAAGCCCGGCATCACAGGCTGGGCCCAGATCAACGGCTACCGGGGCGAGACCGACCGCATCGAAAAGATGATGGGGCGCGTGAAGCTCGACCTGTACTACATGCAGCACTGGACCTTCTGGCTCGACATCAAGATCGTCGTGCTGACGCTATGGAAGGGTTTCGCCGGCCGCAACGCGTATTGACCGATTCATATGCCGCCGGTGCACCCACGCGGGCTGCAACAGGCACAGATCCATTTCCGCATGCGATGCCCGCGCATCGCAGCCCACTTTCTCCGTTTTGGACGCATTCAATCTCCGAGGTGTAATTCATGAACCTGACGATCATTGGTAGCGGTTACGTAGGCCTTGTGACGGGCGCCTGTCTTGCCGACATCGGCAACGACGTGTTCTGTCTCGACGTCGATCCGCGCAAGATCGACGTCCTCAACAACGGCGGCGTACCGATCCATGAACCCGGGCTGCTGGAGGTCATCGCGCGCAACCGCAAGGCGGGGCGTCTGAAGTTCTCGACCGATGTCGAAGCCGCCGTCGCGCACGGCGATATCCAGTTCATCGCGGTCGGCACGCCGTCCGACGAGGACGGCTCCGCCGACCTGCAATACGTGCTCGCCGCGGCGCGCAACATCGGTCGCTACATGAACGGCTTCAAGGTGATCGTCGACAAGTCGACGGTGCCGGTCGGCACTGCGCTGCGTGTGCGCGAAGCGATCGCGGCAGAACTGGCCACGCGCGGCGAGCATCACATGTATTCGGTCGTGTCGAACCCGGAATTCCTGAAAGAGGGCGCGGCTGTCGAAGATTTCACGCGGCCCGATCGCATCGTTCTCGGCTGCGACGACGATGTGCCCGGCGAAAAAGCGCGCGAACTGATGAAGCGCGTGTACGCGCCGTTCAACCGCAATCGCGAACGCACGCTGTACATGGATGTGCGTTCCGCCGAATTCACGAAGTACGCAGCCAACGCGATGCTCGCCACACGCATCTCGTTCATGAACGAACTCGCGAATCTCGCCGACCGCGTCGGTGCCGACATCGAGGCCGTGCGCCGCGGCATCGGCTCCGATCCGCGCATCGGCTACGACTTCCTGTACGCGGGCTGCGGTTACGGCGGCTCGTGCTTCCCGAAGGATGTGCAGGCGCTGATCCGCACCGCCGACGAATACGACGAAGGCCTGCGCATCCTGCAAGCCGTCGAAGCCGTGAACGAAGCGCAGAAGAAGATTCTCGCGCACAAGATCGTCGCGCGGCTCGGCGACGATCTGAGCGGCCGCACGTTCGGCGTCTGGGGCCTTGCGTTCAAGCCGAATACCGACGACATGCGCGAAGCGCCGAGCCGTCCGCTGATCGCGGAGCTGCTTTCGCGCGGCGCAACCGTGAAGGCCTACGACCCGGTGGCGCGCGACGAATCGCGCCGCGTGTTCGCGCTCGACCTGCAGCATGCGCCCGAGCAGCTCGCGCGACTGACGTTCGCGAACGAAGAGATGGAAGTGGCCGACGGCGCCGACGCGCTGGTCATTCTCACCGAGTGGAAGGTGTTCAAGAGCCCGGACTTCGACAGCCTGAAACAGCTGTTGAAGAACCCGCTGATCTTCGACGGCCGCAACCTGTACGAACCGGATGCGCTGCGCGAACTCGGCATCGAGTATCACGCGATCGGTCGCCAGCATTCGCCGACCACCGGCCGCGACGAGGTACCGCAGGCCGTGTCGCACGAGCCCGCGCGTACCACTGCCGCGCTTTGATGGGTGTCAAGAGGAGCTGCCTATGTTCGCCAATGTCCTGATCGTCTGTCACGCCAACGTGTGCCGTTCGCCCGCGGCTGAAGCGCTCTTCAAGGCGCGCCAGCGCAGCGACGTGGCGCAGCCGATCGCTTTCCAGTCAGCCGGTCTGCGCGCGAAGGACGGCGCCGACATCGACCCGGTGATGAGCTGGCTGCTGGCCCAGCAGGGTATCCGCGCCGGGCAGCATCGGTCGCGGCGGCTCACGCGCCGCATCGTGCGCGACGCCGATCTGGTGCTCGTCACCGAACGTCGTCAGGTGGAGGACGTCGAGTCGCTGGACCCGGCCGCCCGCGGCAAGGTCTATCCGCTCGGCAAGTGGGAAGACGCCGACGTCGTCGATCCGCACGGCCGCGCCGAGTCGGACTACCGGAAGAGCCTGATGTTTATCGATCGACTGGTCATGGGATGGCTGAACAAAATATGCTGAATATGTTGATGCGCAAGCCTACGCCGCTCACCTCGCTTAAGTCGCTCACTGCGCTTGCGGCGCCCATTTTGCTGACGACCTTTCTGTCAGCCTGCTCGACTGTGCCGGGATACTTTCTCGACACGTCGCGGCTCAAGGAGGAACCGCGTACGACGCCGCAGGAAACCTATCCGGTCAAGGTGATCGACTCCGATCTCGTGCTTGCCGAGGCGAAGGCGCAGGCGGCTGCAGCTGCGTCGCAGGCGCTACCGCCGTCGCGCTTTGCGGACCCCGCGCAGTACATCTACCGGCTCTCGCCGCAGGACATTCTCGGCGTGACCGTGTGGGATCACCCCGAACTGACCACACCTAACGGCACCACGCTGTCGGCGGGCGGCAATACCACCCAGTCGGTTGGCCAGGTGCTGCAGCAACCGTACACGACGGCGCTGCCTGGTCAGGCGGATCCGTTCGGCCAGACCATCTCCGCCGACGGCACGATCTACTTTCCGTTCATCGGCCGCATCCGCGCGGCCGGCAAGACCGCCGGCGAGCTGCGCGACCAGATCGCCGCGGGGCTCACGCCCTACATCAAGAATCCGCAGGTCGACGTGCGCGTGCTGTCGTACCGCGGCCAGAAAGTCCAGGTGACCGGTGAAGTGAAGACGCCGGGGCCGCTCGCGATCAGCGACGTGCCGCTCACGCTTGTCGATGCCATCACGCGCTCGGGCGGCACGAACTCCGATGCCGATCTGCAGCGCGTGCGCCTCACGCGCAACAAGCAGCTGTACGTGCTCGACGCCAACGGCCTGCTCGATCGTGGCGACACCACGCAGAACGTAATGCTGCAGGCAGGCGACATCATCAACGTACCGGACAACACCAACAGCCGCGTGTTCGTGCTCGGCGAAGTGAAGTCGCCGCAGCCGATGTACATGCTGAAGGGCCGTCTGTCGATTGCCGATGCGTTGTCGCAGGCGGGCGGCATTCTCGACACCGACGCCAACCCGCGGCAGATCTACGTGCTGCGCGGCATGAAGGACAACCCGACGAAGCCTGAAGCGTACCGGCTCGACCTGACGCAGCCGGACGCGATCATGTTGTCGGCGCAATTCCAGTTGCAGCCGCAGGACGTGATCTACGTCGGCACGGCCGCATCGGCGACGTTCAACCGCGTGCTGAACCAGGTGTTGCCAACCATCCAGACCATGTTCTACGTGAAGCAGTTGACCCACTAGAGGCCTGAACCGCCGTGCGGCATGCGTTCCCTCCGGAGCACATATCCGCGGCGACCCACCCGGGACCGAATGATGAGTAATCAAGTAAATCCGCATCTGGCCTTGATG
Source organism: Paraburkholderia megapolitana (assembly GCF_007556815.1). Lineage (NCBI taxonomy): Bacteria > Pseudomonadati > Pseudomonadota > Betaproteobacteria > Burkholderiales > Burkholderiaceae > Paraburkholderia > Paraburkholderia megapolitana. Next base: position 2,158,873 of record NZ_CP041745.1, read on the forward strand.
GCGAAGACCGAGGAAGAGGATGTTCTCCTCGGTCAGCTGCTGCAGGTCATCGTCGACGACATCTGGTGGCTGATCGGCATCGCGGCGATCGTCGTCGCGATGGCCGGCCTCTACTGCTACATCGCGAAGCCCGTGTATTCGGCCGATGCGCACGTGCGCGTGGAGCAGTCCGACAACACGTCGCAGGCGCTCACGCAGACGCAGACTGGCGCGGCCATCACGAGCGGCTCGACGGCACTGCCCACCGATGCCGAGATCGAGATCATCAAGAGCCGCGGCGTGCTTGCGCCGGTCGTGCAGCAATGCAAGCTCAACTTCATGGTCGGGCCGAAAACGCTGCCGATACTCGGCAGTCTTGCGGCGCGGCTCGCGACGCCGGGAAAGCCGGGGCGTCCGTGGCTCGGCATGAGTTCGTACGCATGGGGCGGTGAAGTGGCCGACGTGGATTCCGTCGAAGTCACCCCGGCGCTCGAAGGCCAGAAGATGACGCTGACCGCGCTCGGCGACGGCCGCTATCAGTTGCAGGCACCTAACGGCACCGTGCTGCTGAATGGCGAAACGGGTCAACTCGCGCAGGGCGGTGGGGTGTCGATCCTCGTGAATCAGCTGATTGCACGGCCCGGCACGCAGTTCAACGTCATGCGCGCCAACGATCTCGACGCCATCACGGCGTTCCAGTCCGCGATCCAGGTGACCGAGCAGGGCAAGGGCACTGGCGTGATCCAGATCTCGCTCGAGAACGGCGACCCGGCGCGTGGCGCACAGATTGCCAACGCACTCGCGCAGTCGTATCTGCGCGAACACATCGCGACCAAGCAGGCCGACGCGAGCAAGATGCTCGACTTCCTGAAGAGCGAAGAGCCGCGTCTGAAGAGCGATCTCGAGCGTGCGGAAGCGGCGCTCACCGCGTATCAGAGCAAGTCCGGCTCGATCAACGCAAGCGACGAAGCCAAGGTCTATCTGGAAGGCAGCGTCCAGTACGAGAACCAGATTTCGTCGACGCGTCTTGAGATCGCATCGCTCGAGCAGCGCTACGGCGAAGACCATCCGATGTTGAAGGCCGCGCGCCAGCAACTGGCCGAACTCAAATCGCAGCGTACGAAATATAGCGATCGCTTCCGCGATCTGCCGGCCACCGAAGTGAAAGCGGTGCAGCTGCAGCGCGATGCGAAGGTCGCCGAAGACATCTACGTGCTGCTGCTCAACCGTGTGCAGGAACTGGCGGTGCAGAAGGCCGGTACCGGCGGCAACGTGCATCTGGTCGATGCCGCGTTGCGTCCCGGTTCGCCGGTGAAGCCGAAGAAGGTGCTGATCCTGTCGGCGGCGACGATCCTCGGGCTGATCGTGGGGACCGGTTTCGTGTTCCTGCGCCGGAACATGTTCAAGGGCATCGACGATCCGGAACATGTGGAACGTACGTTCCATCTGCCGGTGTATGGCCTCATCCCGTTGAGCACGGAACAGGCGGCGCTCGAACAGGCGGTGGTGCGTGGCGGCGACCGGCAGCGCGCGGTGCTGGCAGTCGCGCGCCCGAAGGATGTCTGCATTGAGAGCCTGCGCAGTCTGCGCACGTCGATCCAGTTCACGCTGCTCGATGCGCGCAACCGCGTGATCGTGCTGACCGGGCCCATGCCCGGCGTCGGCAAGAGCTTTCTGACGATCAACCTCGGCGTGCTGCTCGCGCACTCGGGCAAGCGCGTGCTGATGATCGACGGCGACATGCGGCGCGGCTCGCTCGAACGTCATATCGGCGGGCCGCAGGAAAACGGCCTGTCGGAACTGCTGTCCGGGCAGATATCGCTGGAAGAAGCGATTCGCCCGACCAACGTCGAACACCTGAACTTCATCTCGTGCGGCCAGCGTCCGCCGAACCCGTCCGAACTGCTGATGTCGCCGCGTCTGCCGCAATACCTCGACGGTCTCGCGAAGCGTTACGACGTGATCCTGATCGACACGCCGCCGGTGCTGGCCGTGACCGACGCGTCGATCATCGGCGGCTATGCCGGTTCGACGTTCTTCGTGATGCGCTCGGGCATGCACAACGAAGGCGAGATCGGCGATGCGTTGAAGCGCCTGAAGGTGGCCGGCGTGCACGTGCAGGGCGGCATCTTCAACGCGATGCCGGCGCGTGCGCGCGGCTATGACCGCAGTTATGCAGCTGTGCAGGAATATCTGAGTACGTGAAATTCATCCGATAAGACTGGAGAACAACTGATGAAAGTGACGGTACTGGTTCCGACGTTCCGCCGCCCGGCCGATCTCGCGCGCTGCCTCGCGGCGCTGCAGCTGCAGCAGCGCGCGCCTGACGAAGTGGTGGTGGTCGCGCGCGCCGACGACGACGCAACGCATGCTTGCCTGCGCGACCCGGCCGTTACCGGCAATTTGCCGTTGCGGGTCGCGCCGGTCGCGTTGCCCGGCCAGGTGGCCGCGCTGAACTGCGGGCTCGATACCGCGACCGGCGACGTGATCGCCATCACCGATGACGACGCAGCACCGCGTGCGGAATGGGTGCAGCGCATCGCCGCGGCATTCGCCGGCGACACGCGGCTCGGTGCACTCGGCGGACGCGACTGGGTCCACGAAAGAGGACGCATCCTCGATGGCTCGCGACCGCTGGTCGGCAAGCTGACGCCGTCGGGCAAGATCATCGGCAATCACCATCTGGGTGTGGGCGAAGCGCGCGAAGTCGATCTGCTGAAGGGCGCCAACATGAGCTACCGGCGCGCCGCGATCGGTTCGATCCGCTTCGATGCGCGGCTGCGCGGCAGCGGCGCCCAGGTGCACAACGACATGGCGTTCAGTCTGAGCGTGAGAAACGCGGGCTGGAAGCTCGTGTATGACCCGCGCGTCGCCGTCGATCACTATCCTGCCGAGCGTTTCGACGAGGACCGCCGCGACGCACAGACACTCACCGCGGTGCGCAACGCCGCGTACAACCTGCATCTGATCCTGCGCGAGAAACTGCCGCCGCTGCACCGCGAGACGGCGTGGTGGTGGTACGCACTGGTCGGCACGCGCGTCTATCCCGGTCTCGCACATGCGGTGCTCGCGCTGCTGTCGAAACGGGGGCGCTCGCAATGGTCGCGCTGGCGCGCGGTGCGCGGAGGTGCGCATGAAGCACGGCGCGCGCTGTCGTGAGCGTTGTTGCTGCATGCGTCGAGTCATCGCTGTCGATGCATACGACGAGCACTAACTATTGGCTGCACTGGCGGTCCGGAGTATCTGCATGACGACGAACATTCACGTGCATCTTTTTTACGGCGCCGACCCGCGGTCTTACCGCAAGGGCGAAAACTTCGGTTGCCTGTACGGCTATCACCACGCGGAATCCGACGAATTCGCGCTGAGCTATTCGCAGGACGCGCGAGAAAGCGCGCCGGTGCGACTGTTTCGTCGCGGACTGAAAGCGGTGCTCGGTTTCGACCTGATCCATACCTGGCGCAACCGCAGCGAGATCCTCGCCTCCGATGTGATCTGGACGCATACCGAGCAGGAGTATCTGTCGGTTGCGCTGGTGTTGTTGCTGGCCGGCCGGCGTGCCGCGCCGCCGTTGCTGCTTGCGCAAAGTGTCTGGCTGCTCGACAAGTGGCCGCACTATGGCGCGCTGCGGCGCTGGTTGTATCGCAAGCTGATTGCGCGTGCCGACGTGTTGACGACGCTCGCAAGCGAGAACGCGGAACTGTGCCGGCGCTATCTCGGCCGTGAAGCGACGCATGTGTACTACGGGCTCAACACGCAGGATTTCCCGGTGCAAACGCCCGCCGAATGGTTGCCGCACACGCCGCTGCGCATTGCCGCGATCGGCAACGATCGCGACCGCGACTGGGAGACGCTGATTGCCGCGTTCGGCAACGACGCGCGTTACAGCGTACGGCTTGCGACGCGGCGCAAGATCCCGCAGACGCTGAGGGCGCCGAACGTGGAGATCGCAGCCGCCGCGGGTCTGCGCAAGCAACGCGAGTTGTACGACTGGGCCGATGTCGTGGTGGTGCCGCTGCGCCCGAACTCGCACGCGTCGGGTATCACCGTGATGCTCGAGGCCGCGGCCGTGGGCAAACCGATGATCGTCACGCAGGTCGGCGCACTGGAGGATTACTTTTCGGCGCAGGCGGCGGCTTACGTGCCGCCGTTCGATGCGACTGCGCTACGCGAAGCCGCCGATCGTCTCGTCGCGCAGCCGGCCCAGGCGCTGCGCCAGGCGCAATCGGCAGCATTGCAACTGATGTCGCGCGATTTCACAACGCGCCAGTTCGCGCTCCAGCACGTGCGTATCACCGAGGAACTGTTGCAGCGAAACCCGACCGCGCGCGCCAGGCAGAGCGCGGGCGCTACGCCTTCGTCACCGTCGCCCGTCACTGCGCAGCACACATCGTCGGGTGAAGCCCGCGGGGGCAGGTAAGCGATGTCGTCGATCATGCGAGCTGCCGCCACCGGTGCGGCGCGTCCCTTCGGCGGCGATCCGCAGGTCTGGTTGCCACCCGTGCTGCTGTGGGTGATCACGGCCGCGCTGATCCTCGCGCACCAGGGCACGGTGCTGACGCTCGCGTTCCCCGTGCTGTCGATCCTCACGGGCTTCTGGCTCTACTTCAAGAGCCCCGTGCGCTATATCGGCTTCATGTGGTGGCTGTGGTTCCTGAGCCCCGAAGTGCGGCGTCTGGCCGACTGGTCGAAGGGCGGCTTCACGCCGACCAGTCTGATCCAGATCGCGCCGCTGGCGGTGACGCTGATCAGCGGGCTGTCGCTGGTGCGCTACTACCCGGTGCTCGCGCAGCGACGCGGCCTGCCGGTACTCCTGATCCTGCTCGGCCTCGGCTACGGTTTTCTGATCGGCGTGATGTCGAGCGGGCCACTTGCTGCAGCCTACGATCTCGCCAACTGGATCTATCCGATCCTGATCGGTTTTCACATCATGGCGAACCCGCGCCAGTACCCCGAGTACCGCGACACGATCGTCAACACCTTCATCTGGGGCATGCTCGCGATGGGCGGCTACGGCATCGTGCAGTTCTTCCTGATGCCGCAGTGGGACGCGATGTGGATGATCGGCTCGCAGATGAATTCGCAGGGCGACCCGGTGCCGTACGGCGTGCGCGTGTTCAGCACGATGAACTCGTCGGGACCGTTCGCGTTCGCGATGATGGGCGCGATGGTCTATGTGATGGCGGCCAACCACCGTGTGCGCTGGATTGCCGGCGCGCTCGGTTTCCTGTCGTTTGCGCTGAGTCTCGTGCGCTCGACATGGGGTGGTTGGGTGATCGCGCTGGCCATCCAGCTGCTGAAGTCGAACAACCGCATCCGCATCCGCATTATCGTGAGTGCGGTGCTGCTGGCCGGCCTATGTGTGCCGCTGCTCGCGGTCGGTCCGGTTGCCGACCGGATGCAGGCGCGCCTGCAAACGCTCGTCAATCTCAACGACGATGCGAGTTACGCGGCACGCAACGAGTTCTACGCATCGTTTGCGAAGACCGCATTCACCGACGTATCGGGCGAGGGTCTCGGCGCGACCGGCTCCTCGACGAAGCTCTCCAACGACGGCGGCGAACTCGGCAAATACGGCAACTTCGACAGCGGCGTGATGAACATTCCGTTCGTGCTCGGCTGGCCCGGCACGCTGCTGTACCTGTCCGGCATCCTGTGGGTGCTGGCGCGGGCGATCCGCGCATCGTTCCGCCTGCGCGACGACAAGTTCGCGTCGGCCTGTGTCAGCTTGAGTGTGGCGATTGTCGGGATGCTGGTGTTCACCAATTCGCTGGTCGGCACCGGCGGGCTGCTGCTTTTCATGAGCATGTTTTCGATTCTTTCCGCGGCCCACTGGCAAAAACAGAACCGCAGACACAATCTGATTCTTAACGGAGGCACCTGAGTGAGAGTCGCCATTGTCACGCACGTCGTTCGCCATAACGACGGCCAGGGGCGCGTGAACCACGAGATCGCGCAAGCGGCGCTTAACGAGAACATCGCGGTGACGCTAGTCGCATCGCATGTCGCGCCGGATCTGCTGGCACATCCGCTGGTGCGCTGGGTACCGATCAAGATCGGCCGCTGGTGGCCGACCAATCTGCTGCGCCAGCAGGTCTTCGCACTGCGCAGCGCGTTGTGGTTGCGGCTGCATCGCCGCGAGTACGACGTACTGCACGTGAACGGCTTCATCACCTGGGCCACCGCCGACGTCAACACCGCGCACTTCGTGCACAGCGGCTGGTTGCGTAGCCCGTATTACCCGTTCGGGATCACGAAGGGGCTGTGGTCCGCTTACCAGGCGATCTATACGCGTCTGAACGCGTGGCTCGAACGCGGTGCGTACCGGCGCTCGCGCGTGATTACCGCGGTCTCGCAGAAAGTCGCCGCGGAGATCGCTGCGATCGGGCTCACGCCGGATAACCGGCTCGATGTGATCTACAACGGCGTCGATACGCAGGGCTTTGCAGCGGCCGAGGGTAATCGCGCGAAGTTCAATCTGCCCGCGGATGCGTTTCTGTTGCTCTTCGTCGGCGATCTGCGCACGCCGCGCAAGAATCTCGGCACCGTGCTCGAAGCGCTGCGGCATCTGCCGGAGCGTGTGCAGATCGCGGTGGCCGGGTATCTGCCCGGCAGTCCCTATCCGGAACAGGCAAAGGCGCTCGGCATCGCACATCGCGTGCATTTTCTCGGGCTCGTGAAGGAGATGCCGGTGCTGATGCATTCGGTCGATACCTTCGTGTTTCCGTCGCGTTATGAAGCGATGAGCCTGTCGTTGCTCGAGGCGATGGCAGCGGGTTTGCCGGTGGTCACCGCGCGCACGGCGGGCGGCGCCGAAATCATTACGCCCGAGTGCGGCATCGTGCTCGAGGACCCGGACGATCCGAAGGCGCTCGCGGCAGCGATTGCGAAGCTGGCCGGTGCCGACGACGCACGCCGTGCGATGGGCATCGCGGCGCATGATCTCGCGACCGGTTTCGGCTGGCCGCGGATGGCGGCGCAATACATTGCGTTGTACCGGCAACTGGCGGGACAGCGTACGGTGCGGTCCGGCTCCGGCAGTGCCACCGATACCGCGGATGTCGCGAAGGTCGCTAGCGTGACGAATACAACAACCGCTACAACCGCAACGAACCTGTTCGCAGGTCACAACGCAGGCCACGAGGGAGCGAAATAATGCAGGCCACCACACTGAGAGCTGTTCCAGCCGCCACGCCTATCCGTTCGATCCGTTCACTGCAGATCGGGATGCACTGGTTTCCCGAACGTGCCGGCGGTCTCGACCGGATGTATTACTCGCTGGTCGGCGCGCTGCCGGGCGCGGGCGTCGCGGTGCGCGGCGTGGTTGCGGGCTCGGCGCGAGTCGCGGCCGACACGGATGGCGCAATCGAAGGTTTCGGATCGGCTGCGCAGTCGCTGCCGTTGCGTTTGATGGCCGCGCGCCGCGCGCTGCGTCGGCAGGTCGAAGCGCAGCGTCCCGATGTGATCTCGTCGCACTTTGCGCTGTACACGTTTCCCGGTCTCGATGTGACGCGCGGCATCCCACAGGTTTCGCATTTCCAGGGACCGTGGGCCGACGAAAGCCACGTGGAGGGTGCCGATTCGCTGGGTCAGCGCGCGAAGCGCTATCTTGAGCAGACCGTGTACGCACGTTCGTCGCGATTGATCGTGCTGTCCAGCGCGTTCGGCAAGATCCTGACGACACGCTACGGCATTCCACAGGACCGCATTCGCGTAGTGCCCGGTTGCGTGAACGTCGACCAGTTCGATCTACCGATGTCGCAAAACGAAGCGCGTCTGAAACTACAACTACCGCTTGGACGACCGATCGTACTGGCGGTGCGACGCCTCGTGCGACGTATGGGGCTGGAAGATCTGATCGACGCGGTGAAGCTGTTAAAGCGCAGCGAACCGGACGTGCTGTTGCTGATTGCAGGGAAGGGTCGGCTTGAAGGCGAACTGCAGACGCGTATCGACGAAGCGGGTCTTGGGGAGAACGTGAAGCTGCTCGGCTTCGTGCCCGATCAGCATCTGGCGGCGTTGTACCGCGCGGCAACGATCAGTGTCGTACCGACGGTGGCGCTGGAGGGATTCGGGTTGATCACGGTGGAATCGCTGGCATCGGGTACACCGGTACTGGTGACACCGGTCGGTGGCTTGCCCGAAGCGGTTGCAGGGCTATCGCAGGACCTCGTACTACCGACGACGGGCGCGGACGCGATCGCGGATGGACTCGCACGCGCGCTGAATGGTTCGTTGAAACTGCCGGACGAACAGGCGTGCAAAGCCTACGCACGCGCTAATTTCGATAACAGCGTGATTGCCGGCAGAGTGGCCGAGGTTTACGAAGAGGCGATTGCTTTAGGGTAGAGGTGTACCGCAAGCGTCGAAGTCACCGAACCGCGAGCACGTAGTGCGAGTGGGATGAATGACTGCCTGGTCACTAACGGTTGCGGTGCGAGGGATGATCTCGTCTCGGACCACTACCGTTTCAGTGCGAGGACGACACTTAGATGCGGGCCACGAAGGTGGCACACGGAAAGGACCAGGTAACGTCTCGAGCGGCTTTCTTTGCTTACTTTCTTTGCCGCGCAAAGAAAGTAAGTGCCGCCCCGCACAGGGGCAACGCCCGCGCCGCGAGGCGCTAATAACGAGCCGCCTGCACAGGCAAACGAAAACCAGCCGCGAGGCGCCAAGAAAAAGCCGCCTGCCCAGGCAAACAAAACAAGCCTGCTGCAGGCAAAAAACCTAAAACGTCTCTGCCACCTGATTCCGGGCAACATCCGCAGCAACCATCATCTGACAGAGCTGCTCAAGCGTAGTCTCCGGCACCCAACCCAGTTTCTCCCGCGCCTTATCGGCGCACCCGATCAGCAACTCAACCTCAGCAGGCCGATAAAACCGCGGATTCACACGAACCAGCACCTTGCCAGTGGCAACATCAATACCAGTCTCACTCTCCGCCTTCCCCGACCACTCCAGCTGATAACCCGCCGCAGCAAACGCCATCTGAACAAAATCACGCACAGTCTCCGTACGATTAGTCGCGAGCACATAAGTATCGGGCTCGTCAGCCTGCAACATCCGCCACATACCATCGACGTATTCCTGCGCAAACCCCCAGTCACGCTTCGCATCCATGTTGCCCAGTTCAAGCACGTCATGCTTGCCAAGCTTGATCTTGGCGACCGTGTCGGTGATCTTGCGCGTAACGAACTCACGACCACGCAACGGCGACTCATGATTAAACAGAATGCCGCTGGTTGCGAAAATATCGTACGACTCGCGATAGTTGATCGTCGTCCAGTGCGCAAACAGCTTCGCGACACCATACGGGCTGCGCGGATAAAACGCTGTGTCCTCGCGCTGCGGTACGGCCTGCACCTTGCCGAACATCTCGGAGGTCGAGGCCTGGTAGTAACGCATCCGCGGGTTGAGGATGCGAATGCCTTCAAGCAGATTCAACGCACCGATACCCGTCACTTCCGCGGTCGTCACCGGCTGGTCGAACGACACACCGACAAAGCTCTGTGCCGCAAGGTTGTACAGCTCGTCGGCCTGCGCGTTCTCGAGCAACCGCAGCGTCGAACCAAGATCGGTCAGATCGTGCTCGACGAGCCGCAGGTTCGGATGGTCGGTCACGCCAAGCTCGTCCATGCGCCAGAAATTGACGGAACTGGTGCGACGATAGGTGCCGGTCACCTGATAGCCCTTGCCAAGCAGCAGTTTCGTCAGATATGCGCCGTCCTGGCCGGACACGCCGGTGATGATCGCTTTGCGCTGGTTGGTCATGAGTTGCCTTCGGTAGTAAATAATCGGAATCTGCGCGCCGTTGCAAACAGCTACGAATAGCTACGCGTTGCTACGAGCTGCCATCAAGCATGCGCGCCACGAGCGGATCGAGCACGCGAAAATCCTGCTGCGCCTTCAGTCGATAAAGCTCCGGCTTCGGGTGCGCGCCGTCGGACATCATCGTCTGCCAGGCGGGCAGACCAGTGATATACGCGAACTGGTCGACGAGCGGCACGTGCTGTTCGGCGGCCACGCGTCGCGTCATCGCGACCATCTCCGCGAGTCGCGCGTTGCGCCGGCTGTCCGGCATCGGGTTCGACGTTTCGAGCACCGGCAACTTGCCTTGCGCACGCGCCGCTTTCACGAGCGCCGTTTCCGCTTCGTAGAACTGCTCGGGTGTCTGGTTCTGCATCACTTCGTTGATGCCGTAGTTGAACGTCACGATCTGCGCATGCGATGCGGCGATCCGTTCGTTCCACTGCAAGCCGGCGCCACGCCCGGTGCCGCTCAGCAATTGCGTAGCCATCGTTCCGCCCACGCCGAGATTCGTCACGCTGACACGCTCGCCGTGCACATCGTGCAACTGGTCTTGCAGGAACGTGACTGCGTTGTCCGCCTGCGGACCGCAGCCGCCGTTGCGACACGTGATGCCGAGCGTGGTCGAGTCTCCGTAGGCTTCGATCAGGACCTGTCGTGTGCCGGCCGCGACGCCGTGCAGCGATGCCGTCGCGGCCACTGCAGCGATCGAGATTCGGGCCAGCCACGCGCTAAAACGCGTGCGGCCGCTCATGCGCTGGTCCTCGTGGCATCGGCAGGCGCAGGGCGCACCGTTGCAACAGGTACAACCGGTACAACCGGTACGGCCAACCCGCGTCGAGCGGCGCCGTGAATCAGCCGCCGCTCGAACGCGAACCAGCTCACGCTCGCATACGCCAGCGTGACGATCAGCGCGAGCGCCGCGGTGACGATACGGCTGTGATGCAGCGGCCACAGCGCGTACAGCACGGTCAGGTGAATCAGGTAGATCGTGTAGCTGATGGTGCCGATATACACGAGCACCGGGTTACTCAGCAGGCGTTTGACGATCCCCTTGCTTTGCAACGCGATGACGACAAGCGACGTGCACAGCACCAGAGAGATGCTGTACAGCGCCGCATTGGACAGCGGCGTATTCGCGGCACGAAAGCGCGGATAGTGCAGATGCAGCCACGCAAGCACCGCCAGTGCAACGAGCGCGCCAACCACGGCGAGCAGCTTGAACGGTTCGAGCGCATCGCGATCGCGCCGCACGGTGACCGCGAGCAAGGCGCCGGCGGCCAGCAGGTCCATGCGGAACGGCGTCAGGTAGTAGATCGGCCAGAACGAATCGAACCAGGGCGTCGCAATGGCGCGCAATACGGGCACCCCGACTATCAACGCCGCCGCGACCCATGCCAGCGAACGTTGCGGCACGAGCAGGATGACAAACGGCCAGACGATGTAGAACTGCTCTTCGACCGCCAGCGACCACAGCACATTGAGGCTGTCATGTCCGCTCTGGTTCAGCGCGTCGCCGATATTGGTCGCGAAGAACGCGTACCACTGCCAGTGTTGCGCCCATCCGAGGCCGAACAGCAGCGACGAGACGATCATCAGCAGCACGTAGGGCGGCAGGATGCGGCGTGCACGCCGCGCATAGAAATAACCGAAGTAGCTCTGCTGACGCGACTTGCGCTCGAGCAGGATGCCGGTGATCAAAAAGCCGCTCAGCACGAAGAACAGATCGACGCCCATCCACAGCGGCGCCTTGAGCGCATGCTGGGCAAACACCGCGAGCACGGCGATCGCCCGCAAACCGTCGAGCTGCACGATGCGCTGCTGGTGGGAGGGTGGGGCAGGCAATGCGCTGGCTGTCATGAACCGTCCGGAAAGTGCACCGTACCGGCCCGCGGAAAACCCCACATGCGGCGCGTGACGCGCACACGCTGACGCTTTCCGCGTGGCCACGGAAGTGGAGTCCATTCTAAGGAAAAGAAACTGCAAAAAAACCGGAATGAAACAGTCGAATGCCGCGAATGACATCACACCGTCATCGGGTGAATGGCCGGATTAACGGCGCAGTGAAGCGGATTGACTTCAGGATATATCTGCAAAAACTGCAAACCCGCTCCGCGCAAGGCGGTAAAAACGATCTGCCAGGTACGCCGTGTGCACAAATAACACGGTTTGTTTCATTTCGATCTATTTCTTTCTGCTTATCGGGCGGATTCACGGCACGTTTGAATATTTTTGAATTATTTTAGATTTTCTTTGGAGCGAGACTTGCACGTATCGTCATGTGCAGTCAGGGCAGGTCTGCCCGCTTGTGCCCGGCTTGTGCCCGTTTGCTGTTCCCGTCCCGTTCGACCTCGCTACAGGAGATCCCCGTTTGCTGCGTCCCCGGTTTGCCCGGCTCCTGTGTTCGAGCCTTGTCTTTCTCGTCGCATCGGCGGCCTGTGCGGAAACCGCGCTGAACGCGCGAACCTCGTGGATCGGCAACACGTTCGGGTTCGGCGACGGCACGTGGACGCAGATCAACATCACGGCGATCGCCGTGGCGCCCGACGGCAAGGTGTACACGAATGCGCCGTGGGACGAGAGCGGTGCCGAAGCGAGCGTCTATCAGGACGGCAAAATGCTCGGCTTCGCGGGCGGCACGCATGGCTGGGGCAACGGCGGCGGCAATGCGGTAGCGATCAACCGGCGCTATGCGTTTGTGGCGATATCGGTGGGCAACGAGAAGGGGCACCTGGTCTCGCCAGGCATCTGGCCGGAGAAGGGACGTCAGTGGTACGGCATTTCGCGGCGCGAGATCGGCGACACCAAACTCAGCGCGCCGTTTCAACCGGCCGCGAACCCGCTCGATCTGCGCGCAAAACTCGCTGCCAGTTTCCTGATGATCAACGACGTGCCGACGCCCACACGCGCGGACAGTACGCCGAGCACTGCGAATGACGTCACGCCCGTGAGCAGCGACATCGGCGGCCTCGCTGCAAGCGACACGACGTTGTACGTATCGAACACATCGCGTGACCGCATCGAGGTGTGCGACGCGGAATCGATGCTGAAGAAGGCGGCGTGGACGGTTCACGAACCCGGCCATCTCGCGCTGGCCGCGGACGGTTCGCTGTGGGTGCTGACCGATACGGCGACCGGCAAGAGTGCGCGCGTCGCGCATTTCAGCGCAAGCGGCGAGCGCCTCGGCGACACGCTGCCACTGCCCACGGACACGGATGCCGCGGACATCGCCGTCGATCCGCGCGGTCGTGTGCTGATCGCGGACAACGGACCGCGTCAGCAGATCCTGTTTTTCAGCAAGGCGGACGGCGCGGGCGGGCGTTATACGCAATCGGGCACGCTCGGCGAGCGCGGCGGTATTTTCTCCGGCATCGCGGGCAAGCCGGGACCGCAACGCTTTAACGGCCTGACAGGCGTCGGTGTGGATGCGCGCGGCAATGTGTATGTGTCGACCAATGGCGTCGGACCGCGCTTCGCATCGATCGGCGCGGGGCTCGGTGCGACGCTCGAAAGCTACGCGCCCGACGGCCAGCGCTTGTGGAAAGCGGAAGGGCTGTTGTTCGTCGACGGCGCGTGGATGGACCCGTCGCGACCGGACAGCGTCTATACGGGCAACAAGCGTTTCGAGCTGGATCTGTCGAAGCCGGCCGGCCAGGACTGGCGTTATGCGGGTTTTCTGTCGAACCGCTTCAAGTACCCGCAGGACCCCGTGTTCGATACCGACCGGCCGGGCCTGCCGATCGCCCGCAAGCTGAAGGGCCACACGTTTCTGTATCTGACCGACATGTATGCGGATCACCTCGTGATCTATCGCTTCGACCCGGCGCACGACGGCGAAGTCGCCGCGCCGTCGGGCCTGATTGCAGGCCGCCCGCGCGGCGTCGCGCAGATCCCGAACGCGCCGGCCGGCGGCGACTGGATGTGGCGCGATGCGAACGGCGACGGCAAGTTCGACAGCAACGAATTCACGCCGAATACCAGTGGTCCGAAACTGGTCGGTGGCTGGGGCTGGTGGGTCGATACGAACGGCGACATCTGGCGCGCGCGCGACAACAAGGGCGTGTTTCGCTTCCGCTTTGGCGGGCTCGATGGGCGCGGCAATCCCATCTATTCGTACGACAGCATCACGGCCTACCCGGTACCGCAACCGTTCACGGAGCTGCGCCGCGCGATCTACGACCCCGCGACCGATTCGCTGTATGTCAGCGGCTATACCGCCGACCTGAAGTTCGATCCCGGCTTTTGGAAGGAGGTCGGACGCCAGCTGGTGCGTTACGACCACTGGTCGACGGGCAAGCCGGTGCCGCGCTACACGATCACCTTGCCGTGGGACACGAAGGGCAAACCGATCGTCACCGTGATCGGTTTGACGGTGGAGGGGCAGTACGTATTCGCAGTGGAGCCGGTCGGCGCGGTGCATGTGTACGAGCGCGACTCGGGCAAGGAAGTCGGCGTGATCCGGCCGGGTCCCGAGGTCGGTCGCGCGTCCGGCTGGGTCGATGTGCCGAACGGCATCAGCGCGTATCGCCGCAGCGACGGCGAGTACCTGATCTTCGTCGAAGAGGACGCGCGCGGCAAAGTGATGATGTATCGCTGGAAACCGGCTTAACGCGCATCCGCCTCGTATGCGCTGAGCATGCATAAAGCATGCAAGCGCCGATTTATTTTCATTTTCCGCACCGCACAACGAGCGTTTTGACGTGCTTTACTCGATGCGATCGCGCACCTGCAAGCGCGCGTGACCGAACCGGAAGGACTCGATGGACAAAGGCATCCTCAAGAACGTAGCGATCAATTTCCTCGGGCTGGTGTTGCCCACGTTCGTCTCGCTCGTCACGGTGCCGGCCTATATCAAGCTGCTCGGCGTCGAGCGCTATGGCGTGATCAGCCTCGTCTGGACGCTGATCGGCTACTTCGGGATTCTCGATCTCGGCATGAGCATGGCCGCGCAGAATCACATCTCGAAGGCGCGCGCGAGCGCGGATACCACCGAAAGCGCACGCGTGTTCTGGAGCGCGACGTGGCTCAACCTCGCGACCGGCATCCTCGGCGGCCTGACGATCTACTTCGGCGCGTTCATCTACACCGCCTACTTCACGAAGGTCTCGCCCGAGTTGCAGCATGAGGTCTATATGGCGCTGCCGTGGCTCGCGGTCGCGATTCCGATAGCGAACGTGTCGTGGGTCTTTGCGGGGGCGATCAACGGTGCGGAGCGCTTCGGGGTCTACAACACGAACCAGACGCTCGGCACGTTCCTGTTTCAGTTGCTGCCGCTCGCCGCGGCGTGGCTGATTGCGCCGAAACTGCAATTCGTGCTGGCGGCTGCCGTGTTCGCGCGTCTGGTTGCCGCGCTACTGATGGGTTATTCCGCGCTGCAGGTGCTCGATATCAAACGCATTCTTGCGCCGCAGTTCGGCGTCGCGAAGGGGCTGTTTAGTTTCGGCGGCTGGATGCTGATTGCGAGCGTTACCAACATGATCGCCGAATCGCTCGATCGCGTGATGCTCGGCACGTCGCTCGGCGCGCGTTTCGTCACCTACTACACGGTGCCGCAGAACCTCGTCACGCGTCTGAACATCGTTCCGACCGCGCTGGCGCGCACGTTGTTTCCGCGTCTTTCCGCTGTCGGTCGCGATCATGCGGACACGATTACGCGGCAGTCGCTCGAATTCCTCAACGGCGTGTTCACACCGATCGCGCTGGTCGCGATCATCGTGCTCGAACCGTTCCTGCATCTGTGGGTAGGTAGCGAGATCGCCAATGCAGCCGGCCCGGTAGGCCGCATTCTGATCATCGGTGTGTGGCTCGTCGGCCAGGCCGGTGTGACGCGCATTCTCGTGCAGTCGCAGGTCAATCCCGCGGTGGCTGCGCGGGTCGGATTGTTCGAGCTGCCGTTCTATGCAGGTGCGTTGTGGATCGGCATCTCGCACTTCGGTTTGACCGGTGCGGCGGTGATCGTGGCCGCCCGCGCGTTGTTCGATTACGGCGTGCTGCTGTGGCTGTCCGCGATCCGTATGCGTCCGATCGTGCTCGACATGCTCGCGCATCTCGCGTTCCTGCTCGGCACGCTGTGGCTGTCGACGTTCCTGTCCGGTATCGGTGCCGCGGCCCTCGCCGTGGTGCTGGTGGTCGGCGCGAACGTGGGCTGGTCGCTCACGATGACGCCTGCTTTGCGCGATCTCGCGCGCTCGCTGCTGGTGCGACTGAACTCGAGGAAAAGCGCATGAACCACGATCTCGTCGAAGAAGCCGCATTGCGTCCTGCCGCGCGTAGCGGATTGACTGGACCGGTGCTCGCGCCGGCTGTCAGTACCCCTGTAGCCGCCGTACGCACGCCGCAAGGTGCGCACGGCAAAGTGCGTGTCGCAATCGTGCACGACTGGCTCGTGACCTATGCCGGCGCAGAGAGGGTGCTCGAGCAGATCGTCGCGTGCTTTCCGGATGCCGACCTGTTCAGCCTCGTCGATTTTCTCGACGACCGCACGTTCCTGCGCGGCAAAACGGCCACGACGTCGTTCATCCAGAACCTGCCGTTCGCGCGGACCCGCTATCGCGGCTATCTGCCGTTGATGCCGCTCGCGATCGAGCAGCTCGACGTATCGGCCTACGATGTCGTGATTTCGAGCAGCCACGCCGTTGCCAAAGGCATCCTGACCGGTCCCGACCAGGTGCACATCAGCTACGTGCACTCGCCGATCCGCTATGCATGGGACCTGCAGCATCAGTACCTGCAACAGTCGCAACTGACGCGCGGACCGAAGTCGATGCTGGCACGCCTCGTCCTGCACTACATCCGCAACTGGGATGTCCGTACGTCGAATTCGGTGGATTCGTTTGTCGCGAACTCGGCGTTTATCGCGCGGCGGATTCACAAGGTGTATCAGCGCGAAGCGGACGTGATCTTTCCGCCCGTCGACGTCGATGCGTTCACGCTGAACGAGCAGAAAGAAGATTTCTATCTGACCGCGTCGCGAATGGTGCCGTATAAAAAGATCGATCTGCTCGTCGAAGCGTTTGCGCAGATGCCCGAGCGCAAGCTTGTCGTGATCGGCGATGGTCCCGACATGCAGAAGATTCGCGCGAAGGCGACGCCGAACATCGAGATCATGGGCTATCAGCCGTTTGCGGTGTTGCATGACCGGATGCGTCGCGCGAAGGCTTTTGTCTTCGCCGCCGAAGAAGACTTCGGTATTTCGGTCGTCGAAGCGCAGGCCTGCGGCACCCCGGTCATCGCCTACGGCAAGGGCGGCGCACTCGAAACGGTCCGCGATCTCACGCACCCGCAGCCAACCGGGTTGTTCTTCGCCGAGCAGAGCGTGGAGTCGATTGTCGCGGCAGTCGAAGATTTCGCCGACAATCCACGGCGCTTTATCGCCGCCGATTGTCGCCGTAACGCCGAGCGTTTCTCCGCCGCGCATTTTCGCGAGCGTTTCTTCGCTCATGTACGCGCTGCGGTGCCCAAGATGCAGGGCGCGTCACTCCCTGCATTCGATGCACCGCCCGCGGACACGCACGTACCGTCGGCGAATACCCCACGCATCCTCGCCGTCGATCAGACCGGCGTGCTGGGTGGTGCCGAGCTGTCGCTGCTCGAAATCATGAAGGCGCTGCGGGCGCGTGCCGAGGTCGTGCTGTTCGACGACGGTCCGTTTCGCACCGCGCTCGACCAGGCCGGCGTTACCGTCAACGTATTCGAATCGGGTGCGCTGCGCGAGGTACGCAAGCGCGGCGGGTCGGTGCCGAAGTGGGCGGCGTTCAAGGACATCGTCGCACTGGTGCGCGCGGTCGTGAAACAGGCCCGGCGCGCCGACGTGATCTATGCAAACACGCAGCGCGCGATGGTGATCGGCGCGCTCGCCGGCCGCTTTGCCCGCAAGCCGGTTGTCTGGCATCTGCGCGATATCGTCACCAGCGAGCACTTTGGCGGCAAGCAACTCGCGATCATCAAGTGGTGCGCGAAACTCGGGCTCGCTCATGTGATTGCAAATTCCGCCGCGTCGAAGCGCGCGTTCGTCGAACTGACGAACTTCGACAGCAAGCGCGTCGACGTGGTGTTCAACGGCATCTCCGCTGCGCCGTTCGACGCGCTGGCCGATGTCCCGCAAGCAACGTTGCGTGCGCTGCTGAATCTGCCGCAGCAAGGTTTCCTGGTCGGCTCGTTCAGCCGTCTCGCGCACTGGAAAGGCCAGCACGTGCTGCTCGAAGCCGTCGTGCTGAACCCGCATATGCATGCGGTGCTGGTCGGTGCGCCGCTGTTCGGCGAGGACGATTACGAGGCTACGCTGCGTGCGTTCGTCGTCAATCACGGGATCGGCGACCGCGTGCATTTTGTCGGCTTCCAGAACGATATCGCGGCCTGCATGCGAGCCGTCGACGTCGTCGTGCATACGTCGATTACGCCCGAGCCGTTCGGCCGGGTGATCGTCGAAGGGATGCTTGCGCAGCGCCCGGTCGTCGCGGCACGCGCCGGTGGTGTGGTCGAGATTATCGACGACGGGGTGAACGGTCTGCTGTGTACGCCGGGCGACGCGCATGGGCTTGCCGATACGCTCGCCGAACTGCGCGCCAATGAGAGCCTGCGCGAGCAACTGGTCGCGAACGGCAACCGTGTCGCTCGTCAGCGTTTCGGTCCGGGCAACTATGTGGCGTCGGTTGAGCGGATCTTGAAGGCGGTCGCGGGCTGAGGGTCTGCTGCCGCGCGCAAAACCGCGCGGCGAGGTATGCGTTTGCCTTGCGGCGAAATCAGGTAGGCGCAGCGGTACCCGGCGCTTTGCCGGGTTGCCGCGCCGATCGTTGACGTTCGTTGCGTTGCGTGACGTCAGGCCCGCACTGCCGTTTTCGAGGTTTTGCCGGAATTGGCGTTGCGCGGTTTCAGACTCGCCGACCACTTCATCGCCGGAAGCTCGACCAGTCGGTAAAACCCATACGCAACCGGAATGGCGACCAGCATATAGCCGAACGAAGGCCAGATCGACTGTTGCAGCGCCGAGCGGAACAGCAGCGACGACAGCAGCACGAAGATCGGCAGATGCACGACGTACAGCGAAAAACTGAAATCGCCGAGCCGCGACAGTGCGCGCATCGCGGTGCCGCCGGCGGTACGGCGCGTGTCGAGCGCGCGATACAGGTAGCAGGCGAAACCGAGCGCCCACAACTGGAACGCAACGTACTGCCCGAAATGGAACGCGACACAGCCGAGTGCCGTGAACACCGCCGCCGCACCGTAGAGCAATAGCGACGGCCGTTGCGTAGAAGCAACCGCGTGCGCTTTCGTATCGGCGATCCACGCGCCGAGCGTCCACGACAGCCAGTACGACGTGAAGAACTGGATGTCATGGCGCTCGAGGCAAAATGCCGACACGACATTGACGAGCGCGACGAGCACCAGCACCGGCGTGATGCCGATACGCCGCCGCAAGGCGAACAACAGTGGATAAATCGCATAGAACTGCACTTCGAGCGACAGTGTCCAGAGCGCGCCGTTCGAACCATAGGTCTTGCCGGCTACGCCTTGCAGCGAGAACAGGTTGACGAGGAACGCCTGCAGGCCGATCTCGCGGATCTTATGGCTGACCGGCGGCAATTGCAGGCTGGCCCAGTCGAGCGCGAGCGTCAGAAGCAGTGCCGCGAACAGCACCGGATAGATGCGCGCAAAGCGGCGCGCCCAGAAGTTAGTGGCGTCGAGCCGCCAGGCCGGGTTCTGGGCAAGCCGCAACGCCGCGCCGCGATGAATGCAGTAACCGCTGATAACGAAGAAGATCGGCACACCAGCCGACCCCCAGGCCACTGGAAACGTCAGATACGCGACGATGTTGCTGAAATCGAGCGACCGGCCCACCGTCTGGTGAAAGCTTTGCATGCCGATCCATTCAACCTGCCGGCAATGAAAATAGGCCACCAGCAGCGCCGCGAAACCGCGCATGGCGTCGATGACGTGATCCTTGCTGGCGCTTTCCGCGCGGGCCTCGCTGGCCGGCAGCGCCTGAAAGGGCAGCGAAGTGCCGGTTGCTTCGAAGGCCGAATCGCTCATGCGCGCTCCTTATCCATACCGCGTGATTTGCTTATATACACAACGCAGACCCGGCGCACGACATGTTCTGCAGGCACGGGCTCGCATGGTCTATCGTAGAGCAACGGCAATTCGAAAAATGAATAAAAATTTCTCACGAACTGAAATAACAAGTCGAATTGATGACTCGAATGGATTGAAAAAATTAACTGGCGGGGTCGCTGAATTATTTGTCGATTTTTTCGTGCTAGTTTGAGTCTCGGACTCATTTGACCAGGAGTAAAGCCATGAACATGCACTTGCTCGCGGGGATCGCCGTCCTGCTGGTTTTGGTGGGCGTATCCGCCTACCGGGAAGCGTTGCGCAACGAACCGATCGGACGCTTCCGGATGAATCCGGGCAAGCTTCCGCCGTTCGACGAAAGCGAATAAGCAGTGCCCGTATTTCACGTAATAATTGCGCATTGAGTTTTAATCAGCCGCTTCATCACGTAACACTTCCCGATCAGATTTCGCGATGTGACAGCATGCGATCGAAAGGCCCGATTCACGATCGATCGCATGAATTCATTACGGAAAACGAATATTTTTCCGCTAACCTTTTTGAGGACAGTTTCCGGACCGCGTGGCGTTCAGTGTCGTCCACGCTAACGGACCGCAAAGATTGATTAACCGATGTGGGAATGCAGACCATGCTGAAAGTCACTAAAGCCGTGTTTCCCGTGGCGGGCCTCGGAACACGCTTCCTGCCGGCCACCAAGGCCAGTCCGAAAGAAATGCTGCCCATCGTCGACAAGCCGCTGATCCAGTACGCGGTAGAAGAGGCCATCGCGGCCGGCATCACCGAGATGATCTTCGTGACCGGGCGCAGCAAGCGCGCGATCGAAGATCACTTCGACAAGTCGTATGAAATCGAGGCCGAGCTCGAGGCACGCGGCAAGGACCAGTTGCTCGAACTCGTGCGCAGCATCAAGCCGGCCAACGTCGATTGTTTTTATGTGCGACAGGCCACCGCGCTCGGTCTCGGACACGCGGTGCTGTGTGCCGAAAAACTGGTCGGCGAGAGCCCGTTCGCCGTGATTCTCGCGGACGATCTGTTGCACAGCACGAAGCCGGTCATGAAGCAGCTCGTCGACGTGTTCAACCACTATCACAGCTCGGTGGTGGGCGTCGAAACGATCGCCCGCGAAGACAGCCGCTCGTATGGCGTGGTGGATGGTCGCGAGTGGGAAGAGGATGTGATCAAGCTCTCGGGCATCGTCGAGAAGCCCGCACCGGAAAAGGCGCCGTCCAATCTCGGCGTAGTGGGCCGCTATGTGTTGATGCCGACCATCTTCAAGCACATTCGCGCGTTGAAGCCCGGTGCAGGCGGTGAACTGCAACTCACCGATGCATTGCAGTCGTTGCTTGCCGAAGAGCAGGTGCTGGCATATCGCTACTTCGGCACGCGCTTCGATTGCGGAAGCAAGCTTGGCTATCTGAAGGCGACCGTCGAATTCGCGCTGCGGCATCCCGAGGTGCGGGCGGAATTCGAGGAGTATCTGCAGAACTATCTGCCGGTGCAGTTGACGGCGGCCGCTGCGTAATACCTCCACGATTTGCGCACGCGTCGTGCACGCGTTGTGCGCGATACGCCGCCGTTTTCAGCCACGCTATGCGGACGCATAGCCGGTCTGGAAACGGCGGCGCTTCATTTCAGCACGCCTCGCGCAAGCTAGCAACGGTTCATCTTGATCACGCGCGAGATCTGGGCCGCTGTGAAACTGCTCCTATGAGCATAGGGCGCGCAGTCGAGCGGCGCAGTCAAAGATTCGCTTACGGCGAACTGACCCACGTAGCGAAACGAATCGGTCTCGATCTTGATGAACACCGGAATCTCGCCGGCCTGTCTTGCGAGCGTTCTGCCGGCGGCACGTGCCGCGGCACCGCCGTCGCAGAGGATGACCTCAGGTGCGTGTGGGTTCAGGTCGGGCCGCAGGCACGCGGCGACTACCTTGCCATTCTTCGTCGGAAGAAAAGCCTGCTTGCTGCCGCCGCAGACGGTGTGGATGTACTCGCGGCTATAGTTTTTGTTCATTTCAAACATGAGAGACCTCGGTGTGATGCGTAGTGCAGGGTTGCTACGTAGAAAGCATTGACCTGGCAGCGCTAAATACAGGGCGATGCCGCATTCGATGCGCGCACACTCATCCCGCCGCGCTGCGAGTCTCGCTCGCAAGACGCGATCATCCAGACGCGGGGCAATCCCGCGTTCAGGTGGCGCTAGATAAAGGGCTTGAAAAGACTACTGCGGCGCGCACCATCTGCCTGCTGGCAAGACGGCGGCTAGAAGAAAGGGCACGCGGACGTCCTGCCGGTCAGGCAGTGAGATGGTTCGACGATCGACGACATCGGTTATTCATGGGACCCGTTCGCGGTTTGATGTTGCCGATATTGTAGATATCTGTATCTCGGCGGCAAGTAAAAAGGTGGTAAACAGCGATCCGGGAGCGGCCGGATCGCTGTTATCGCGTTGTCGCGCTGTTATCGCTTAACGCTGTTGCTGCTGCAGATACTGCCTGACATCGCTCATCGACACGCGCCCGGTATGGGCACTATCGATCTCTTCGAAATGTTTGGCGACATAGCCGAGACCGCTGCTTTGCGCCTGTGCCTTCGTGACAGAGGCGCCATTGCTGAGCGCCGTGTTGGCGCCGAGTCGTGCTTCGACGCGCTGCTGCGCCTGCTGTTGCAAGGTCGCGCCGGTGGACGGGGTCACGGCCGCCACACGGTTCTGCGGAAAGAACGGACCGTCGACACCATGACTGCCATGCGGCAACGTCACGGGCGCGACCGCTTGCGGCGGCAACGCGTGAGCGCTACTCATGACAGCACCGAGGACAATCAACGGAGACATACGTCGCAGCAAATTGATAAGAGACATGATCACTCGCATTAGATGGGTGAACAGCAGGTTGCTGTTAAAAACGCGCACTGCTGCAGCGCTCAGGGCGCGGCCGCCTGCGTCACAGTGCTGGGCGTACTAACGGTCGGTGAACTCGCCGGGCTTTCGTCACGCCACGGCTGCGGCAGCGTCGTCAGCGTGAGGGCACCCGGAATCTGCTTCGCCGCGTAGAACAGCTTGAGGTGCGCTTTCACCTGCGGCCGTGCCACGTCGTCGAGATAGATCATGTGACCGCCCTGGACGAAAGTCACCTGCAGGTTCGGATTTAGATGAGGCACTGTCTGGAGTCGCGCGAGCTGCTTCTCGGTATTGAAGAACGGTGTGGCCAGATCGTGATAGCCGTTTTCCGACAGGATCTCGAGCCGTGGGTTGAGCGTCAGTGCACCGAGCAGATCGGGGATCGTGTCCGGATAAGACTGGCCACCGTGCGAGAAGTCCCAGGTCATGCCGTCGTTCAACGGCACGTAGGTCGAGTTCGGCGCCGTGTAGCCGAGATATTGCGGCATCTGTGTTGCAAGCGCGTTCGTGAACGGTTGCGAGATCAGGATGTCCGACGGATCGTTGTCGCTCTGCAGCCGCGGGTCGGAGTCCGGCAACGTCACGCGTCCGTCATAACGGCCGATCTGCCCGTTGCTGACCAGCGTGTCCGAGAACCAGTTCTGACTGAAGTAGCTCTGCAATGCCTGCACGCTCATGCCCGATGTTTGCGACCACGACTGCAGCGTGCGCAAAGGCGGTGTGCCGTTGTTCAGATGACGATACTGAGCGGTCGAAAACTGCTCCATCTGCTGTGCATAGGCGCTCAGGCTAACCGGTGCCGGCGAAACCTGGTTGTAGTAGGCCGATACTTCCGCGTAGCTCGGCAGGTCGTCGGCGGCATCGTCGGTTGACCCATAGTTCAGGATCGAAGACTGCAACACGATCCCCGTCAGATGGACACCGGCGGACTCGAGCGACAGCGCGAGCATGTCGGTGCGCGGCGTGCCGTACGACTCCCCGTACAGATACAGCGGCGACTTGCTGCGATTGTTGACGGCGATATAGCGCTCGACGAAATCGCGTATCACCTTGACGTCCGGATCGCAGCCCCAAAAGACCTGGTTCGTGTTCGGCAGAACGGCTTCGGAGAGCCCGGTTCCCGGCGGATCGATGTACACCAGGTCCGACACGTCGAGCATGCTTTCCTTGTTGTCGACGAGCGGATAGTTCGGCCAGTTGTTGCCGAACAGCGGGTCGGGCGTGGCGACGCGCGTCGGCGCAAACGAACCGAGACGCAGCCAGATCGACGACGAACCCGGGCCGCCGTTATAGATGAACGTCACCGGGCGCGGCGCACCGTTCGTGCTCGGCGCGGTGTAGGCGACGTAGGACATCGACGCCTCCGGGTTGCCTTGCGCGTCCGCGGCGGTCAGGTGACCGGTGGTGGTCGTGTAGTCGATCGTCGTACTGCCGGATTTCCACTGGTGCTGCATCACGGCGGCCTTTTCGGTGACCTGTGACGCGGCCAGACCATCGGTGGCGTTCATCGAATAGGCGATCGTATCGACGTAAGGCTGATTGCTTGCTGCGGGGTTTGCTTGGTTGTTTGAGGTTTGCTTCAGATTCGCGGCACTACTCGAGGACGAACCACCATCACTGCCGCCGCATCCCGCCAGCGCCAGCATTCCGATCGTCACGATACTGAGTGCAGCTAGCCGGCCCTGCTTGCTACCGTTACAGCTCCTGTCTGGCTTCATCTCTATCCCTGTTGAATGAGTTTGGATACCGCTTTACGAAGGTCGCTTGCGCGCTGGTTCGCTATATAGAGTCGTTCGGGAAACATGGAAGGACCAGTGGCTTTGAGTATTGTTGAAGCTTGCGACATGGCGTGATGATGCCAAAGCATCCAGTATCTGGAATCGTCATCAAAAGTTTGCATACCTCTCTATCCGCTGTGTATCGTCGCCCGGCAGTCCACAGTGATGGGCTTAAGAAAACCGGTTACGCAAAGTCGAACTTGCTGGAGGAGGCGAAATGGATAGAAGAAGATTTGTCTCGTTGGCCGCGCTGGTGCCGTTCATATCGGCATACGGTAGCGAGAACGATAGCGGCACCCTGAATTCCACGAACACCGCTAAAAACGTTTCCGCCGAATCTGTCAGTCCACGTGTGAAAGAACGCCATACCTTCTCGTTTAGCCCGGACGGCAGTCAGTTTCTGCTGGATGGGCGCGCGCTGCAGATTCGCAGCGGCGAAATGCATCCTGCACGCATCCCGGTCGAATACTGGCGGCATCGGATCAGGATGGCGAAGGCGATGGGCATGAACACCGTCGCGTTTTACATCATGTGGAACTACCACGAGACGACGCCAGGTCACTTCGATTTCGAAACGGAAAATCGCAACATCGAAGCATTCATCAAGCTTTGTCAGGATGAGGATATGTGGGTGCTGCTGCGTCCCGGTCCGTATATCTGCGGCGAATGGGACCTGGGTGGTATTCCGTCTTATCTGCTGCGCCATCGTGACATCAAGCTAAGGACAAATTCGGCTAACGATCCGCATTACATGGCCGCGGTTACGCGTTATATCAACGAACTGATACCGCGCATCAATCCCTTGCTCGTCGCCAACGGCGGACCGATCCTGATGATCCAGATCGAGAATGAATTTGGCTCCTATGCGAACGACCCGACCTATATGGAGGAGGTTCGCCAGCTCTGGGTTCAAGGCGGGATACAGGGGCCGTTTTATACGGAAGACGGTCTCACGGAGCTCGAGCAGAATCATTCGAACGTGACAGGTGGCGCGATCGGGTTGAGCGGCGGAACGGCCACGGATATCGCGGCGTCGCGGCATGCCTATCCGGGCGTGCCGGCGATGGCGGGCGAAGTCTATCCAGGCTGGCTCACGCATTGGGGCGACCCGTTCCTGCAAGGCACCGCCACCGACATCACTGCAACGCTAACCACGCTGATGCAGCAAAAGCTGTCGTTCAATCTGTACGTCATTCATGGCGGTACGAGTTTCGGCTTCTTCTCCGGCGCCAATACCGATGTCAATACCGGCGAGTATCAGCCCGATATCACGAGCTACGACTACGCGGCTCCAATTAGCGAACAAGGTGTTGCGACCGCGCACTACACGAGGTACCGGAATCTCATCGCTGGCTATCTGCCATCCTCGCTTCCTGCGGTGCCGCGACCGATTGCCACGATCACGCGCAACCGGTCCGAGGCACTCGCGCCCGTTCCCTATGCTTCTATCTGGGACAACCTGCCTGCTGCACTGCCTGCTTCCCAAACGGTCAACCCGCAGCCGTTCGAGATGTACGGCCAGGCGTTCGGGTTCATTCTGTACCGCAAGCAGTTGCCACGTTACGACGGCGGGGCGCTTACCGTCACAGACGTTCACGATTACGCGACGGTGTGCATCGGCGATCAGTACATGGGCGGCATTTCGCGGGCGGCGATACCGGCCGCCTACGCGCAGCGTCTGCACGTCACGCACCATGCGCCGTTGCCGCTATCAACCGCAGTGACGTCGGCTTCTCCTGTACTCGAAATCCTGGTGGAAGGCATGGGGCGGGTCAATTTCGGTCATGCGATCGTCGATCGCAAAGGCATTCTCGAATCGGTCGCGCTGCAGGATCAGAGCGGCCAGAGCAGCGTGCTGACCGGATGGGAGGTCCACCTGTTGCCGATGGATGACGCATTCATAGCGAATCTTCGTCCTGGGACCACGAATGCCAGAAAAGGCGGCCTGTTCTTCAAGGTGGAGTTTCAACTGAACGAGGTTGGCGATACTTATGTCGATATGAGTCGCTGGACCAAGGGCATGGTGTGGGCGAATGGCCGGAATCTCGGCCGCTACTGGCACATCGGTCCGCAGACCAGACTCTATTGCCCGGCACCGTGGCTCAGGCCGGGCTACAACGAAATCATCGTGTTCGATCTCCATCAGCTGGATGCGCAGCCGATCGAATTCGCGGCGACGCTTGCCTGACGGTAGCGCGCCAACGCATCGGCCATGTCTACCGATGTACGTCGATTCTATGGAAACGAGGGGAATCATGAAGCGATCTGGAAGCCGTATTTCGCTGACCGCACTGGGAGCGATCCTGCTCGGGCTGCTGCAGGCCGCGCCCGCGCAGGCCGTCACGTTCCGTGCGTCGGCGCCGGTACCGATGAGCATCTACTCGGATAGCCCCAACTCGCTCTTCATCGACAGGGATGGCACGTTCTTCCTCGAAAACGCCTACTCGCAGTACGACGATGTCCCTGCCGATCACGTGTGGGATTTCTATAGCGGCGCAAATGCCGACTCCGTTTCGCTGTCGCAGGCTCACTCCCAGTACGATACACGCGTGCTTTGCAACGACGGTAACCCGGTAGCAATCGAGTTGTTCGGAAAACCGGTCAAATCGCAAACCTCCTATACGCAGGCCGACTACTGCGACATGATCGGCGTCTGGGTCGATCCCGATACAGGGGACTGGTATGGCATCGTGCATAACGAGTTGTTCGGCACGAATCCGCGGGTCGACGCGATTTCCTACGCTATCTCGAGAGACCGTGGGGCGAGCTGGACCCTGCAGTCTCCGATCGTGACCTCGCCGTACGGCAAAGGCGACCCTCATACGCCTTACTACTACTATGGCGACGGGGACCCCCGGCTGTTCGTCGACTACGCATCGGGATATTTCTATATCTTCTATACGAGTCGAATACTCGGTCAGAACGGCGCTCCGTCTGGCTTTGACAACTACATGTGGGCACATGTCGCAAGAGCGCCGATTAGCCGCAAGATGACGTCTTCGTCGTGGCAGAAGTTCTACAACGGGAAATGGCAACAGGTACTGGGAACGAACTGGACTTGCGACGCATCGAGCGCGGCTACGACTCCCTGCGCGCGCGCCCCTGTGTCGAGCTCGCTCGAATCGAATATTCAAGGCCCGTCTGTCGACCTCACTGCTCAGGGCGGTCCCGCGGCCGACGCCACCGGAAGCGAGACTTTTGTCACCCCCACGGGCAACACAGGCAGTTTGCTTGACGCGGGCTACACCAACGCAACGCTGCGGGTTATGAGCATTTCATGGAACGTCTATCTGCAGAAGTACATCGCGGTAGCCGAGGACAGAACGATCTCAAAGCCCGGAACCCCCAGTTTCGATTACGGCCTGCCTGCCACGACGCTAAAACTATATACGTCGAGTGATCTTGCTACCCAGCAATGGACTTATGCCGGTAGTGTCCCGTACAGTTCGGCCTCCTGGTACAGATGGTTCGTGGACACCGCAACGAAAACGTCATCCAGCCCGCTTGGCCAGACTTTCCGTACCTATTGCGCATACAGTTGCTCGCAGTCCGACGGCGAATATATCGACATCACCGCACACCTCGATTCGTCGACCGATCCCGTACCGGTCTACTACGCGGATGCCGCTGGTCACTCGATTACCGCTGACTCGCCCAACGGCGAATACTTCATTGCACATCCGGGCAATCCGCGGGCTAATGTGCCGGCACTCGCATCTGGCGCGTGGAGGTTCAAAGCGACGGGCGACGGATTCTTCACGATCTCGATCGACGGTGCTTACCTTGGCGTGGACAATAGCGACGCGGGTCGAGCCTGGGGCGCACCGGTCAAACTCTCGCCGGCCGGTTCGTCGGTGCAGCAGCAGTGGTATTTCCAGAAAGTCGTCACCGGCGATGCCTTCGCGTATCGCATCGTCAACCGGTTTAGCGGGCTTGCGCTCAGCTTCCCCGGCAGTGCGCTTACAAGCAGTCTGTCCGGCGTTGTGACAGCACCGATCAGGAGTTGGGATAACAGCAGACCTCGCTCGATAGCGGTGTGGGGATCGTTCGATCAAAGCATCGTTCTTCAGCGAAGTGGGGGGTAGGGTCTTGCTAAGGGCGTGACGGGGCGGGCGCTTTGTGCGCCTGTCGCAGCGTTGCGACTGGGCACCCGACACGGCAACTAGCATCTCCGTAGCTGACAGTTAGCAAAATTCCCCGCTGCTGACGGAAGTAATTTGAAAGCTGTTCTGGCGTAATCCGCAAGTATCGAGGATCGCTCGCGACCTGCGTCTATATGTCGAGCAACCACGTGGCCGGACAAAAGCCGCGATCTGCGCCTTCGCGCTACGCAATCCCGCCTATATCGCCGAATTGACGGCGCTTCACCCCCTTCATCGATTGTTTGCATGACGAAACGCGTTGCTAGTCTGGTCTGGCAGTGCGGTTCGTCGTGCGTCCGCGCGCGACCTTGCTTGCATCGAGCTAACGAATTTATTCCGGTCCCCGACGATGACCAATGCCCTTAATTTCTCCGGCGGTCCCGGCGCATTGCCGGAATCGGTATTGCGGCAAACCCGCGAGGCAATTGTGGCGTTGCCGGAAACCGGGCTCTCCGTGCTCGGCATGAGCCATCGGTCGGCGTGGTTTCGCGCGATCCTCGATGAAGCGGAGCAGAACCTGCGCGCGCTGCTCGCGCTGTCCGACGATTACGCGGTGACGTTCCTGCAAGGCGGCAGCAGCCTGCAGTTCGCGATGATCCCGATGAACTTCGCGGCCGGCGCCATTGCCGACGCGGGTGCGCCCGAATACATCGCGTCGGGTTACTGGAGCGGGCGGGCCGCAGAAGAAGCGACACGTGTTGGGGCCGCAAAGATTGCGTGGGATGGCCGCAATAGTGGCTATTGCCGCTTGCCCGATCTCGACGCTTTGAACGTCGCAGCATCGGCGGCGTATCTGCACTACGTGACGAACGAGACGGTCGAAGGTCTGCAGTTTCCCGCGCGAGAACATACGTTGCCGGTACCGCTGATCGCCGACATGTCGTCGGATTTTCTGTCGAAACCGGTGCGCACCGAGTGCTACTCGATGATCTACGCCCATGCGCAGAAAAATCTCGGACCGGCCGGCGTCACGGTTGCCGCGATTCATCGCGAGATGATCGAACGCATTCCCGACGGACTCCCTGCAATCCTCGATTACCGCACGCATATCGCTCACGGTTCGAACTACAACACGCCACCGGTGTTCGCGATCTATGTGTTGGCGCTGGTGACGCGCTGGTTGCGTACGGAGATCGGCGGACTCGAGGCGATGCAGCGCATCAACGCGCGCAAGGCTGCGCGGCTCTACGACACGCTGCATGCGCTCGGCGATGTAGTCATGATCCATGCGCAGCCGTCGTGGCGCTCGCAGATGAATGTTGCGTTTACGTTCGGCGATAGCCGGCTCGATAGTGCATTTCTGGAAACGGCGAGCGAGCGGCAGATTGTCGGACTGGAAGGACATCGCTCGATCGGCGGTTTGCGTGCGTCGCTGTACAACGCGGTGACGGAAGCGGCAGTCGATACGCTGTGCGACACGCTAACCGAATTCTCGCTGCAGCACGTATGAGCACACTCCATACCGCGTGCGACGATGCCGTTGCCGTCGCAGGGGCGCCAGACTCGCCGACCGCCGTGACCGCTCTCGCTCGACAACTCGACGACGATCCGCTCAATCTCGCGTTGCATGCCGCGCTGGCGCAAGCGTTGCAAGCGGCGGGCGACGACACCGGTTTTCTCGCCCACCGCATCGCTCTCGCCACCTTCGATACGATTGCTGCCGGCGAGCCCAGCCTTGCAGCTATTCCGCTCTACAACCTCGCCACCGTCTACTACATGAAGGGCGAACACGACGCGGCGAAGCACTGGTATGGCCAAGCGCTGAAGGTGCACCCCGATCTCGCGATCGCCCACCAGAATCTCGCCGCGATTTTCGAAGCGCAAGGGCAGGCTGCGGATGCCCAGCAACACCGCTCGCGTGCATACAGCCTGCAGCGCGTGTTTATCGAGCCGGCACAGAATGCGCGGCGGCATCTGCTGATCCTGTGTTCGGGGCACGCGTGCGGCAACGTGCCGTTCGAAACCTTGCTGCCGTTCGATACCACTTACCGCATCAAGTACGCGATCGACTACGCGCACGACACAGAAGACGCGCAATTACCGCCGTTCGATCTCGTGTTCAACGCAATCGGCGAGCCTGACATCGCGCAGCCGCTCACCGCAAGGCTGCAGCGTTTTGCGCAGCGCTGCGGGCAGGCGATGCTGAACCGGCCAGACAGGGTTGCCCGTACGCAGCGTCACCGGATGGCGTTGCTGCTGGCCGGCATCGACAACGTCGTGACCGCGCCGTGCATTCGCGTCGAAGCGCGGCCCGCTTCATACCGCACGCTGGCCGAGCGGCTCGAGGTTGCGGGCATCGGTTTTCCGCTATTGATGCGTCCGCTTGCTACGCACGGCGGCGACGGACTCGTGCTGCATGAATCGTTCGACACACTATGGGGCGCGCTCAAGGCGCTCTCCGCACCGTGCTATCTGACGAAATTCATCGACTTTCGCAGCACGGACGGCCATTACCGCAAGTACCGGACGGTGTTCGTCGATCGCGAGCCGTTTCCCTATCACCTCGCGATCTCGTCGCACTGGATGGTGCATTATTTTTCCGCGGATATGACGACGAACCGCGCGAAGATCGACGAGGAACGACGCTTTCTTGAGGACCCGCGAACCGCGCTTGGCGAACGCGCGGCGAAGGCAATCGCGGCGATCGGGCGCCGGCTCGATCTGGACTATGGCGGCATCGACTTCACGTTGCTGCCCGATGGACGAGTCTTTGTCTTCGAAGCGAACGCGACGATGCTGATTCATCGCGAGGCGGCCGATGGTCCGCTTGCGCACAAGAATGCGTTCGTGCAACCGATCGTCGATGCTTTTGAACGGTTGCAGGTGTCGCGCATGGGTACACCCGTTGCATGAGTAACTGGCCGGCCGCTGCTGCGAATCCGGATGCACGCGCAACGGAAGAGGGCATCGCCGCTTTACTTGCGCAGGCGAAAAGCCATCATCTGGCCGGCGATCTGATTACCGCACGTAGCCTCTACGAAGCCGTGCTCACCGAGCAGCCTGCGCATGCGGACGCGAGCTTCAGACTGGGCATCCTCGACCTGCAATGCGGCGACGCCGGGCGCGCGCTTATATCGGTCGAGCGCGCGCTTGCCTGCGAGCCGCATCAGACACGCTACCGCTTCGGTCGCGCTCAGGTACTCGTCGCATTGCAGCGTTTCGACGATGCAATCGACGTCTGCCGCGATCTGCTCGCCGGGCAACCTGCATCCGCCGACATACTTTTCGTCCTGGCCCATACGCTGCAGGCAAAAGGCGACATGCGCGCAGCCGTCGATACGTGGCTTCGCGTTCTCGATCTCGACCCTGCATGCGTCGAGGCGCTGAATCCGCTTGGCAATGCATATCGGCATCTTGGTGACCTGAGCGCAGCGGAACATGCATATCGTCGCGCGCTGGCCGTGCAACCCGCCAACGCGGACGCGCTGACCAACCTAGGTAGTGTGCTGCGCGTATCCGGGCGCTTCGACGAAGCGATTGCGCTGCTCCGCGATGCAGTACATTGCGAGCCGTGCAGTGCGGCGGCACGCGTGAATCTCGGTGTGGCGCTATGCGAGCGAGGCGACTATCCAGAGGCGCTGGCGATGCTCGAACGCGCAGTCGAACTCGATCCCACTTCGGCAGAGGCCGCGTATAACCTCGGCAATGCCGCCCACGCAACCGGTCGTCCGCGCGATGCAATCGTCCAGTACCGTCGCGCAATCGAGCTGAAATCCGATCACGCGGACGCGCACAACAACCTCGGCAACGCGCACCGTTCGCTCGGCGAATTCGCGGCCGCGGCCGACGCATTCGCCGGTGCGTTGCGGCTGCGTCCCGACAGCGTTGCTGCGTGCAACAATCTGGGCAACCTGTATCGCACACTCGGTCGAACAGACGACGTAAAAACATACTTGCGCCGCGCGATAGCGATCGATCCGACGCATTCAGTCAGTCACAACAATCTCGGCAACGTGCTGAAGGACGGCGGGGCGCTCGACGATGCGATCGCCAGTTATCGCCGTGCGCTCGATTGCGATGCGGATAATGTGATCGCGCACAGCAACCTGCTGTATGCGCTGACGTTCCGCTGCGACGACGCGCAGACGGTGCGCGACGAATCGCGTCGCTGGTCGGCGCGGTACGAAGACCCTTTGCGAACCACACTGAAACCGCACAGCAACGATCGTTCGCCCAACCGGCGACTGCGCATCGGCTATGTCTCCGCCGATTTCCGCGACCATTGCCAGGCGCTGTTCACAATTCCGTTGCTCGCGCATCACGATCACGACGCGTTCGAGATCGTCTGCTACTCGAGCGTCGAGCGACCGGACGCGGTCACGGCGCGCATCGCCGCTTATGCCGACGTCTGGCGCGACGTACGCACGCTCGACGACGAACAACTCGCGCAGACGATCCGCGCCGACGGCATCGACATCCTGATCGATCTGACGATGCATATGGCCGACGGGCGCCCGTTGCTGTTTGTGCGCAAACCAGCGCCGGTGCAGGTGGCGTGGCTCGCCTATCCGGGCACGACCGGCATCGACGCGATCGATTACAGACTCACCGATGCGCATCTCGATCCGCCCTGGCACGATAGCCACTACAGCGAGCAATCGGTTCGCGCGCTGGAGTCGTTCTGGTGCTACGACCCGCTGACCGACACGCCCGCGGTCAACGCGTTGCCCGCATCGAAGCGCGTGTCTAACGGCGAGGTGACATTGGGTTGTTTGAACAACCCGTGCAAGCTGACCGATCGCACGTTGGCGATGTGGGCCGGTGTCATGCAAGCGTTGCCGTACGCACGACTGGTGCTGATGTCGGCGGCAGGCGAGGGCCGCGAACGGCTCGTCGAACGTGCCGACGCACAGGGCATCGACACCGCGCGCGTAGGTTTCGTACCGTTCCGTCCGCGCGCCGCGTATCTGGCCACGTATCACGACATCGATCTCGGTCTCGACACGTTTCCCTACAACGGCCACACAACCAGTCTCGATTCGTTATGGATGGGCGTGCCGGTCGTCACGCGGGTTGGACAGACAGCGGTCGGTCGGGGCGGCCTGAGCCAGCTCGCGAATCTCGGCCTGTCCGAACTCGCGGCGTATACCGACGAAGAATTCGTGCGTATCGCCGTCGAACTGGCGCGCGATCTGCCGCGGCTGTCGGCCCTGCGCAGCGGTTTGCGTACGCGCCTTGAAGCATCGCCGCTGATGGACGGTAGCCGCTTCGCGTACCAGGTAGAGCGCGCCTACCGGCAGATGTGGCGGACGTGGGCAGTTCATTGACGCCGCCGAGCACGACGTTGATGATCGACCCGACGGTATTTGCTAGACTGGCTCACCGCAAACGTTGCGCGCGCAGCGACACGCGGATTGCACGATTTCTTCCAGGAGACATCGCCCCATGAACACCGCCAGTCGACGGACGTTTCTGAAAAACCTCGGCGCAATGTGCGCTGCGAATTCGCTAACGCTACTCGCCACACCCACGCAGGCAGCGGTTCCTGCCGCAACCGACTGGCAAACCATCACACCGGAAGCAGCCGGGTTCAAACCGGGTCTCGTGGGCCGCTTCGACAAGCTCGAGGCAAGCGGCCGGCTTGCCGGGGTGCACGGCGTGGTCGCGCTACGAAGTGGTCGCATCGTCTTCGAGCGCTACTTCAAAGGCGACGATGCGAGCCGGCGCGGCCCGTTAGGCGAGGTCGAGTTCGGTCCCGACACACTGCGCGATATTCGCTCGGTGACGAAGAGCATCGTCGGGCTGCTGTACGGTATCGCGCTCGCCCGCGGCCAGGTTCCCGCGGTCGAACAGTCGCTGCTTGCGCAGTTCCCCGAGTATCCCGATCTCGCCGCCGACCCGCAGCGCGCCCGCCTGACCATCCGCGACGCACTGTCGATGACGCTCGGCATGCAATGGAACGAGAAGCTGCCGTACACCGATCCAGCGAACGGCGAGACCGCGATGGACGCCGCCGCCGATCGATACCGCTACGTGCTCTCTCGTCCGGTGGTCGGCGACCCAGGCAAGGGCTGGATCTATAGCGGTGGCAACGTCGCACTGGTGGCGAAAATCATCGAGAAGGGAACGGGCCGCAACTTGCCCGACTTCGCGCGCGAGGTGCTCTTTGCACCGCTCGGGATCGGTTCGACGGAATGGGCGAAAGGCGCCGACGGCGAAGTCTACGCAGCGTCCGGCCTCCGGCTGACGCCACGCGAGTTGGCAAGGATCGGTCAGATGGTGCTCGCCGACGGCCAGTGGAACGGCAAGACGGTCGTGCCGGCCGGGTGGCTGCACGAGAGTTTCCGCCCGGCTGCGCTCGTCGATATCGGCTATCCCGGGCTGCATTACGGCTACCTCTGGTACGTCGGCGAGGCATTGCAGGAAGGCAAGGGCGGTAGCTACGGCGAACGTTTCGTCGCGGCGATCGGCAACGGCGGGCAGCGGCTCTTTGTCTTTCCCGGACTCGATTTCGTGTTGTGCGTGACTTCGGGCAACTACAACTCCCCAGACCAGTGGCGTGCGCCTTCGGCGATTCTCTCTGAGATATTCCTGCCGAGCCTCGCGAGTTGAGTCACACGTGTTCGCGCCAGGTACACCACTTGCTTGAATGCGACAGCCGGACGCGCAAATCTGACCTGTTCGCAGCGAAATCGCTGTTAGCGCATTCCGGCCGCGGCAACTTCTGCATTGCGCCGTGTCGTTGTTACGTGATGGCAACCGTAGCGCCGCATCATGGCGCCGCCCGATGCCATTTTTGCCGATCGCTCGCATGCAAGAGTTGACGGTGCGTAGCCGGGAGTTCGTGGAATGTGGATAACAAGGAAAAAACCGCTGTGCAAGCCGACGACCCGCATGCTCGTGTGGACGATCGCGTGCGGCTGCGGTGTGGTGATGGCGCCCGCTCATGCACAAACGCCGTCACCACTCGCGGAATGGCAGTATTCGGCCGGGGTGCCGCTGCAAAAAATGTTTGACCCCGACCCAGCCAGCACACCCAACTGGCAGTTCAGTTTCGGCGCGGCGGCCGCCTTCCAGCCGCGCTCCGATGGCTCGGACCGCTACCGCGTGCTGGCAGGCCCGAGTATCGACTTGCGCTATCGCGATCTGTTTTTCGCGTCGACCGGCGAGGGCGTCGGCGCCAACGTGATCAACACCGACCACTGGCGCACGAGCATTGCGATTGCCTACGACCTGGGGCGCCGCGCCGCCGACGATCAGCAGCACCTGAACGGCCTCGGCAATATCAACCCGGCGGCCGAGATCAAGATCGCCACCGACTACGTCATATCCAAAGACTTTCCGCTCGTGCTGCGCGCGGATTTGCGACGCAGTCTCGGGGGCACCGATGGATGGATCGGCGACATCAGCGCGTATATGCCGCTGCCCGGCAGCTCGAAGAAGTTCTTCTGGTTTGGCGGACCGACCGCCACCTTTGCGGATTCGCGCTACATGAACCGCTGGTTCGGCGTGACCGACGCGCAGTCTGCGCGCTCAGGCTACCCGAGCTATTCGGCCAATGCGGGGCTCAAGTCGGTCGGCGCTGGTATCACGATGATCTGGTTCATCAACAAGCACTGGTTCATGACCGCCGACGGCGCGATCGAGCAGCTTGTGGGCCGTGCAGCGCATAGCCCGATCACGCAGCGTTCGACGAATGGGGTGGCGGACATGTCGATCAACTATCAGTTCTGATGCCGTACTGGATGCGCTCAGACGAAGTTCAGGCCGATTGCGCCGAGCGGCCCGTAGTCGACGTGGAAGGTATCGCCGGCGCGCGCCGGAATCGGACTCGTGAACGAGCCGCTCAGGATCACGTCGCCGGCGTTCAGATGTTCGTCGTACGGCGCGATCTTGTTCGCGAGCCACGCCACGCCGGTCGCCGGATGATTGAGCACGGCCGCCGCGAGCCCGCTTTCCTCGATTGCGCCGTTGCGATAGAGCAGGGCGCCGACCCAGCGCAGATCGACGTCGAGCGGCCGGATCGGCCGGCCGCCCAGCACGATGCCGGCGTTCGCCGCGAAGTCGGAGATCGTGTCGTAGACCTTGCGCGGCGCTTTGGTTTCGCGATCGAACTGCTCGATGCGTGCATCGATGATCTCGACGGCCGGCGTGACCCAGGCGGTCGCGTCGAGCACATCGAACAGCGTCACGCCCGGTCCGGTTAGCGGGCGACTCAGGATGAACGCCAGTTCGACTTCGACGCGCGGCGCGATGAAGCGGTCTGCACGGATATCCTGACCGCTTTCGATAAACATGCTGTCGAGCAGCGGTGCATAGTCGGGTTCGTCGATCTGCGATGCCCGTTGCATGGCGCGTGAAGTGAGCCCGATCTTGCGGCCCTTCACGACCTGACCTTCAGCCAGCTTCAGCTTCAGCCATTCGCGCTGGATTGCATAACCGTCCTGCACGGTCATCTGCGGATAGGTGCGCGAGAAATGGCGCAACTGCGTGCGGGTTTTCTCGGCGTGATCGAGCTGGGCGGCGAGGTCGCGGATAGTCTGTTCGTCTAGCATGAGGATCCCGTGGGGCAGTGTGCTCACTCAGGCCTTAAGCCGGGCGTGCAGGTTGTTGTGCTTCCACGTGCCGGCTTCGCCGAACTCGTTGATTTCAAGCGAGAGCGCGAGGCCGTGTTGTTCGTAGTCGGCGGCGAAGTGCTGCTTGATGATCTCGAACAGCGCGTCGCCGGTCGCGCGCCGGACCGCTTCGGAGCGGCCCGCGCCGATCTTCAGGTTCGCATGCAGGAATGCGTTGTCGGGCCGGCCGTCGGCAACGCAGTAATGCTCGCAGCGAATCGCCCGCACGCGGATGCCGCCGGTCGGAAAAACGCGTGCGCCGCCATCACTGTCGCGTTGTCCGTCGAGGCTGTGTGCGAGCGCTTTGCAGAGCGGGCCGAGGCGGGCATCGTCGGCGAGGTTTGCGCTGTATTCGAGCGTCAGATGGGGCATGGCGAACTCCTTCGTTTCTGGTCGCGATCGGGTCAGGCGGGCAATGCCGTGACCGGAAAAATCGCATTGATCTGGCCGGTGCCCGAGCTGCCGAAATACGGCGTGATCACTTCGGCCTTGCCGTCGTAACGGTCCCAACCGAGTGCACCGAGCAGCATCGCCGTATCGTGCATACCGCCTTCGCCCCAACATTTCTCGTTGTAGAGCGGCAGCATCGCGCAGAAGGTCGACCAGTCGCCGGCCTCCCAGAGATCGACGACCTTGCGGTCCATCTGCTCGAGAAACGGACTCCAGACCTTGTGCATGAACTGCTCGGCGGTGCCGTTGTCCGCGAAGTGGTGGCTCAGCGAGCCGCTTGCAAGTATCGCGACCGTGCCGTCGTAACGTTCCTCGATAGCCTTGCGCACGGCGAGGCCGAAGCGGGCGCTTGTCGCGAGGTCGTGCCACATGCACCAGCCGGCCACCGATACCGTGCGGAAATGCTGATCCGCATTCATGTAGCGCATCGGCACCAGCGTGCCGTATTCGAGCTCGAGCGTGGTCTCGCTGTGCGCACGGCTTTTCACGCCCATTTCGTTGGCGACGTCCGCGATCAGATGGCCGAGTTCGACGTTGCCCGGGTACGCATACGGCATGTTGCGGATGAAATGCGGCAGCTCGTTGCTCGTATAGACGCCTTCGAAATGCGGTGCGCAGTTCACGTGATACTCGCTGTTCACGAGCCAGTGCACGTCGAACACGACGAT
This sequence comes from Paraburkholderia megapolitana, assembly GCF_007556815.1. Classification (NCBI taxonomy): domain Bacteria; kingdom Pseudomonadati; phylum Pseudomonadota; class Betaproteobacteria; order Burkholderiales; family Burkholderiaceae; genus Paraburkholderia; species Paraburkholderia megapolitana. The sequence continues at coordinate 2,197,221 of NZ_CP041745.1, forward strand.
CGTATCGACGCCAAGTGCGCGGCAGCGACGACCGATCTCATGATGACCGTCGATCGCCGCCTGGCGGCAGCCTTTGTGCGGACCGTCCAGCTCCGACAGATACAACGACGGCACATGCGTGATTTTGGCCGCCAGCGCGAGCTTGCCCATCGATGTCTCCAGTGACGCGCCGCGTGGTAACGCGATGCGCATGCCGATCGGTTATACGCCCCAGCGCGGAATGTGATGCGAGCCGAGCGACAGACACACGTTCTTCGGCTCGAGGAATACTTCATAGCTCCATGTCCCGCCTTCGCGACCCACGCCCGATGCCTTCGTCCCGCCGAACGGCTGCCGCAGATCGCGCACGTTCTGGCTGTTGACGAAGCACATACCGGCTTCGATCGCAGCGGCAACGCGGTGTGCACGACCGGCATTCTCGGTCCAGATGTAGCTCGACAGACCGTAGGCGATGTCGTTCGAGAGTCGTACTGCATCGGCTTCGTTGTCGAACGGAATCAGGCACGCAACCGGGCCGAAAATCTCTTCCTGCGCGATGCGCATCCGGTTGTCGACATCGACGAATACCGTGGCCGGCACAAAATTGCCTTGCCGCAACGCATCGGGCAGATCCGGCACATCGAGCCCGCCGCACGCAAGCGTCGCGCCTTCCTTCGGCCCGAGTTCGATGTAGCTGCGCACTTTGGCGAGATGCGCCTGGCTGATCATCGGTCCGATCGTGGTGCTGTCCGCCATCGGATCGCCAACAGTCAGGCGCTTCGCGCGTTCGATAAAGCGCTCGGCAAAACGCGCGTAGATCGAGCGTTGCACGAGAATCCGCGAACCCGCGGTGCAGCGCTCGCCGTTGTTCGAGAAGATCATGAAAACTGCCGCATCGAGTGCGCGTTCGAAATCCGCGTCGTCGAAAATCACGAACGGCGACTTGCCGCCGAGTTCCATCGAGAATTTCTTCAGGCCCGCGGTCTGTACGATCCGGTTGCCCGTTGCCGTCGATCCGGTGAACGACACGGCGCGCACGTCCGGATGCGCGACGAGCGGCTCGCCGGTTTCCTTGCCGTAGCCGTGCACGACGTTGAGCACGCCGGCCGGAATGCCGGCCTCGAGTGCGAGCTGGCCCAGCATCGAAGCCGTGAGCGGCGACAGCTCGCTCATCTTCAGGACTGCGGTATTGCCGAAGGCGAGGCAGGGCGCGACCTTCCATGTTGCCGTCATGAACGGCACGTTCCATGGCGAAATCAGCGCGCACACACCGACGGGATGGAACAGCGTGTAGTTCAGATGCGTATCGGTGGGGTACGTATGGCCGTCGACCCGTGTGCACATCTCCGCGAAGTAATGAAAATTATCGGCTGCACGCGGCACGAGCTGCTTGCGCGTCTGCGAAATGGTCTGGCCGGTGTCGTTGGTTTCCGCGGCGGATATTTCCGGCACGTTCTTCGCAATCAGCTCGCCTAGCTTGCGGATCAGCTTCGCACGCTCGGCCGCGGGTTTGCCTGCCCACGCGGGGAACGCATCTTTTGCCGCGTGCACCGCGGCATCGACTTCGGCCGCTGTGCCGCGCGCAACTTCGGCGAGAACCTGCTGATTCGCCGGGTTAACGGTTTCGAAATAGTCGGCACCCGTTTGCTCGCGGCCGTTGATCAGATGTTCGATGCGCATGGCAATGTCCTTGTTCTCGGGGAGCGAAGCAGATCAGGGCCGTGCCTGGCGGCGACCGAACACCGCATCCGCTGCAATCGTGTTGACGAGTCGCCCCAGTCCGTCGATCTCGCAGACGACTTCGTCGCCGGCTTCGACGTTGACGACGCCTTCCGGCGTGCCGGTCAGGATGACGTCGCCAGGTGCCAGCGTCATGAAGCTGCTCAGGTATTCGATCAGCGCGGGGATATCGGTGACGAGGTCGCGCGTATTGCCGTGTTGCTGCAACGTGCCGTTCACGTAGGTGCGCAAACCGAGCTGCGTGACGTCCGCGATATCGACGGCATCGACGAGCCAGGGGCCGAGCACGGTCGCGCCGTCGCGATTCTTAACGCGTAGGTTGGGGCGGTAGTAGTTTTCGAGGTAGTCGCGGATCGCATAGTCATTCGCGATCGTATAGCCGGCTACACAGGCCATTGCCGCATCGCGCGAGACGTTGCGTGCCGTGCGGCCGATCACGACGGCGAGTTCGCACTCGTAATGCATGAAGGCTACGCCGTCGGGGCGACGTGTGAAGCCGCGATGTCCAAGCACCGCGCCAGGGCCTTTCAGAAAAACCAGCGGCTCTTCCTGCTGCGAGAATTGCAGCTCTTTCGCATGCTCCGCATAGTTGAGGCCGAGCGCGAAGATCGTGCCGACCTCGAACGGCGCGAGCCATACGACTTCTTCTTCACGCAGCACGCGGCCATCGGCGAGTTGCACGCCGTTGCCGGCAGGATGCGCCTCATGAATTGCGCCGGCATAGGCAACGCGGGCGCGCATCATGACCGGTCTCCTTGCATGGCATCCGCGCCGACGAACGACAGACGCAGCGCCGGCCAGTCCGCTATCGTCATGATCGCGGTATCGCCGGCGTGCGCGACAGGCGAGCCGTACGGCACGCCCAACGTGAGCACATCACCCGCGGACAGCGTCATGAACTCCGTGACGTCGGCAAGCAGTCGCGCGACGCTGCGCACGGTTGTCGCCGTGTTCGCGACGAAAGGCGCACGCCCCTCGATGTGAACCGCAATCGATAGATTGTCCGGGTCCGCGACGTGACGCCGCGCGACGATAGCGGGGCCGATCGCGCAGAAGCGATCCCGTGCGCGAAAACGTACCGATGGGCGATACACGCTTGCGTGTGGAATGCTGAGATCGGCGACGATCGTGTACCCGGCGATGTACTCGAATGCCTCCGCGGCAGCAACGCGCGTTGCCGTGCGTCCGATCACGATGCCCAGCGATGCACCGACCTCGATGCCAGATTCACTCGCACCGACGACGTTCTCCGGCACCGTGACGCACGTGCCATGACCGGTCAGCGTGTTGCGCGGCTTGACGTAGAGAATCGGCGCTTTAGGGGGAGACTTGTAGGGCGCCTCATGCACTGCATCACCGAGTGCGGACAACGCGGCACGGTCGTTCAGCAGTGTGCCGTACACCGTACCTGTAATGGGAACCGCGCACGTCACACGTTGCGACAGCAGCGCGGCCGCTGTCCGCGCATCGGTATCGCGCGGTAGCGGGTCACCTTCAACGTGAAACAGATAGTCGGCAAGTGCGAACATGAGGTTCAATAACGTCTGCAAACAAGGGGTAGCGCATCGAGGTTTCGAGAAACACTAACATGTTAGTATTATTGAGCCTGCTCAGATTGGCGGTCAACAGACTTTTCTTCATGCACGGGTTTTCCCCGAAGCTGACAGAGAGCGTCGCTCCACCGCTGAATGCCCACCGGCTTTTTCTCGCTATTGAACGGTCCCGTCATGCCAGTCACCGATGCCACGCTCGTTTCGCACCGCAACCTGCCGATGCTGCTGCTGCGCGCACGCGAAAAGATGATGGAGCGCTTTCGCCCGTTGATCACCGCACATGGGTTGACCGAACAGCAATGGCGCATCATCCGCGCGCTCAATGAGCAGGGGCCGATGGAGCCGCGCCAGATCTCCGACATCTGTACGATTTCGAGTCCGAGTATGGCGGGGGTGCTGGCGCGTATGGAAAGCCTCGGGCTCGTTACAAAAGAACGCTTCGCTGACGATCAACGTCGCGTGCTTGTCGAGCTGACCGACGCAAGCATCGATCTCGTGCGCGTGATATCGAAAGACCTCGAGGCGAACTATCGCGAACTGGAGCGCAAGGTCGGTCCCGAGGTTGTCGAGCGTGTGTATCGCGCGGTCGACGATCTGCTGGCGGGGCTGGAAGAGGACGAGGAAGCGTGAGACTGGATCCCGCTATCGCCACACGTGTCTCGCACGTGGATCTTCCGCTCGACGTTGAACTGTGGCGCCTCGATATCCCGCAAGACGAAGCCGCGCTACTGCCGATGCGGCATACGCTCGACGCGGCCGAATTGCAGCGCGCGAGCCAATACCACCGTCTCGTGGACCGCGCATGCTTTATCGTCACCCGCCACATGTTGCGCGCGCTGCTCGCGGCGCGCACGGGGGAGCCTGCGCAAGCGTTGCAATTCGAAACCAATGCACACGGGAAGCCATCGTTGCGCGATTACCCAACACTTGCATTCAACGTGTCGCATTCGGGCAACCAGGCGCTGGTCGCGCTGTCGGCGCGGCGCACGGTCGGCGTCGACATCGAGAAACTCGATGCCACGCTGGACTGGCGGGAAATATCGGAAGTTGCGCTAAGCGCGGATGAATACACACAGGTCGACCACATGCCGGACGACGTGCAACCGCAGATGTTCCTGCGTTGCTGGACCGCCAAGGAAGCACTGCTGAAAGCGACGGGCCTCGGTATTGCCGTTGCCGATGTGCTGCGCGCCACGACCGTCGATCCTCGCTCGGACGATGTGCAGCGCCTGCAGGTGCGTTCGCTGGAACGCGCACCGCAGCCGCTCTGTTTTCGCTGGATCGATGGGCGGGCGGGCTACGTTTGTTGCATCGCGTGGGGCGCGTGAATTCAGTTCAGCTTAGCGCCATGCCCAGCGGCGTCTGAGGCGCCTGCATGTAGCGGATCCCGTAGTGCAGCGTGCGTCCCCACAGCAGGCCCAGAAGCACGATAGAGAACAGGATGCCCACCGTGCCTGGTGAGCCTCCAGAGAAAAACAGCAACTTGCCGCCAAGGCTGACCAGCACGACGATCAACGGAACGATTCCGCCGGGTCGTTCAATCAGCTTGCGTTCGTGATCGGCACGGACTGCACCCGCAGTGGCAACGATCCAGCCCGCCCACAAACCGACCGCGATCGCGATCAGCAACAGCACGAAGGAAACCGCGTGCCCTTCGACGCGCTGCTCGATATTGCCCAGACTCCAGACCGAAAACAGCGCGGGGAAGATCAATAGTCTGGTCACCGACATGATTCTCGGGCGCAACGAACGAACCGCGCGCCAGATGACCAGCGCGAGCACGATCCAGAGCCAGAAGGGTGTTGCTGCGTGTGCAGAGCTCATTTCGACATCGATGGTTCACGAACGTTGGATGGGGACCAGCATCGATTGACGGGGCGATGGTGGCGGCGGTTGCGGTTTCAGATTGAACCCGGCCGCGTTATGGAAAAGACATAACACGTCCAGACGATCCAATCGACATCGGCGACCATTAAACCTAGCTTGCGCTGCAATGTCTGTCCCTGAAACAACTGACATCGCCGGTCGGACCGACTCAACGGGCGATGACCCGCCTTGTCCATCGATCACACATCGTGATTGCTGCCATAAAATCATTTCAATTGTTTGATCGATGCGCGACTTCTACGCTTGCTCCGGCTATCTACAACAAATCGGAGACAATCATGCCGCGAATCCCGGTGTTCGTGTGGCATCGCGTCGATCGCGATGTCGTGACGCAGTTATGCCGTCGTGCAACGTGCGGTGTTCGCGAGCATTTATTCGGGTTGATATCTCTCGCGGTCGTGCTGTCGGTCGCCGCGCTTTCAGGCTGCTCCAGCGATGGAATCGAGGCCAGCGCCATCGCACCCGACTGCGCGAGCCTGTTGCATACGCAGATCGCCAACACCACGATCACGACCGCCACGTTGATACCCGCGGGCACGGATCTCAAGTCCATCACCGGCACTTCCGGCTCATTGGCTGCGCCAACCTGCCGAGTGGTCGCGACCGTCAGCACGCAACCCGGAGAGCAGGTGGGGATAGAAGTGTGGTTGCCGCAAAGCGGCTGGAACGGCCGTCTGTTTGGAGTGGGCTCGGGAGGCTTCGGCGGCGTAATCCCGTACAGCGGAATCGTGTCAGCCGCCGCGCGCGGGTTCGTCGCGGCGGGAACCGACACCGGACACATCGCTTCCACGACGTTCACGTGGATGAACAACCCGGTTCAGTTGAGCGACTGGGGCCATACGTCGATTCATCTAATGACGATTGCAGCCAAAGCGATCACGCAAACGTACTACGGGCACGGTGCGCAGCACGCGTACTACGAGGGCTGTTCGACCGGTGGCGCCGAGGGGATGGAGGAAGCCGAGTATTTTCCCGCCGACTATGACGGCATTCATGCGGGATCGCCGGGGATGGCCTATAGCCATCTGATGGAGAGTTTCATGTGGGGCGGGGTGCTTCCGGCGAAACAGCCGGCGTCTCTGCTCACGTCGACTGCGCTGTCGGTGATGAGTCATGCCGTACTGACGAACTGCGGGGGGACTTCCGCGCTTGCGGATGGCTACCTCGCCAATCCGCTAGCGTGCCATTTCGATGTCACGCAGTTGCAATGCAAGAGCGGGCAGGACGCTTCGTCGTGTCTGAGCGCCGCGCAAGTGAGCGAGGCGCAGCAGGTGTACTCGCCCGTGCTGGACCCGCGCAACGGCAAACAGATCTATCCGGGTTTCGCATTCGGAAGCGAACCGGAGTGGACCCTGATTCAGGGTGTCAACGCGGTGACCTATGCAAAGCCGCTGCTCGGCACCGTGCTCTTCAACAACCCGAACTGGGACTGGACATCGTTCGATTTCGCCGGCGGCGCGGATCTTGTCGACCAGAAGCTCACGCCGTATATCAATGCGACGAGCCCTGATCTCACTGCGTTCCAGCAGCGCGGCGGCAAGCTCGTCATGACGCAGGGATGGGTGGATTCCTACAACGCGCAGACGCTGCCGATCGAATACTTCGAGAACGTCGTGCAACAACAGGGAGATCTCGATACGACGCAGCGATTCTTCCGGCTGGTGATGGTGCCCGGTATGGATCACTGCGGAGGAGGTCCGGGGGCGAATACGATCGGCGGTTATGCTGCACCCGTTAGCTACGACGCAAGTCGCGACGTCGTGAGCGCTCTGCAGGCGTGGGTGGAGCAGGGGAGCGCACCGCAGTCGTTCGTCGCGACGCACTACGTCGACAACTTCCTGCCTGCGTCGGGTGTCGCGTTTGAACGACCCGTGTGCGTGTATCCGGATTATCCGCAGTACAGCGGCACGGGCGATACGAAGCTGGCGAGCAGCTATCAGTGTGTGGCGGGGGCGCGGCTGTCGGTGAGTAGCCCTTGAGTGTTGGGGGCTCAGCGTTACGCGGTGCGCGCCGACCGCCCTAAGTTCATCGGATGTTGGGGCGGTGGCGCTTACAAGAACCAGCGATCACGAAGACTGCGCATCTCCGGTATCACGCGAAGCGCATAGCCGCCATTTAGCCCTTGGCTGCGCCGCGGTCTCGACGACACGACGCCACCAGCGTTCGCCCTGATGCGGCGTGCGCAGATCCAGCCGCTCACCGATGCGCGGCGTCGACAGCGCGACACCGCGCACGAGAGCCAGTGCTGTCACGCGTTCGAACGGCTCCTGCCAGCGATGCATCGCGAGATCGAACGTGCCGTTGTGAATCGGCACGAGCCAACGGCCGCGCAGATCGATGTGCGCCTGCACGGTTTCTTCGGGCTGCATGTGAACGTATGGCCACTGCGCGTCGTATGCGCCGGTCTCGACCAGCGTGATGTCGAATGGTCCCAGACGCTCGCCGATCGCCTTGAAGCCATCGAAGTAGCCGGTGTCGCCGCTAAAGAACACGCGCAGATCATCGTCGACGATCACCCACGACGCCCACAACGTACTGTTGCCGTCGAACAAGCTGCGGCCGGAAAAGTGCTGCGCGGGCGTAGCGGTAAATTGCAGACCGTCGACCTCGGTGCCTTGCCACCAGTCAAACTGCTGGACCTTCGACGCATCGATACCCCATTCGATCAACCGGTCGCCCACACCGAGCGTGGTGAGAAACACGCCCGTGCTTTGCGCAAGCTCGAGCACGGTTTCGCGGTCCAGGTGGTCGTAGTGATCGTGCGAAAGGATCACACCGCGCAACGGCGGCAGATCGGCGAGTGCGATGGGCGGCGCATGAAATCGTTTCGGGCCCATGTTCTGGAACGGCGACGCGCGTTCGGCGAACACCGGATCGGTCAGCCAGAACTGGCCGCGCAGCTTGAGCAGAATCGTCGAATGACCGAGCCGGAAGAGGCTGCGATCGGGCGCCGCATCGAGCTGTGCGCGAGTCAACGTCTCGACCGGCAACGTGCCTGTCGGCACCGTGCCGCGCGGTTTGTTGAGCAACAGGTTCCACGCGATACCGAGCGTCTTGCGGAATCCCTCAACCGGGCGTGGCTTGACGTTGCGAAAGCGTTCGCCATCATGTTGCGGCGAGGAAGTGAACAGCGTGCGGCCGCGTTGCGCGGTGGTCATGCCGAGCGCGCGACGGACAAAACCCTGAAACGACGTCATGAGATAGCTCATCCGGAGAGAAATTACACTCCGCAGTGTAGTTTATTTTCGAGAAAAGTACACTCATCAGTGTAAAATTAGACCATGAATTCGAGTACGAACCCCCAACGCCTGACCGACCGCAAGCGCGACGCCATCATCAGCGCCGCTATCGAGGAATTCCTCGCAACCGGGTACGACGCGACCAGCATGGACCGTATTGCTGCCCGGGCGGACGTTTCGAAGCGCACGGTCTATAACCATTTCCCGAGCAAAGAACTGCTTTTTGCAGCAATCCTCCATCAGCTTTGGGATGCCAGCCAGAAAGGCGATGCGCCCGCATACCGCGCCGACGAACCGTTGCGCGCGCAATTACTCGATCTGCTGAACCGCAAATTGCGGCTTCTAACCGACGAGTCTTTTCTGTCGCTGGCACGTGTGGCGATCGCGGCTGGCATCCATTCGCCGGAACGGGCGCGAGACATGGTTGCGCGTCTTGGCGAGCGCGAAGAAGACCTGACCGTGTGGATCCGGACAGCCGCCGCCGATGGTCGCCTCAAGACCGACGATCCGCTCTTCGCGGCGCTGCAGTTACAGGCGCTGGTGAAGGCGTTCGCGTTCTGGCCGCAAGTGACGATGGGGCAAGGGCCGCTCGGTGAACGCGAACAGAGGCAGGTTGCTGAAGCGGCCGCGGATATGTTTCTGGCGCGCTACGCGTAGTTCATCTTCACCGGCTTGTTGGCCAGTGGTTAAAGGTGATGGTGGATGGGTTTATATGTGATATTACATAATATAAACAGCCCCGACCCCATTTTCTAGGTTACATGCGGCTTGCGCGGGTGAGGGCGTCACAAAATTTGTGACAACCCCGAGGACAAGCGCCGCGCTAAGTCCCGCCATCCTCGGCAAAAAAACTTCCCAAAGCGATTTCTGCCCCGTCTTCTCGGCGCGGTCCATGTCGGCCGCCATGATGACGGGCAGCGGGTTGTCCATGTCCAGCCCCGCAGCTACTTTCAAGCACACGTCATTGCTCATGAAGCCTTTGGCGTGCCGATACTGGCTGATCGTGTTTTGTTTCACGCCCAGAAAGTCGGCCAACTCCGTGTCGTTCGTAAATCCCTTCGCTTGTCGAAGCTGGTCCAGATAGCGCGATGACCGCATGTTGTTCTCCAAGGGCTTGACTTATCTATGGCATAGATTATTATCCACGCCATAGATATCATTGCTGTAGATATCGGCAGTCTAGCAGTTTCGGCAAAAAGGTAAACCGGCAGGGTAGGCCGGTCCAAAAAACGAACCGAACGGGGTGGCTGTGTCTGCATATCGAGTGCATGCGTACACGAGTACCGGAACACGGATCGCGACCGTCGAGGTCCGCGCCGTGTCCGTCGACAAGGCGCGGGACAAAGCCCGTGCAGCGCTGTACCACCAGGGCCGCCAGCCGAACCGGTTGACGCTGGTTCCAGTTCAGGTGAGTGCATAGGGCTATGGGCAAACTCAAGAATTCGACTTTGACGCACTCAGTTAGTAATGCTAACTGCATGTCTGACCGGAACGACGCCGCGTGCGCCCGCAGTGCCGAGGACGCACGCGGCGGCGCTCCGGTCTTTCTCCCCCCCACGACTAACAGGGGGGGAATGGCGAAAGCGCCGCTCGCGAGCCTCGAACGGTTGCAGATCGTCGTTACAGAGTCCGGCGAACTCAAAACGATTGCGGTTCGTGTGCCTACGGCGGGCCATGTCGCGATGATCGATACGCTTCGATTCACCATTGGCGAAGAAACGTGGAGCCGAACGGCGGGTATCCAGTTGGTCGAGGATGACGCTTTCGTGTTCGAGGCAAGCAGGCATTTCACGGAGATTTTCGGCTTCGGTGTCACTGCGGATATGAGGCGTGGGCGAGACTTCTACCTGAACGCGTGGGAGCTTGGCGACGGTTATGGCTATGTCGCAATGGGCGGGGCAAGCCAGCGCGGGACGATGCTCGTGAACCTGACTGGGCAAGGGTGCGTTGCTGCAAAACCGGGTTGGGAAGGTCGGTTGCATGAGTTTCTTACGCAGGTTGCCAGGCGTCCGGGAATTACACGCGTCGATCTGGCACACGACTGCATGAACGGTGAGTACACGGTCGATCAGGCTGACGAGTGGTACGACGATGGACTGTTTTCATCGTCGGGTCGAGCGCCAAGCCATGAGCATCGCGGCGACTGGCGTAACCCTGTGGGCAAGGGCCGTAGCCTCTACGTCGGGCTACGTCGTAACGGCAAGCTCTGCCGCGTCTACGAAAAGGGCATGGAGCAAGGCGACCAATCCTCGCCTTGGGTTCGCTTCGAGGTCGAGCTACACAACAAAAAAAGGGTGATTCCTCTCGATGTGCTGGTCGATCCGTCCGGCTACTTCGTGGGTAGCTATCCATGTCTTCGGTTCTTCGAGAAAGACCGCACTCCGCAGGTGATCGAGGTCAAGCGCAAGTCTGCCGAAATCAACGTCGATGCGAGCCTGCGAAACATTCTGGCGTCGTACGGCAAGTACGTTGGTGTGCTGCGTCCGCTGCTCGGCGATGAGGCGTTTCTCGATGCGATCACAAACACATCGGGCGAATGGCCCGAGCGTCTGAAAGTCCCCGATTACGAACTGTGCGACAGGCCGATGCATGAGCGTCCGCACGTCAATGCGTTCAACGATCTAGACCCCTCTGATGATGGCTGGCCAGAGGAAACGGTCTTTAGTCCAGCCGATTTTACCGAGAGGTGGAGCAATGAAATTCGAGAGTCAGGTGAAGGTACTGGGGATGAAGGCGAGCAAGGGCTCGATGGACAACGGGACGACCTTCGATAGCACCAAGGTCTACACCGAAACGGCGCTTGACGAGTCGAAGGGTAACGCCAAGGGTTTCGCGGTTGGCGAGTTCACGCTCGGCACGTCAGTTGAGTTCGAGAAGTACAAGCATCTGCCCTTTCCGTTCGACGCGATGGCTGAGTTGGAAATCGTGACTAACGGTAAGACGCAAAAGACGTTGATGCACGCGTTGAAGCCGGTTCAGCGTTCGGCCGCCACGAAGGCGTAATCGTGGACGGGGCCGTGGTGTACGTGGTGCAGGAACTGACGAGCGGCGAGTTTCTGTGTGCGCGCGATGGTGACGTGAGCTTTACGCCCCGGCTACGTGATGCGGGTGGTTTCGGTGATGCGGACGAAGCGGTTCACGCGGGCTGCGATCACTGCGACGGGGCGTTTGATGTGGTGCCGCTCGTGTTCTTCGCACGACGGATGCATTGAGGGATTGGGCGATGACAGCGGGCACGGTGCAAGCGTTGGTTGTCTGTTCTACGGCGTCGGGAGCGGTGACGTCGGCTGGCGGGCCGGTGTCATGCGGCACTGACGCGAAGGGGAACCCGCTGTATCTCAGCACCGTGCAGGCGTATGTGGTCGATCCGGCGAGCGCGGGCTACTTCGATGCCATCGCAACGCCGTTCGACTACACACAGGCGTTCGGTTTCTGGAGCGTCGCCTTTACGTCAGTCGTCGGTCTGTATTTCGCGTGTCTAGGGATTGGAACGGTCGTCAATTTTCTGCGGCGAGCGTGACATGCGCACCGGGCGCTTCCCGGTTTTTCTGCAAACAGGAGGTTCTATGTTCCGTCGTCTCAAGGGTGTTGCGGGTCGTGCTGCTGGTGTGGCTGTGGCAATCGGTGCGGGCGTGGCGGTTGCGCCTGCTGCGAACGCTGCGACTGCGGGTCCGGACTACACGGCACTGCTGGCCGGTGTCGACTTCACCACGACCATCGCGGCGGTGCTGTCGATTGCTGCGCTGGTGGTCGGTGTGGTGCTGGCGACGCGTGGCGCGAAGATCGTCATTGGCATGGTGCGCGGGGGCTGATTCCGAGTGCCTGCGTGAGGTGGGGCGGGGCGGGCCTTGTGCTCGCCCTTTTTTCTTCCAGCTACGGGGTGTAGCGATGGACTCAAACACGGCCTGGTACATCGTGATGTTCGTGTGGGGCCTGCTCAGTGGATGGGCAGTCATTCAGGGCATGAGGGGGTGATATGCGTGTGCGTTCGTTGATTGCAGTGTGTCCTGTGCTGCTGTTTGGTGTGCTGTACACCGGGCCGCATGAGGTGGCGTATGCACAGACGTCTCCCGGCTCGTTTGGGTCGACGCTCGGGGCGCTGGTCGCGGCGAATGCGGCGGCTAACGGGTTCTCTGCTGCGGACCCGCGTGTTGCAGCAACGGCTGCTGCAATCGGTGCACGTGCTGAGGCGCTCGCTGCTGCTGCCGCCTCTGCTGCCGGGGAGGCGCTAGGGGCGGTGTCATGGGGCGCAGTTGCTGCCGCTGCTGGTATTGGCGCGATGCTTGGTGCGTACCCTGTGTCGCTCGGCAACGACACGTTGACGAAGTGGCAATTCAATCACGATGGAACTGTGTCGGTGTATCCGCCGTCTACCGGTGCGCCTCCGGGGGGCGGAAGCTCGCCCATTGGCGGGTCGGTGTCGCCCTATGCGGCGCTGACGGCCGGGGCTGGATACTGGTTTGTGGGTCAGGTCACTGGTTCTTCGGCGGATGCGGCGGGGGAAGCATTGATGGAGACGTCCGGGGCCACATCGTGGAATATCAAATGCCCGCTCGATAAGCCCACCGAAGCGGTCTGCACCGGGACGCAGACGATGTCTGACGGGCGGGTTTTGGTACCGAGCTTCTCCGTTGCTCAATCCGGATCGGTCTGGGCGGGCCCAACTTGTGCGTCCGGTATGGGTACGTCGAAAGGGACGTGTGCTGCCTTTACGCCTCAACAACCCCCGCCTCCACCGCCACCTGTGACAACGTCGCCGTCAGCTGCTGCGGCTGGCACCAGTGCTGCGGATCAGGCTGACTCGCTGAATCCAAAAGTTGCGGCTGCAACCGTTGATGCACTGTGGTCGTCGGTCGCGTCACAGCCGGGGTATCAAGGGCTTCCGTATCCTGTGAATGCGCCCGTGACCGGCGCTCAGGCTGCGGGCGTTGAATCTTCGATTGGCGCGTCGTGGCCGACTGTGGGCAGCTTTACAGGCGGTGCGGGTACGACCGCTGCCGGTGGATCGAGTACGGCCCCGTTCAGTACGTCGATTCCTGCTGCCTCGAATCCTGCATCGTCAGTGCCGGTCGCAACGAATCCGGGCAGCGGCGCACAGATCAATATCGGTCCCGATCCGGGCATTGGTGCGCCGGGTCTTGAACAGACACCTACCGCGACACAGATCCTCGCGCCGATCCTCGGCATGCTGCCGGACTTCCAGCACTACGGTTTGCCTGCGCATAACGCAGCGTGTCCGGAACCTTCGGTGACAGTGTTTGGAAGCACGGTCACGATGACGGCTCAATGCACGCTGTCCGAAGAATTCCGCACGCAGATCTACGTGACGTGCGTACTCGTTTTCACGCTCGGGGCGCTGTTCGTCCTGCTGACTGCATAGGAGCCGCACATGTTCGGGATTCTGCTTAGTGCGTTCAATGTTGTTCTCGGGTTCGTGGTGCGCTCGATCATCGCGCGTTTCTTTGCCTATTTCGTGATGTACTTCATCACGACCGAGTTCGTCGCCGTTCTCCAGAGCGCGGGAATACTGCCGTCCGCCTCGGCACTGACTGGCGCGTTTGGAGGCATCGGTAGCGACGTGTGGTACTTCATGGATCTGTGCGCGTTCGGCTACGGTGTGCCGCTGCTGGTGTCGGCGTACGCCACGCGTTTCATCATCCGCCGTATTCCCGTGATCGGCTAACGACATGGCAATTAACGCTTACTGCGGCGTGATGGGTTCCGGCAAGTCGTATGAGGTTGTGTCCGGGCCGCTGCTCGATGCGGTCGCGGCAGGCCGTCGTGTCGTGACGAACATCGACGGCGTGAATGAGGACGTGATTCACGACTATCTGCACGGCAAGCGCGGCGTGCCACTGGAACACCTCGGCGCAATCGTCCACGTTCGCACCGACGACATGCGCGCGGCTGACTTCTTTCCGGTCGAAATGGAAAGCTCGGGTGGTGCGACGGTGACACCGGGTTTCGTCAAACCGGGTGACCTCGTTGTGGTTGATGAGGCGTGGAAGCTGTGGGCGACCGACAAAAAGGTCAGTCCGGAACACATGAATTTCTTTCGTATGCATCGCCACTTCGTGCATGAGGAAACGGGTGTGGCCTGCGACGTGGTGCTCATGATCCAGAGCATTGCGGACCTGCACCGTTCGATTCGCGCCGTCATCGAACTATCGTTCGTGATGGTCAAGCTCAAGAGCCTGGGCATCTCGAAGGGCTATCGCGTCGAGATGTACGAAACGGGCAAACAGACGAACCGCAATCGCACAGGAACGTTCGTGCGCAAGTACCGGCCGGAGATTTTTCCGCTGTACAAGAGCTATGCGGGTGGAGCGGGCAAGGAAAGCACCGTTGACAAGCGTCAGAACGTCCTTGCGAATCCGATGCTGTGGCTACTGGTTGGCGGTATGGCCGTCGTGGTTGCGGTGGGCTGGTGGGGCGCGTGGCGGTTTTTTCATCCGCCTGGCCGACCGGCTGCGGCCAAAGCGGCTGCGAGCGCTGCTCACGCATCGGCCGCTTCGGGCACATCAGCGGTGAGTACGACGCCTGCAGTGCCGCCCGTATCAGACGTGTGGCGTGTGGTCGGTGGCTACACAGTAGATGGCCTGTCGTGGGTACTGCTCGCGGACGCTGCAGGACATCTGCGCGTCGAGTCGCCGGCCGCGTTCATCGGTAGTGGCATTACGCGCGTTGGCGTGGTCGACGGCCAGCGTGTCACTCAATGGTCCGGTGCTGGCAAGTCGGGTTCATTGCTCGCAGGGGCGGCCAAATGAAACGCTGGCTTGTCACGCTGCTGGCTGTCTGCCGCCTGGCAATGGCTGACCCGTCGACCGGCACGGCGGGCATGCCTCCATTGCCGCCAGGCATGCCGCCGGTTACTTCCCCTGCGATAACGCCGACCATTGCGTCGATGGGTGCATTGCCGCGCATCGGTGGCTCGCGCATCGATCTGCGGTTTGTGCCGGTCGCGCAGGTGGTCGACCTGATTTACGCCGATCTGCTGCAGGCGCCCTATGTGATCGATCCGGACGTGCTGACCGATACGCGGCCGGTGTCGTTCCGCTTTGACCGCGCACAGGGCGACGTACGCGCGTTCCTGTCGTCGTTTCTCGATTCGCTCGGCTACAGCGTGACGCAACGCGATGGCGTCGACTACGTGGCAAAGGCGAAGCTCTCGAAAGAACAGGCCGACCGGGATACGTTCGTGTACACGCCGAAATACCGGAATGCCGATTACCTCTCGCGTCTCGTCGCACCGATGTTCCAGGGCCGCTTTACCGAAAACCATCCGGTAGCGACGCCGGAAGGGGCGAAGGTCGCCAGCGACGTACCGCAGACATCGGCCGCGGGGCTTATCGACCAGTCGGCCGATGTACTGGTGTTCGTCGGTTCGGCGCGTGAGGTGGTGATGTTGAAAAAGCTGCTGCCCGATCTGGATACGCCGGTAGGCAATGTATCGGTGCGTGCGTGGGTCTATGAGGTCACAGAAACGGGCAACAACAATTCGGCGTTCCAGCTTGCAATGAGCGTGCTAGGTGGGCGCGTGGGGGCTTCGCTGAACGTCGGGAGCATCCACGACACCGACAACGCGATACGGCTGTCTGTGGGCGGTTTTAGCGCGGCGCTGGCTGCGTTGAACAGTGACTCGCGGTTCAAGGTGTTGACGTCGCCCAATCTTCGCGTGCGCTCGGGCGATACGGCCAGTCTGAACGTTGGTGAGTCGGTGCCGGTGATCGGCTCGGTGTCGTATCCGAGCGCATCGGCCGCGCCGGTGCAGAGCGTCCAGTATCAGGACGCGGGTGTGATTTTTCAGGTGCAGCCGACCGTGAAGCGCGACACGATAGACCTGCACCTCGTTGAGGAAATCAGCAGTTTCGTGAAGACAACGACGGGCGTGAACGACTCTCCGACCAAGGACACGCGCAAGGTCGAAAGCTCGTTCAGCGTGGCCGATGGTGATGTGCTGCTGATTGGCGGACTGACGCAGGATCAGGACACGCGTGTGAACAGCGGCTTGTCGTTCCTGCCGCGATGGATGGCGGGACATACGGGAACGACGGCGAAAACTGAAATCCTGCTGCTGTTGCAGGTTCAGAAAATCTGACGCGTTAGTGCAACTGCTGGAAAGCGGCGATTGCCGCCTGGACGATCTTCGTTGAGAACGCGGCGAGGCCACCGATAACGGTTAATGCGATGGTGGCGAGTAGCGCGGCTTGCTGGTCGCGCCGAGTTACTCGCAGGCGCTTGCGTCGGAAGCGATCGATGCGGGCGCGTAGTTCGACGTACCTGATGTATAACGCATACATGTGGTTCCCCGGTGTCTGTTGTTTGCGGCGAGTGTATCGCACCTCTGTTTTTGGGCGTCGAGCGTCAGGAGTGTCCGGCACGTTGTCGAAGCGATGGACCGCTGCGGTGGTGTTGCGAAGCGCGAACGGTTATCGCGCGACTCAGCGCGGCCCGCCGGACCGAGTAGCGGGTAGTAACGCGAGCGAGGAACGAAGGCGTTGTGGCTGGCTAGGCAACCCCTCACTGCAAAACTGCTGTTACGCGGGAACTCTGATGATACGAAGAGTGGTAGATCTGTGCGGCGACCTTTGCTCGACAGGGGGCTCGTTGTAGCTAACAATGACTAGTCGCAAACCCAGAGTGTATGGGCGTCGACGGTTTCGAATGAGTCGGCTACGGGAATTTTTATTCGGGGAATACAAATGGCAAGCGAAGCTTGGAATACGTTCGAGAAAAATATTAAAGATGTCATTACGCTTCACAACCTGCATACCAGGGTTGCGATGACTGACTCGTCGGCCCCACCAGAAACGGAAGTTCTAAATCGGGCGGGTATCGTTCTGACCACGTCTTTTTGGGAGGCTTTTTGTGAGGACGTGGCGGCTGAGGCGCTCGAAAAGATTGTTGCGTCAGCAAAGGATGCGAGCGTTCTACCCAAAGAGATCAAAAAACAGATAGCGAGAGAATTGAAGGCGAATTCGAACGAAGTTGCGGTATGGGACTTGGCTGGTGACAATTGGAGGGTGTTGCTGCAGACACGACTTGCCGCTCTTCAGGACGCTCGAAACAAGAAGTTGAATACTCCCAAGTCGCAGAATATCGATGATCTTTTTGAATCAGCAATTGGGCTTCCCGGCGTGTCCTCGGGGTGGACGATAGAGTACTGTACAGAACCGGGTAAAACTATATTGATGGATGCAGACGCGACGCGAAAGAAGCTCGATGAAATGGTGACGCTACGGGGTGAGATCGCGCACCGGGGAAAGGCTAAGGCGGCGATTATGAAGGACGACGTGAAGGACTACGCGATGTTCGTGGCTGGCATCGCTATATCTATCAATCGTCAACTGAGCGAGTACGTTCAGTCGATTTCGGGAGTCAAGCCTTGGTGACCCTACCGGTTGTTGCGCGGCTAGTCTGTGTTCATAGAGCGGCTGCACACGGTCATCGAGGATCGCGTACAGAGCGTCGAAGTTCGACGGATTGGACGCTATCTATGCGTGGGTACCCGTACAAGCGGTGGCGTTGGAGTTCGCGCGCTCGGTGCTGTACCGGCCATCGCGTTTGAAATCTCTGCTATGGTTTCGAAGTAACGTTTAACATCGCAGGCTGTTTCGAGTACACCTGACGCACGTTTTATCGCAGGATTATCGCCATTAACGTAGAGGTCAAGTCGCGGGTCGGGTCGTAAGAACATCGAGAAAACCTTCATACAGTTAGACAGTATTCCTAACCGCATAGATGCCGTAACTCCGTCCTTCTTAGGCATACATTCGAGCACGAGTTGTGTTGAACTAGGGTCGTGTACTTGTCGATTGTTTGTAATGCAGTCGTCGACCAAATCAGTGGCAACTTTCATGTCCTCGGTGATTGTGAGCGCCCCGTAGTCGCCGGTGGCGAACTGATGAAGAGTGGCAATCGTAGGGGAGTCGGCGACAAGCCGTTCTTGCCATTTTTCGCTGGCCGCGTCGAATGTCTTGCGTGCTTCGGCTATTTCGTTTGGTGTTGCTCCGTGTTCCTGCAGCGAAATCAATAGCCTGCCACGGTACGAGTAATCGGCAAAACCTACGGACAGATCGTCATATGCCGTTCGCAGTTCACTCATGCTTTTCACAAGAGATTCGCGTTCACGCTGGAGGTGTTCCTGCAGAGCTACGAGCCCATTTCCGATGATGCCTGTCAGGACGAATCCGACTGCGACCAACACAGCAGGGTGCTTTGAGTATCTATTGAGTCGTCTGAGTAGCCGTTGTTTCTGTCGCGGATCGGGTGCGATCAGAAAGCCTTTGCGGGTCAGTGTTCGCCATTTGAACGATACGAGCCTTCTCCGCATCGTGCTTTTGAGAAAGTGACCTAGGTATTCGAGCAGAGTAAGTAACACCCAGACGGTCACTACAATGAGTACCCATTGGATTAGCCGCTGCTGCGTTAGTATTGTTTTTATTTGTTCGAGCATCGCTTCATATTGTTGACAGTCAGTGTTTTGGTTTGCGCAGTGGTTGGAAAGTCTCAGCGTCGTAGTCGTCTGTGAGCGCCCGGCCATCGCTCTTACGGATTTTCATGAAAAACAGTGTCGGTGCGAAATTGGGATCGCCACCGCAAGCGGGTGTGTGATTCTCCCGGACCTGTATAAGAAAGTCCTTGCCTTCATCTGTGATCTGGAAGTCCAGACACTCGATCTTGTCTGACGTTAACTCGTATTTTTCAATGAGCGCTGACGCTTTGAGCGTCGCGGCGTTTTCATCCGGTACTGCAAGTCGTTTCGCCTGTGCAGCGGTGCAGGCAATGAGGGCGAGTGCGAAGATAGTGGCGCGTCGTTTCATTACGGGGCCGTCGTGTCGTACTGGTCGAGGTGGTGTGAGTGGATGATGGTAAGCAGTTTTGCTGCGTAATGTGGATCTGTTGCGTATCCGTTCTGGGCGAGAATCATGGCACACGTGATAGTCCGCTGCCGTTGGTAGCATTCTCGAAATCGAGGGTTGTCTCGAACCTGGTCGGCCCAGTCCTGCGCGGCGTCGTCATAGCTGGAGTAAGCGCGGAACGTGCCTTGGGTGAGGGTAGCTGTTCCGTTGATGTTTTCGTGTGTAGCAAACGTAGCGGAAGCGCCGTTTGGGGCTCGGCCTTTCATGCCGAAATACGCATTGGCTACAACGCGTGTTCCCCAGCGGGTCTCGAGTGCCGATTGTGCCAGGACGATCCCGGCCGGGATGCCGTAGCGCCTCTGGATGTCCTGCGCGCTGGCAAGATGGGTGTCTAGGAACGCCTGCACCTGGGGCGGCGTCGAGTGCGCTTTGTGGTGTTTGTGAGCGGTATGTGTTGGCATGACAGGCAAGCCTTTGAGATCGATTAGAGCGGGTTCGAGCATGCCATGAGAGTTCTGCAACGACAATTATTTAGATGATGCATTGGGCATAACATTGAATAAGACTGTCAAAAAGCCTTCAGTTTTGCTGTTTGGGGGACGTTTTCCCGGATTTAAGTCTGTCCGGGAGGTTGCGTGACTCAGCTTGAGCTTTGGCCGCGTGAAGCGGTGTCTGCTGCCGAGTTGGCTGTCGTGGTGGGAGAAATTCGAAACCTGTACTGGCATATCCGGAACACGCGTCGCGGTATGCACGATGCGCGGCGTCGGCAGGTTTATCGTAAGATCGAGGTCCAAAAAAAACGCCTGCAGGTTGCAGGCGTCTCGAAGCGGGAGATTCTGGATTTTCTAGCTTGCTGCCGGTCGAAGCAGTGTTGCGGAAAAGGTTGCCTTGGCTGCTCGCCGCAGACGGCGCAGCTTGGACAACAAATTTGACATAATATAAATTAGCAACATCAGTGGTACCTAAAGGAGTGTTGCGGGTTTTGCCTTTTTGCCCAGGATCGAACGCAACGGCCATGTATGATTTGGCACCTTTTCTATGTTGCGTCGATCAATGACTTTCCTTCAGTTATCGGATTCGCTGGTTCCAGGGCAACTGAGAAGCGTCACGCTTGTCGGCAAACCTCCGATACCGCGATATTGGGCCAGCGTCTGGCTGATCATGTCGATGGGCCACCTGGCCGAATCGACCCAAACCGGCAAGCTTCGGTACATTGAAGATCTGTACCAGCATGCGGACCGGATTCTGGGGCCAAACGGTCTCGACGATGCTCTTGCTGATGTCGATGACGGCGCGCTGGCCGACGTTCTTGAATCGTGGTTTGTCTCGATCCGGAACCGGTCGCGAGCAACCCGAGCCGACGAGTTGCGCTGGCACGCTGGCCTCGGCTTTGTAACTGATGTGCTGACCTGGCTTTCCAGGAGCCGGATTCCGGACGATCGTCTGCGAGGCATAGAGGCGCGGCTACATAGGCTTTCGACCTTGTACAGCCAATTGCACGTGCGAAAAAGCAGTCAGGCTGAAACTGTCCGCTCGTTGCCAGCCTCCGTCGTGGAGGCGCTTTACGATCTGCTGGACCCGGAGTCCGGTCGGAATCCGTTCAAGCATGCGAGGACCCGCTGGCGTGTTTACATTGCCTTCGTGCTGATGCTGCATCAAGGTCTGCGGCGCGGCGAGTTGCTGCTGCTTACGGCAGACTGTGTGAAATCCGGTTTCGACAGGAAACGACAAACGCTGCGCTATTGGCTCAACGTCCAAGAAAATGAATACGATGACGCAGAAGCCGACGAGTCAATCGACTCACGGTATTCGAAGCCAAGCATTAAAACAGTCCATTCTCTCCGACAGATTCCTGTCAGCCCGCTAACGGCGCAACTGGTTCAGACCTACGTTGAAAACTACCGCGGTCGCCCTAGCCACCCCTTCCTGCTCAATTCATCTGTCGGCAACCCGCTCGCGACTGAGTCACTGACGAAAGCGTTTCGCGAAGTTTCGAAGGCATTGCCAGACCCGGTACGCCAGGAATTGAGCGATCGCAGTGACAAGGACTCCGTTATGCCGCATGACTTACGCCACACCTGTGCGGTCGTTCGCTTACATCAATTGCTGGATAACGGTGACCCGATGGACGAGGCGTTGCAGAAGATGAGAACGTTCTTCGGGTGGTCGAAGAAATCGGTGATGCCCTCGCGCTACGCACGGGCCGTGTTCGAGGATCGGTTAGCGGACGTGTGGAATGACAGCTTTGATGAGCGCGTAGCGTTGCTGCGCGCAATTCCGTAAGGACTCTGACCATGCAACTGTCTCGTAGTATCGGCGTTACGGGTGTCGCTCGCGATGCTGGAGAGTTGATTGCCGACATAGTCTCACGACTTCCAGCCCTTCCTCCCGTCATCCGTTACTACGACGAATTTGATGACACCACCCGTTCGATCGCCGCGCCCACGGAAGCGAAGGTATTCGAACTGTGGATCTACGGGCGACTGCATAGGCTGGACTTCGATCGCTATCCAGGTGCATACGGCATGCTGGTGAAGCATCTCTTCCTGTTTCTGCTGGGCAGAGGACTTCATGTCGTGTCCGCCTTCAAGGCAGCCGGCGGAGCGATGCACTTCTCGGCTTCCGAAGTCGAAAAGCTGATCGACGCCGGCCCACACAAGATCGGTCATGAATGGACCGTCATGCGTGCCCGCCACTTGCCTCAAGACGGGTACCGGTTCGGCAAAACACTGCTGCGGTTGCTGCGCGTCCATCGGCTTTGTGGCTGGTCCACGACGTATGAAGAATTTATACGCTCTTCCCTGCCCGGCCCCGTGATGGATTCGCACGCCGGGGTTCGTTCCGGGGATGTCTTTCTGTCGGTCGACGAGGAAGCTATGATCGTGAGGCATCTGGACGAAACCGTTTCAGCTCTCACGTTGCCCATGAATGCACATCCAGAGCACGAGGATCTCTGCGACGCGGGCATGTTGCTGTGCGCTTACCAGTTCGCCATGCGCCCAATCCAGATCGCGATGCTGACCATGAGAAATGTACGTATCTGGGTGGACGTACCTGATGAACCGCCGACGGTTCATCTAACCTTCCATATGGCCAAGCAGAAAAGCGACACGAAACGAAAGCCGCTCACGCGTCGGGTCAAGCGTGAATGGGCTCCGATCCTCGTTGCGCTCAATGCCCAACGAAGGGCTGCGGGTCTCACGGGCGCCGGGCGCTTCTTTGCTGTCGAATCGAACTATGAGGCGGGATCGCGGATTGCCGCACTCGTCAGAAAACTTATCGACTCCGAAGACCTCGGTACGGCGACCGACCTGCGCCACACTGCGGCGCAGAGACTCGTCGACGCCGGCGCAAGCCACGAAGAGCTGGCCGAGTTTCTGGGTCATTCGCACATACAAACGGGCTTGGTGTATTACGAGACATCGGCTACCCACGCGGAAAGGGTGAACCGGGCGCTCGGCGCGTCGGACATATATCGACGCGTGGCAAAGATCGCGCACGACCGATTCATCTCCCCGGAAGAGCTCACCTTACTCAAAGGTGAACAGCAGATTGCTGGTGTGCCTCACGGCATTCCGATCGCGGGCATCGGCGGTTGCACGTCGGGACAACCTGCGTGCCCCTATAACCCAGTGACGTCGTGCTACGGATGCAGGAAGTTCATGCCCTTACATGACAAGGCGATGCACGAGAGCGTGCTGGCCTCGATGCGTGAGGTGGTCGCGTTCTTCGAACAGAGTTCTCGTGGCGACACCCGTTCCCCGACCTATCTCCAGTTGCAGCGCACGATTGCCGAAATTCAGACGGTCATCGGCGAACTGGAGGGCGATGACTGATGAACCCACACTACTCGGCGTTCATCGAGCTCGGCAAGGCTCTCGCTCGTGAAAAAGATCTGGGCTGGGAAATACCACTCGATGAGACCGGTGCTGCTCTCGACGGTGTCGGCTGGAACCTGACGGTCGCCGCCGGCGATGTACCACCACCGGCGCACTACATGCGAGATCTTGGCACGGAGGTGAAGGCGCTGGCGATCGTCAACGCGGAGCGTGTTGAGCGCGGACTGGCATCGCTAGCCAGACGGCCGCTGTCGACCGCGTGGCAGGATCTGGTCAAGGCGGCAGTCGCCGAACAGTTGCTGTTCAGGCGCAACACGACTGGACATATAGCGCAATGCATAGCCCGTCCCCTGCGGGTCATTGCGACGTGCGTGGACAAGGAACCATGGGAGCTGACTGTCGATGACCTGCACGTTGCCGTGCGTGTTGGTAAAGCTATCCAGGCTACGGGGAAGCTGGGCGATATGGTGGTCGGCATCGTAAAGATCGTGTTTGACGCCCAGCACATCTGTGACGCGGGCCCGCTATACGCCGCGCTTGCTGTTCCTAGAATGAAGGGCAAAAGCGCGATCAAGGCAAAGCATACGTGGTCCGCGGAGAAGCTCCGCGATGACCTCGAAGCTCGCAAACGTGACGAGCGCTTGCCGGAGCGCCGGGCGTTCTGGGAACTGACGCGCATCGTAATGACCGAGCAGCCGAGAACATTCATGGACGATTTGCGGTTCGCCGCGATGCGCGTCTTGATCGTGACCGGTATGCGGGCGGGTGAGGTCGCGTTGCTGCCGGTTGACTGGAAACGGGAGCGCACGTACCTGGATTCGAAGGGACGGCCAGCCGGCGAGTCCGGCGGCATCTCGACATCCCTGATGGTGCGTCACTTCGCTGAAAAGCAGCAGGAGGATGAGACCGACAGTCGCGTGTTGCGTGAGGCGACCCAGCCCGTGCCCGAGATGTTCCGGACGTTGTTGACCGAAACACTCGACCACGTGGCCCGGATCACGGAACCACTGCGCGCGACATTGAAGCTGCAATGCGAAACGGGTCGGCTGCTGCCCTGGTATCCCGTCGATAGTGTCGTGCCCGTCACCGAAATCTACACACGTCTCATGGGCAATCCGTTCTGGCTGAAAATTGAACGGAGGCCCTTCATTGAACGCTATCGGGATGGCTTCGATCCGGCGGTTCTTGCTGAACTCCACGAATACCAGCATGTGCGGCGGCGCAGCGGTGACCTGGGGCTGGACATGGCCGTCTACATGTTCGGGAATCGACTGAAAACATCAATGCTGGAGGGCAAAACAGGTCTGCGCTTCCGACATGGTGACGGCTCGCAGGTCAAACTCCTTGATCGGATGGAGTGGCATGCGGCGCATCTGCACGTCGGCGAGCTCGAGGAACATATCCGGCTCAAAACGCCGACGAAGGTATCCGATCTCGATCCCCTGCCACTGGCAGTTGGGTCCGTTCAGCCGTGGGAGTTTCTGTTTGTGCATCCGAAGCGCTCACTTGCCGAGGAGCGCAACGACGGCCTGTGCGATGTGACGCGCTATATGTCGATCAACCGCCCTGATCCTACACTCATCGGACAGGCGCTCGGCGACGCGAAGTACCTGCCACCGCTGTTTGAAAAATACGGGCAAACGGACGAAGACCGGGCTTTGAAGATCGAGTCACACATGCTGCGTCATCTGCAAAACACCGAGTTGTTCCGGCTGGGCGTCGCCGACACAATCATCTCGAAGCGCTTCAACCGGCGCAGCGTCGCACAAAGCTACGAGTACGACCATCGCAGCCTCGCAGAAGATCTGGAGCAGATCGAGATCCCGCAGGACATCGAGATCATGCTCGGCGCAAAGACCAGTACGGTTGCCCGGCTCATCAAGGGCGGCAAGGCTAACGGTCCGATCGTCGATGCGTTTCGACGCATCCAGGAAACGGATGGCGACGTTGCCGCGTACGAGTACCTGCGTGCCGAAGCGGACGGTTTCCATGCCACACCGTATGGGCATTGCCTGAATTCATTTACGGTCGATCCGTGTCCCAAACATCTCGAGTGCTTCGCCGACTGCCGTCACCTCTCGGCGACCGACCTTCCTGAGCACCGGCAGAACCTGGTCCGGCTCGAGGGCAAGTTCAAGCTCGCCCTCGAGTCGATCAACGCCAGACCATCGACCAGCATCGGCTGGAAAAACCAGCTCGACCACGCAGAGAAGCGGCTGGCCGGTATACAGAAGCTTCTTGCAACACCTGCAGGTGAACACCCCTTCCCTGACGGCGTTGATCTGTCACGGCCCCGGCAACGCGGAGTACTTGATGACTGAACCTAAAGAGATTACGCCATCCAGTGACGACGACCAGATGCGTGAAATTCTTGAAACGCTGCTGGCCAATGACGAAGACATCACGGCTCGCGCGGTCGCGCGACTGCACCCATCCATCAACGCAGCGTCGTCGATCACACGTAGTGAGTCCCGAAGCAAGCTGCTCGCTGAATATCAGCGGCGACAGAGCGAGTACCGACGTTGGCGCGGCCGCGTTGCGAAACGGTCCGGCGCCGATACCGCGGCTTCACTCGCCGACAAGGACATCAGGATTGCAGAACTCGAAGCCACCGTGCAATTGCTGACCGCTTCCCACCTTGCAATGCTACGTGCCGTTGGCGAACTCGGTGGCTTTAGCAAGTGGGCGAGGTTCTATGAACAGTATCGCGATGCACGGGACAAACTTGCCGAGCTTGGCGCAATACCCGAATCGACTGTGTCGCCAATGCCGGCGGAAAACCCGAAGCGTCGGGGAAAAACAAAATCTCTATGACTGTCTGGTAGGTGTGACAATGTTTGCGTGATCCCCTCAGCCACGAAATGGCTGCGGCTCCGCGGTGGAAACCGCCTCTCTCCCGAAAGGAGTATCACATGTCCTATTGCCCCTTCTTCCAGACCCTGCACGATGAAACGCGCCCCGTGGGCAATCTCGGCAAGGGAACTCACTACTCTGTCCTGCGGGCGCCAGTCTGGCACGACGAGTCCATGAACACGCTTGCACGTTGCGCGTTCCTCGACTTCGCCATCATCTGGGACGAGGATCACGACGATCGCGTGATTGACGCGATTATGGTGCTCTACATCAGTGGACTGCTCACACCGGTGCGGTATATCGGCGAACGGAAAGGCACGCTCTCGGTGCTCCTGGCATCTGACGTTGTGCGCACTTGGGACCCGGAAACCTTGAGGCAATATCGCGACGATATCGACGGCATCTGCCAGTGTCTGGAAGACCCGTGGTCTGCGAAAATCGACAGCGCTGACGGACACGAACATTCGATCATCCACAGTTCGGCTGAGAACGTCGCGACGTATCTCAGGAACATCGACATGCTGTGGGAATTGGGTGTGAAGTCAAAGATGTACTAGGTGCTGGCAGGAACGCAACACTGAGGCTGGCAATAACCCGCTGCCACGATCTATCCCGTTGCGTCTCCGGATAGACATCGACGCAACAAACGCCCGTGGTGCGGTCACGCAACAGGAAATGCCTGAAAATGTGAATATCCTGTGGATAAGTCGGCCGCCTTACCCGTTGAAATATAACAAAACCTGAAAAACCAAACCAACGCAACATCACACCATAGATGCCAAGAAGCGAAAGTTAGGCGAATTGTTAATACAGGTTAAGCGCTCGCTGAATCCAGCCGTAAAGACAGGACCGGACCCACCATCCGGTCTTTTTTTTTACCTTCCGAATGCAGACCTGAGAGACCCGCATGCCAGCCAGAAAACACCGATTCCTAACGCGATACAACGCCGCGTCGCTCAACGAATTTCTCTACTACGCGCGTGGCATACCCATAGATCACCTGTGCCGGATGTTGAACCGGCATCCGCGCACTATCAGCCGCTGGACACACGGGCATGCCGTTATTCCGCCCTGGGCCGTCGCCACGCTACGCTTGCAGATACTCGAGCACCAGCTCATGCGCGACCAGATGGGATACACGGCCCTCGAGCGCGAATACGAGCGTAAGCGCGAGGCACAGCGGCCGCCAACCATCCCGCTGAAACAGAGGACACCCGCCGCGAACGAAACCGTTTACGAACCACGAACGCGGCACCAGCTTTCGTTACCCGGTTTCGCCCTTTGAATTCCGCCTGAGACCAACGAAAAAACCCCGCATTGCGGGGCCGTCTTACCTATAACCACACTCGTTCGCTAGTAACGCGCTCATCACCAGCGTCGACGACTGGCTCTTTCTCACAACGCGAGACCGGTTGTGTCCACGACAAGTCTGCGCGATTTCACTCGTCAATCTTTTCGAGAGTCGCAGCATCAAATACGTCTCGGACCTTCTTTGGTCCATCGAACCAGATACATTGCACGCCGTCTTTCGGTCCCATTCCCGTAACCGAATAGTCACCGGTATCTGAAACAGTCATTGCCGGACCACCGCTTTTGACTTGTACCACGTCGCCTTTTGAGAAATTCGTCATTTCAAATCCCCTTGATAAAACGATGAAATCATACAAGATCAAATATTTATATTGCGCGCAACCTCTGCTAGCCCTCTCCAGCCCTTTCTTGAATATCTGGATTATATTTATATTCAATGCGCGACGTAAGCTCAGTCATTGCGTAGTGAACGAATTGCCGCCCAAGTTCCGTTAATTCGTACAATTCTTCTTCATCAAATGCAGATTTAAGCACGTTAGAATTATTTCCGGAAGATTTCTTGCTTGTTGGTTTCGCAATGAAGTTTCCTTGATAATCAGTGTCTCTATGCTGACGCACGACACCACCCATACTCAGATCACGAAATAACAGTTTATACAAATCAGCATCTGCAGAATCCTCGCGAACCCTGCCTTTCCCGATTTTTCTCCAAATGGCGCCACGGCTAATTCCGTTCGATTCGTAGATCGCACCGATAACTTTAAAATGAAGCTCTGAGTATTGTCCTATCCAATCAATGAACATTCGAACGACATCATCACTAGAAATGGCGGATGCAGCGGCATTGCTTAGTACGTTCCGAATCAGAACGCGTTTGTCTTCACTCTCCGCACCTGACCACTCCCGAAAAGTCTTCTTAAGTAAAGATTGATATTCTCGACTCTCAACCCGAGTGGTGATTTTCTCGTCTTGCAGATCAAGGCGCCCCATTATCTCAATTACCGTTGCTTCCTTTTCTCGGATTTCCTCTTCAAGCATCTTGACCCATTGCTCGAAGAAACGATTGACCTTTGCTTGTTCGTTTTCGGACCAAGCTCCAGCAATGGCAGAGAGAACCCCTCCAACAACCGGAACGGCGCCACCAGCGATCTGGAGCGCACCCCGTGCAACTCTACGCCCGGTTCCTTCATGTGGTATACCACTATCGCCCGGTGTGCCTTGGTCTGTCATTTTTTTGCTCTTTGGACAAGAATGCCGCTTTAATAATACGTGGTAACGACGCCTGAGCCCACTGGATTTTACCCTTATACGTTAAATCCATGTCCGAGCGACTCTTGTCGAGGCATTTTATGAAATATCTCTGTATTTTAATAACGAGATTTAGTACAGAAAAGACCAGCGAGCTGATGATAGTTGCCTGCCTGCGGTCGCACTGGTCGGACGACGGAGAGGCGGATCTACTATCTTTCGCAGCTATCACCGACGAGCCGCCACCTGATATCGCGACTGCCAGCCACGACCGCTGCATCATCTTGACGCATAGACTCACGCCAGATTTTCGAGGACTTTGGGGACGCTAATACTGTAACCGCCTGTAGCTTCAACAAACGCAAAGCACCGTTCATCGCTCTATGGTTACTTGATTTTCCCTCGTACCCACAAAATGTTAATCACCGTCTTTCCAAGTGGCTCCGCATCTGCAAAGCAAATCGGATCATCAACGTATGCGTTCAAAGCAACTGCGACCTCTTCAGGTCTAAAACGCGGTGCGGTACCAATGTGTCTCTCCTGCGCTGCAACGTGCTGAGGATCAGCCGATGGCGCACTCCGTAAGGCAGTGACTATTTTTTCGTGGAAGGCACGGTCACTCTCGCGATTAACCCAAGATTGTTCCTCGACCGCGTCGTAACCGAAGCTTCTAAATAGTGCCATTAAGAAGGTCGCACACGTAAGGCCCTCACCGTCCGTCGATGCGATGAATTTGCCAGCATCGTCAAATTGCGATCCAAGCGCATAGTTTAGCCCATAAGGCATCGAGCCTACATTTGCGTTATAGACTGCTAGCGCCCATGTAGCGAACATGTTTGCCTCTTCGTCGTCAAACGACGGACAAGCAACCCAACCGTATCCCGGGTCGGGGCGGCCACACTTCAAGTGATGATGCCAGGCGAGATGAAGAAATTGGATGTCGCGACTACCAGCTCGAAACAGCAGACCGACATGGCGCTGATCCAACGCGCCACCGATCGCGACCCCGATACGCCCCATCTCCTCCGCTAGCGGACCCGTAACATGAACATCTAGCATCTCATTAAAGTCCGCGCAGCATCTTCTTATCGTTGAGATTCTTTTCCCTCAGCACCGTTCGAGTACCTTCGAAAAACCGTTGCCAAGCACCGAGTTTGTCTTTGGCCCGAAAGGTGGCGCGCAGCATGCCCACACTAGCCCAAACGGTGATCTGACTAGGTTGCGCGTGAGCTAACACCCGATCAATCCTAGCTAGATTGTTCGCTCTAAACGCGCGCTCGATAAAATCAAAGCCGAATTCCAGCGCCGGTTGTCCATCGTCAACTACAGATAGACGGTACAGCGCTGACAGAAACTGGTCCGTCTCTGATACATATGAAGTGTCAGCTTGCGATTCACGGTAATCTTCCTGCACACCCGACCAATACAAACGCAAATCTCTTGAGCAACCCATCGTAAGAGAGATCTGGTCCATCGATAAATCCACGTACCCTACGACCGTCGCACCCGTGCGCGAAACACGGCCCATCGGAAAATTCACGTACGTTATAGTCGTTTCACTCTCGGCATGCCGACACCAACCTGCCAACGATCCCGCATCGACGCGCAATCGCTCAAACCATTGTCCGGCTTCACCCGTTTGATAAAATGCTGTGGCAGGTAAATATTCGATCCCGAGGCGTGTTAACCCTTCCACCGCTGGCGTAACAACAAATTGACGTTCAAACTCACCAAGGTCAAAGAGTGAGCCATCCGCACCAAAACATTGATCTGTCGCAGCGCTATAAGCAACCTCGCTCATTTTATATCCCCTTCCTCGAACATCTCGCGACTCAACGCCGTAAACTCGTCCAGCAATCCCCGCAAATCTTGAGTATTCAACTGGAGAAGCACCTCCGGCGCAGTGCTGAGATCCACCTCACATCTCACACCGAAAATAGGAAGCGCCGAAGATGCTCCAGTGGAAGTCGAAAACTGTGTAATCTGAGCTGCCGACCATTTTGAAAGTCGGTTAATTTCCGTTCCTGGCATCAAACGAGATTCGCGAGGACGATTGATCTGATAAAACAAATCCCTCGATTCGACATCCACCGTCACACCTGATAGTAACTCGCCCAATATACGATAACCGTCCTCACGCGCTGAAACCGGTATCGTTGCGGTCATCCCAAAAGCGACACGTGACGCATGTGTAAAGAACTCGACGTGCTCAGAAATCAAGTCAACAAGTGCAGACTGAGCGCTTTGCACCGAACCAAGCGACGGAAAGCCCCCCGTCGCCACGCCATGGTATACAACGTCCATTCGGCCCGGAGTAGTGGAACAGATCAACCGCCCATCCCTAAACGGGCCTTGTTCAGTCACTGCTTGAGCCGCCAGCAGTTCGTTCCTCGTCTCCGGTGCAATCGTTGTCAGAACTTCCCATACTTTTGTCGGCATGGGTCGACCAACCCCGTAAAAACAGGTGACTCGAACAAATTCCGCCTGCCAACGCTCCAGCGCAACGCGCGCCATAATTACCTCGCCGCCCTAAATGATTACCAGTTTGGCAGAATTTATCACAGCAGGTGGGACTGTCTGCGACAAATACCGGACATCGGCATCGGTACCGACCACGTACCCAATTACGACCGTGATTCTGCCTTCTTTAGTTC
Organism: Paraburkholderia megapolitana; assembly: GCF_007556815.1. Lineage (NCBI taxonomy): Bacteria > Pseudomonadati > Pseudomonadota > Betaproteobacteria > Burkholderiales > Burkholderiaceae > Paraburkholderia > Paraburkholderia megapolitana. Next base: position 2,228,386 of record NZ_CP041745.1, read on the forward strand.
CGCCCTCTCGCCCGCTGCGGCCCAACAGCCGCCCGTTTCGTTACGTCCAGCTTACAGCTCGCGTGTGGAGAGCCAAAAGCACCCCAACTCCTGCCGCCAGAACGTCTGACACCGGTCAAGCGTCGCGCCAACCCGCTTCGCCGCCGCAAAAGCGATCTTGAGAGCCTGCACGGGATCGTCCGACAGGATGTGATCGATCGACATGCGTTCCGGCACCACGACGCCCCGGCTCGTCCAGTAGCGCTTTTCGTTCATCGCGTGCTCTGAAAAGCCCTTCGCGATGTACTTGGCAAGGTAGGCAGCGAGCTTGTGCCTCAATCCCCTTTCCTTGAACGGGTTACGCACGTGGATATTGCCGTTGTCGAACCCAACAACGCTTTGCCAGATCGAGCGCAACACACGATAGTTCTGCCGGCCACAGACGGCCACGTGAAGGTGCCAGGCGCCCCGTTTCTGCCGTTCGGCCACCGCGACATACTGAAACCCGCCAAGTGCCCCCAGTCGACGCCTTAGTGTATCGAAATCACGTTTCAGCCGCGTCTTGTCCTCCATATTCTCGCGGTAGGTCAGCGTAATCATCCGGTCCGCGCCAATCGCCTTGCAGCGAAGCCGGACCTGTTGTTTCGCACGCTTGGCCGCGTCCATCAAATTGTCTTCGGTGTTCTCAGACTCGCCGCGCTTCGCCTTCGGCATCGCACTGAGACGTTGAGCGCCCATGTAGCGGTCAAACCGCGTGGCCGTGATCTCCACCTGTCCATCACCGAAGTTACGGCCACGAATCACCCACTCGCGCCGGAACGCCGAGAAATCCCCTATACTTTCGACGCGCATTGCAAATTCCCTTGTAATGCGCTGCTGTACCAAGCCCACACCGTTGCTGCGATGTGGGCTTTCTTTTTCCTGCAACCACCCTTCCCTAACCGCTACCTGCTCACCGTGTCCCGGTCTGCGCCGTTGTCGGCGGTGTTTCTACGTTAAGTGTCCCTGATTCAAGTTTAGGGACTCGCTTGCAGCACGGCGCCCGCGCGCCCCACTCACAAGCCACTGCGGCGCACCAGCGCCCATAACAGCGGCTTTGCAGCGAGGGGTTGCCCGCCAGCCGCAATGTCTTCGTTTCTCCGCTCGCGTCCGTACCCGCTACTCGGTCCGGCGGGCCGCGCTGAGCCGCGCGATAACCGCCACCACTCCGCAGGCCCGCTGCAGCCGCCCATCGCTCCGGCAACGTGCCGGACACTCCCAACGCTAGTCGCAGTATTTCGAGAACAGTCAGCTTCTCCACCGCAACCGCACGCCACGTTATCGCCCATTGATGTCAAAGGAGATCGGGAGAACATACGAGGCGCGAACGGGCTTACCATCAATCATCAGGGGTTCGCACGACGTGTACTTCAACGACTCAATGGCAGCCTCATCAAGGCGAGGATATCCACTACTCTGGACTACCTCGCTTTTCTCAAACTTGCCGTCTGGATCAAGAAAGATTCTCGCCTTGACCACTCCCCGTTCTCCAGCATCGAAAGACGCTTTCGGATATTTCGGACTAGCCATTTGACAGCTACGGCGACCGGCTGCAATTGGGTGTAACGGCCTGACAACCGTCTGAGACTCCTGATCCGGCGAAGCCGGTTTCGTGTCGTACACATCCACTTTGAACGACTGCGGCCCCGAGGAGCATGCACCCACCACAAGAGCAGCCAGCGCCGTCACTATGCGATATCTCATAACTGATCTTCCTGCCGTTTTTTACGAAACCAGCACACTACCCGAACAAACACCGTCTTTTGGCACAGCTGGAATCAGATCTTCTGGACCTGCAGCACCAGCACGACCTCAGTGCGTCCTTTCAACGTCGCATGACCCACTAAAAGCGCCGGTAGAAAGCGCTCACGGCTGTTCGACGCCGTGTCTGAATGCTGTATCAGACCGCCAAGCACCACGACCTCACCATCGCGCAGATTCGCCACCGCCTGCAATGAGCGCGTGTTCTTTGTCGGCGACCCACTGACGCCCGATGTCGTGCTGACAAAGCTCGAAATCTCTTCATCTACGTTCAACCGAATAACGTCCTCCATCACCAGCGGTGTAACGTTGAAAATCACACCGGCGTCCTGATACTCAATCTCACCGCGCTTCGTCTACGGCATCGCACAGAGGCGCTGAGCCCCCATGTGCCGATCAAACCGCCTAGCCGTTTTTCCACCTGTCCATCGCCGACGTTACGACCGCGAATCACCAGTACGACCGTCGAACAGGTCAGGCGTCACGTGATCGGCCGGGCATCTAGACATGTCGATTAACTACGGAAGGAATTGACCGGCGCATCGACTTCAACCGGCGCGAGGGTGAGGAAATTCGGCTGACGGCCCTGCCGATACAACTCGGTGCGGGCCTTGTCTCGCGCGCATTCGTCATCGCGGGCGCGGACCTCGACGGTTGCAACACGCGTATGCGCGTGCTGCGTGTAGCCGTGAACTCGATTTGTAGGCACAAATCACCCCCGAGTCAGTTCGCTTTTGTAGACCATTCTTCCGACCGCGCCGCATCCGAATTTCTCAGACCGCTAGAATCGCGCCGCGCGTCATATAAACCAGCGACACACACAGGGAGAGCGCCACACCATGTACAAACCCATCATCTATGGTGTGCCCATCATCGCGGCCTGGCTATCCGGCAAGACAGCCTATGAAGCTGGATGGACCGCAACCGGCCTCATCATCATCACGGCCGCCGCCCTCGCTACCTGCGCTTACGCATTCCTCATCTGGCACTAGCCCGCCCTGCCGCTCACATAGGCGGGGTTTACCCAGTGGGATCACGTTGTCGAAGGAAACCGTGCGGCATCTGATGACGGATGCCGGCTTATGGATCCCACGCCGGCAACGTCCACCGAAGATCTACCCGCCGCGGGCACGGCGCGCGTGCCTGGGCGAACTGGTCCAGATAGATGGCAGCGATCACCCGTGGTTCGACCAGCACCATCACAACGTCAAGTCTTGCACCGGCGCCCTGCCCGGCCGAAAACGTTCAGGAACACCACGATCGCGCTCGCAAACGTCGAGTTGATATTTGTACCCGAATCACACGACAGGTCGGCGAAAGTTGCAATTTGGATCGTTGACGCTGTCTAGGGGCAACTGTAGGATTCTTGAGCATTGAACCGCTCCGTGAATTTCGAATTTTCCGTGGAGCGTGCGGATAAATCAGTTCGGCCTTGTACAGGCCATTGATCGCCCAGGCCAGTGCATTGCCCCAGCTGTTACCGACGGATGGCTTGATGCCGGCCGCGGCTAGTCGTTCGTTGTATTGATGTATTGAGGTCTCCTATCGGAGTATTGGATCAACGTACTTCCGTTGTGGTGTTGTAAAGCGTGCATCTGGGACGACGTCTGTGGTCATCGATGAACTCACGCGCCAGCCGACCATGCGCAGGACGAAGATGTCGATCGCGAACGCGACATAGCGCCCGTCCCGCCACGTCGAAACGTAGGTGAAATCTGAAACCCGGAGCTGGTTCGGCCGGTCAGTCTTGCCCTGTTAGGGACGCTCGCCGCAAAGCTCTTGCACTACGCGTATGGCCCGTTCGCGAATTTCAGCAGAAAACTTGTTCGATTTATTCATGGCTCCATTCGAGCCTCCGCCAAATCGGGGGCGGTTCGTCTTGATTGCTATTTAAACTTCAGAGTGCGGGATTATAAAATGCTCACAATCGGGTTTAGTGGTGGAATAAATAACGTCCATGATGTGACGTATCCGCATGATACTCAACTGGGGCACGACTCGGCGGCTGTTCTTGTAGAAGACGGAGTGGTAGTCGCGGCCATTGAGCAGGAGCGACTGGATCGCATCAAGCATTCCAACAAACGCTCTTCGCAGGCGATACGTGCCTGTCTGGATATCCACGGAGTGCGCGCTTCCGATGTCGATGCATTTGCATATTATAACGATGAATCATTTACCGATTTCATTATAAGAGACATGTATTTGCACAACGGAAAATTGCCGCCCATGAAATCAATAAGGGCGTTTTTCCGTGACAATCTGAGTGCGGATCTCGGTGTTGATATCGATGCTGATAAGATAAATTTTGTGGATCATCACCAGTGTCATGCTGTCAGCGCGCTTGCGATGTCGACGTTCGACACAGGCCTCATCATAACATTGGATGGATTCGGAAATTATGATTCGGGGACCGTGTATTTAAGCAAGGAACGTCAGCTGCAAAAGATTCACAGCTATTCACGATCCCAATCGCTTGGACTCTTCTACGATCATGTCATAAAGTTGCTTGGTTATAGAATGTTCGATGAATATAAGGTGATGGGTCTTGCGCCGTACGGAAATCCAGATCGCTTCAAACCAATATTCGATCAATTTTATTCCCTGAAGCCGGATGGTGAGTACGACCTTAATTTCTTTGAAATCCCCCATGCAATTCTCGGGGCGCTAGGTCCGGGCGCGGCGCCGCGGCAGAAAGGTGAAGCCTTTACGCAAGAGCACAAAGACATTGCCGCTGCGTTGCAGGATGTACTCGAGACTATCGGCCTTCATATAGCCCGCCACTTCCAGCAGCACACCGGGATGCGAAATCTCGCTCTCGCGGGGGGCGTGGCGCATAACTGCAGCATGAATGGGAAGTTGTTATATGAGGGAATGTTTGACGAGATCTTCGTACAACCGGCCGCGCACGATGCGGGTTGCGCGCTGGGAGCTGCCCTCGAAATCGATCGAAATTTTCGGATGGAAAGCAGACAAACGATTTTGCCGCATGTTTTTCTAGGAAAGGATATTGGACCTCACGAAGAAATCGAGAATGAGGTTTCGCTCTGGAGTGCATTTGCCGATGTTGTCGAGCTTACCGATCGCTCGAAAGAAGTTGCGTCCCTGATCGCAGACGGCGCGGTGATCGGATGGGTCCAGGGGCGCTCGGAATTCGGTCCACGTTCGTTGGGTAATCGAAGCATTCTGGCTGATCCTCGCCCGGAAGAGAATAAACGGATTATCAATGCCATAGTCAAGAAACGCGAGGCATATCGTCCGTTCGCACCTTCCGTGCTTGAAGAATACGTGGCGGAATATTTCGAAGTGGGAAAATCTCAGGTAAATTTCCCATATATGACATTCGTGCTTCGAACAAGGCGGTCGTCTCCTCGGCTTGGTGCGGTGACCCATATTGACGGGACCGCAAGGGTTCAAACCGTTTCCAAATCGACCAATATGCGTTTTTGGGAATTGATCAATGCGTTCCGCGAGAAAACGGGTGTTCCGGTCCTGTTGAATACCTCTTTTAACAACAACGCCGAACCGATCATAGATTCCGTTCAAGATGCATTCGCATGTTTTTTTACCACCGAACTGAACTACCTTGTGGTCGATAACTATCTGATTGCGAGAAAACCGACCTGGCGAAGCCGCTTTGGCGAGTTCACTGTTGCAATTCCCGACCACATATATCTTAAGAAGGCCCAGTCTTACGCCGGCAATTCCACGGCCGTTCCGGTTCTTTCCCTCGTCAATATGGTGACTGCCGAAGAACAATCGCTTTCCCGGGACGCACACGCGTTACTGGAACTCGCGGATGGCGAAGCCACGATCGATGAGTTGATCGAGCGAGGTGAGCGAAGTGCAACGCGAGAAAGCTTGATAGCTGAATTCGATGCCCTTTGGTCCCTACGAATGATCAATCTGCGCCCAAAGGCGGCGGCAAGAAAATAGCCAGTGCGATTCCCAAAGACAACGTCACACCGTTGAAACGAGCGCGGAGGAGTGCGTAGCGGAAGATGCACAACCGCTTACGCGATCCTTCGCGTTGTTTCTTCTCAAGGCGCTCGTAGCTTGTGATCCGCGACTCCGTTACCAGTAGTAACGACCGGCCAATCTCCAGAACGTAAGACCAGCGACCCCACCAGCCAACCCGAAATATCGACCTGCCGTCAGCAGCTCCTGAAGTACGGTAATCGGCGTATCGCCATCGGGACTGGAGTACTGGTTAGGTACGTCGATAAATGCAGTATTCACCCATATCACCAGCATCACTACGGCTATCCCCGCAACCGCGTAGAAGACCCAGCAACGAATCGCGAATGCCCGCGCAATCATCGAAAGAAGCGCACAGGGAATTGCCATAGTCGCGAGCCCGATTACCCATATCAGGACGAACTCGATTCCCGTCATGGTTAGCAGGTCGACAGCCTTGTGCTGCAGACTAAAATTCGTCGCGCTCTCGAAACTCGTGATCCTGCTCAGCTCGATTGCCGCAACTACCGTTAGGGCCCCTGCAGTCACGCTGGCGAAGTAGCTACCAACGACACGCTCCCACGATGCTCCCGATATCAATCCATCCCGTTCCATGTAGTCTCACTTCACGTTTTCAGTACGCTTCTTCTCGACGCCGCATATCGTGAATCCGGCTGGCATCCTTACGACAGTTCTAGGCGTCGAGAACCACATTCCCTTCCGGCCGCGCACAGCAAACAAGCACGTTCCCCTTCGGCGGTAAATCGATGGGTTCCACCTCGTAATGAACCTCTCCCTCGATCAATCCCGTCTCGCAGTTATGGCACACACCACTCCGACATGCCCAGCGAACCGGGACGTCACACGCCTCCGCCAGTTCAAGCAAGCTACCGTAGACACGCGAATCCCAATGCGCCGAAACCCCGCTTCGCGCAAAGGACACCAGGTGACCTGTATCGGCGTCGTTCGAAGGCGTATGAGGCTTCCGGTTCGAATCTCCTACGATACCTGGTTTTAACGACTCACCGCCGCTAAAGGCCTCGGAATGTATACGGTCGGACGTTACGCCCAGATTTTTGAGGGCACTCGTCATGTCATCCATGAACCTGCCGGGTCCGCAAATGTAAACCTGAGCGTTCGGCTCAAGCCCAATGCTCTGGAGGACATCGCGAGAAAAGTGACCCGCTACGTCGTAACCTTTGCCAAGCCGATCCGCAGCCAATGGCCGGCTATAGGCGATGCAGCTCCGACCATGCGGTAACGCCTTAACCAGTTCTCGCGCCTCGTCTGCAAACGGATGGTGTTGTCCATCGCGAGCCGAATGCAGCCACAAGACCGGACTCTCGACACGCGCTGCTACCACGTCATGCAGCATCGCGAGAACTGGCGTGACGCCAATACCGGCACTCAAAAATACAATCGGGTGGTCTGCTGTGTTGAGCGTGAACGCACCGCGTGGAACGCTAACCTCGATCGTGTCACCTTCGCGCAACCGGTCCCTCAGGTAAGAGCCGACAACACTCCCGGAGTTAACTTTGACCGCGATTCGATACTGCGACGCCGATGGGCTACCGCACAGCGAATAACTACGAAAAGAGGGACGACCGTCCGGTGGAAGTAGCAGGCGTAGAACGATGAATTGCCCGGGCTTCGGAACATCCAGCGGCTGGTTGTGCAGATCCGACAATGTCAGTGCGACCACGTCTTCGCTCACCCGCTCTACCCTCACGGCCGCAAGCGAACGGAACCCCGGTGCTGCCGGGTACATTGCTCCCGATGGACTCAAACCAGCATGGGCCTGCCCTCTTCCGTTCGGCCCGGCCTGAAGCATTTGTTCAAACGAACACCTCCAACCCGGCGAAAGCGCATCAATCTGAAGCGCACGCTCAAGCTGATCGCGAGGATGGGCACTCGAGTACAGCAGGTTGTTGACTTCAAACACGCTCATACGTGGTTGTGCCTCACCCACTTTCAGTATTTCGTCTCCTGCACCGACTACGCCTTCCGTCAGCACCCTCAAGTAAAAGCCCGGCCGTCCAGTCGATGTCATCAATGCGGGCATCCTCGGTTCATTGAGGCGAATACCGACCCGATAGCAGGTCACTCTAGGTTGCGTGACCTCGAACAACGCCTGCCCGATCTGATATCGATCCCCGATACAAACCTCCGCATCGGATAGTCCGTCCACCGTGAAGTTTTCTCCAAAGTGGCCGAAAGCAAGGTCTGCGCGACCAAGCTGCGTCTTCCAATGCCGATACGACTCGCACTGGTAGACCAGAACCGCGCGATTAGGGCCTCCATGCCCCTGAAGATCGCCTTGACCATCGCCTGCCAGATTAGTTTTCCCAACCCAGCACTGCCCTTTCACAGGAGTTTTCCAGACGCCGGTGTGAACGGTGCGGCCCTTCCACTCAATATCGCGAGGCAGGCCAACATTGACAGACATCAATCGCGCCATCGTCGTTCCTCCGCGGATATTCCCGGCCGACGTTCAACACCGTGAACGCCACTACCGCTTCGGCGTCTTTGTCCAATGGTACGCGCCGATCTACTTCGCGTCCGCAGCAACCGCCCGATAGACCGCGACATCACTGGACTGAATCGGCTCGGTGATGACGTAGGTCGATCCCGCAGCGATGTAGATGTCCCACTGTTTATCGGCTTGCGACGCGTGCGCATTGAATGCGCCATCCGGAACGGCGTCCATCCGGTTGTAGCGATACAGCTTGTACGCTACGTCAGGCTTGAGACCAGAAACTTCCACCTTCAGGATCAACGGCATGGATGCCGGGCGCAGACCGGAGCCGGGCTTGATGTCGGGTTTCTCGTAGTTGCGGTTAACCGTCAAGCGGACAGGCACCGTTTCATTGTCCCGATCGATAACACCGGTGATCGCAATGCCGTAGTTCGTGCCGTTATTGGGCAGCGAATACACGGAGCCTGTCGGCGCATTGGCTTGTGCACGGTTTTTCTGGAAGTCGCCGAACGAGTAACTGAAAACGTAGCCCGGTTTGCCCTTCGGGGTCCAGTGACCGTCGTCGTTGAAGGTGATGACGTCATCGCCAAAGTAGGTGGCGGGACGCGTCAGTGGATGTTTCGACGCAATACCGGTGACCGGCACGACGTGGTCGTACTCCGGATCGCCCGCATTGGGATTACTGGAACCAGCAAACAGATAACGATTGGTATAAATCGCAATGATCACCGGGTAGCTGGCCAGCACATTCTGCTTGACCCACGCGAGAAAGCTGTTGGTGTCGGTCTCGGCCGCCGCATCCCACTCGATCGCTTTGAGATGCATCTGCGCGGCAGCGTACGCATCGTTTACGCCTGGCAGCAACTGGCTGTTCTCCTTGTACTGCGGCGTATTTTTGCTGGCGATCGCGCGTGCGTCGTACTGGGAGATATATTGCCCGTAGTAAAGCCCCGCCGAAATCATCGAGACTTCACCGCAATAGCCATAGTTTCCCTCCCATTGCAGGCGCGGCGGTACAGCGAGTTCCTTGCTGTATGCCGCTGACGTCTTCGACGATTTTGCTGCTGACGCTGCGTTGCCGGGTGAGTCGCCGCCACAGGCCGACAGGGGCAGGCAAATCATCAATACCCAGAGTGCCTTCCGTGATGAAACGGCACCCTGCATCGGCTTTCCATCGTATATGCGGGAATATTTCTTCGATGTGACTTGCATAGGGGTCTCATTGTTGGCAACCCGCTTCCCGGGTCAGGACTCCCCGCTCGTGAATGGTTGTTTTATAGGCATGAATCGACAGTCGTTCGAAATATAGAGGTGATGGATTCCGACGATTGTTGAATTTTGTGAGCGTTGTGCGATATTTCGTGCGCCGATCGCAACGGGCGCCAATTTTTTGACGACATGTCGAATTCGAGTCCCGCCGTTCGTCGTGATAGTGAAAGCCGGGCCATCTCCGGCACACCACCAGGGCAAGGAGAAAGCAATGAGAAAGTTGATCCTGACGATGTCCGTATCGCTCGACTGCTTTGTCAGCGGCGCCAATGGCGACATCAAGTGGGTATTTACCGGTGACGAGGAAGCGGTGGCGTGGAAGGTGGAGAACTTATGGAACGCGAGTCTCCTGATCATGGGCAGTAACTCCTTTCGGAGCATGGCTACCTTTTGGCCCACTTCCACCATGGTGTTCGCGCCGCCGATGAACCAGATCCCCAAGGCGGTCTTTTCAAAACAGGGACCGGCGATCCTGAAGGCAGCTGACACGACCATAGAACCCGGAGAGGCCCAGGCGCAAACCGGACAATTTCAACCCGGTGCGGAAAGCTGGGCACAGGCCTACGTGGCCAGCGGCGACCTGGCCGACGAGATCAACCGGCTGAAGGCTGAGGATGGCAAGCCGATCATCGCTCTCGGAGGCGCGGCCTTCGCGCGTAGCCTCATCGCGCAGAACCTGGTCGATGAATACGCCCTGCTCGTTCATCCAGTTGCGTTGGGCAAAGGCGTGCCGATCTTCTCCGATTTGCCTGTGCCGAGACCGCTCAAGCTGATCAGCTCGAAAACTTTTCCGCTCGGTTCGGTGGCGCAGGTTTATCGGCCGGCCTGATAGTGCCCGTCCGGTGGTTGGCAAGCGCGATTGCCGCGCCGACCGGACACGACCGCCAGACAAAAACGGCCGATCTCGCGATCAGCCGTTCTACTTCGATGCAGGAAAGACCGCTAAGGCCTATCGCCAGCGCCCACTATCTGAGATCAAAGCGATCGAGATTCATCACCTTGCCCCAGGCCGCGACGAAGTCAAGAACGAACTTCTCCTGCGCATCCGAGCTTCCATAAACCTCGGCCAGCGCACGCAGCTGTGAGTTCGAACCGAAGATCAGATCGACCCGCGTGCCCGTCCACTTCACCGCACCTGTTGCACGATCGCGACCTTCAAACACGTCGTTGGCATCCGACACCGGCTTCCACTCCGTGCTCATGTCGAGCAGGTTCGTGAAGAAGTCGTTGGTGAGCGTCCCGGGGCGCTTCGTAAAGACACCGTGTTGCGTCTGTCCGTAGTTGATATTCAACACGCGCAGCCCGCCGACCAGCACGGTCAGTTCCGGCGCAGTCAAAGTCAGCAGTTGCGCCTTGTCGACCAGCAGCGACTCAACCGATACCGAAGATTTACCTTTCACGTAATTGCGGAAACCGTCTGCAAACGGTTCAAGCACCGAGAAGGCTTCCACATCGGTTTGCTGCTGCGACGCGTCCATGCGCCCCGGTGCAAACGGAACCGTCACCGCATGGCCGGCGTTTTTCGCGGCCTGCTCGACGCCTGCACTGCCGGCCAGCACGATCACATCGGCAAGCGAAACTTTCTTGCCGCCGGACTGCGCACCGTTGAACGCCTTCTGGATTCCTTCGAGCGTCTCCAGCGTCTTTGCCAGCTGAGCCGGCTGGTTGATTTCCCAATCCTTCTGCGGCGCGAGGCGAATGCGGCCGCCGTTAGCGCCGCCGCGCTTGTCCGAACCGCGGAACGTCGATGCCGCCGCCCAGGCGGTCGAAACCAGTTCCGACACAGACAACCCAGACGCCAGGATCTTGCCCTTCAGCGCGCCGATGTCCTGCTCATCGATCAACACATGATCGAGCGCGGGAATCGGGTCTTGCCAGAGCAGTTCTTCAGCCGGAACTTCCGGGCCGAGATAACGCGCGAGCGGACCCATGTCGCGATGCGTCAGCTTGAACCATGCGCGAGCAAATGCATCGGCGAACTGCTCCGGATGCTCGTGAAAGCGCCGGGAGATTTTTTCGTAGGCGGGATCGAATCGCAACGAGAGATCGGTGGTCAGCATCGACGGCGTGCGACGCTTCGCCGGGTCGAACGGGTCTGGCAAGGTATCGACCCCTGCACCGCCCTTCGGCGTCCATTGATGCGCGCCCGCCGGGCTCTTCGTCAGTTCCCATTCGTAGCCGAACAGGTTGTGGAAGAACTCGTTGCCCCACTTCGTCGGCGTGCTGGTCCAGATCACTTCCAGACCGCTCGAGATCGCGTCCTTGCCCGCGCCTGTGCCGAAGTTGCTCTTCCAGCCGAGACCCTGCTGCTCGATGGGTGCGCCTTCCGGCTCAGGCCCAACGTGCGACGCAGGACCGGCGCCGTGCGTTTTGCCGAACGTGTGACCGCCGGCGATCAGCGCGACCGTTTCTTCATCGTTCATCGCCATGCGCGCAAACGTCTCGCGAATATCGACGGCTGCTGCGAGCGGATCGGGATTGCCGTTCGGGCCTTCCGGATTGACGTAGATCAGCCCCATCTGCACGGCGCCGAGCGGATTCTCCAGATCGCGCACGCCCGTGTAGCGCTTGTCGCCACCGAGCCACGTCGTTTCGGCGCCCCAGTAGACGGCTTCATCCGGTTCCCACACGTCTTCGCGGCCGCCGGCAAAACCAAACGTCTTGAAGCCCATCGACTCGAGCGCGACGTTACCCGTCAGCACAATCAGGTCGGCCCACGAGATTTTCTGGCCATATTTCTGCTTGACCGGCCAGATCAACCGGCGCGCCTTGTCGAGGCTGACATTGTCGGGCCAGCTATTGAGCGGCGCGAAGCGCTGCTGGCCGGAGCCCGCACCGCCACGGCCATCGCCGGTGCGATAGGTGCCGGCGCTGTGCCACGCCATGCGGATAAAAAACGGTCCGTAGTGGCCGAAGTCGGCCGGCCACCAGGTCTGCGAGTCGGTCATCACTGCGAGCAGGTCCTTCTTCACTGCCGCAAGGTCGAGGCTCTTGAACTGCTCGGCGTAGTTGAAACCCTTGTCCAATGGGTCGGACAGCGATGAATTCGTGCGCAGGAGTTTCAGCGGCAACTCATTGGGCCACCACTCGCGGTTCGTCGTGCCGCCGCCAGCGGTGAATTTGAAAGGGCATTTTGCTTCAGTCGACATACGTCTCCTCCGTTGATCATGCGTGGCCGTGCGGCCGCATTGAGCGCCCGCACGGCGCGCCCACTCAATGCGGCAACTCTTACATCCTAATGGCCCTCATCTTAGGGTGGAAATAGGTTTATTTCATGGCGACGCTACAGAAAAGCTAAGGACAGCGCCGCGTAGACGGGTTCGCGGTGCCTCGAATTGCAACTGTGTGTTCTAGCTTCGGCAACAAATCTCTGCGGCAATTCTCGGTTGTATCACTATAATGCCTAGGCAATTATTGATTAGGCACTTCGAAAATGACCGAAATCGTTCCTCCCTCGTCCGCGATCGGCGACTACGAGCTGGGTGAAAACGTGGGTTACCTAGTTGGCCGGGTGACCTCGGCACTGACCCACCTCGTCACGCAGCGCACCCTCGCCGAACTCGACATTACGGCCACTCAGGGACGCACGCTGTACATGGTCGCCAGCGGCCGATGCGTCCTCGCCGTCGAGCTCGCACGGGAGTTCGGTACCGACGCCAGTGCGGTCACGCGCCTGATCGATCGCCTTGCGCAACGCGAGCTGCTGACCCGGGAACGCAGCACGACGGACCGGCGCGTCGTCCGGCTCGCGGTGACGCCGGACGGCCAGGCCATAGCTGCGCGGATGCCCGCCATTTTCAACGACGTGCTCGACCGGATGCTGTCCGGCTTCACGCCCGAGGAAGTCGGATTTCTAAAAAACATGCTGCGCCGCCTGCTCGCCAACCACGCTCAATCGATCGAGATAAATCATGTTACGGCAACCAATTTTGATAGAAATTCGTAAGAATTTAATTGCTATGTCCACTATTAAGCAATATTTTCATACGCAAGATCCGGCGATGCGACGTCTTTCGCTATCCGCGTCCGGGCTGTCGCGCCGGATGGTTCTCGCTGCCGCAATGACGACTCTCGCCCTCACAGGGTGCGCGAATTACATCGGCATCAAGAGCGACAAACAGATCGTGTCGCCGGCGCAGGTCGAGTCGACGCAGAGCCTGCCCGCCGAGGGCGGTCAATGGCCGTCGCTCGACTGGGCGAACCAGTTCGGCGATCCACAACTGCCGAAGCTGATCGCCGAAGCGCTCGAAGGCAGCCCGTCGATCGCACAAGCCCAGGCGCGTCTTGCCAAGGCTTCGTCGTATATCGAAAGCACGCGTTCGGCGCTGTCGCCGAAGGTCGATGCGAGCTATTCGTGGAACCGCGAGCTATTTTCGACCAACGGGCTCTACCCGCCTCCTTACGGCGGCACCTGGTATAGCGAGAACAATGCGCTCGCCAGTGCGTCGTGGGATCTCGACCTGTGGGGCAAGAATCGTCAGCGGCTTGGCCAGGCTGTGTCGCAGGCAAAGGCTGCCGAAGCCGATGTGCAGCAGGCTCGCGTGACGTTGGCCGCATCGGTGGCCAGTACCTATAACCAGTTGGCGCAGCTGTATGCGTTGCGCGATATCGCCCAGCGTGAAATCCGCAATCGCGAAGACATCAGCCGGATCACCAACGGCCGCGTCAGCGCCGGTCTCGATACCGATGTCGAGAAGCAGACCGCAGTCGGCAACATCGCGACGACGCGCTCGAACCTGAGCGACCTCGACGGCCAGATCACGACTACCCGCTACCAACTCGGCGCGCTGCTCGGCAAGGGTCCCGATCGCGGCTTGCAGATTGCCGAGCCGGTACTGAGCGCCGGTGCGACAGTCGCGCTGCCGGACAACCTGCCCGCCGACCTCGTATCGCGCCGTCCCGACATCGTCGCGGCGCGCTGGCAGGTCGAAGCGGCCATGCACGACGTGAAGGAAGCGAAGGCGGAGTTCTTCCCGGACGTCAATCTGTCGGCCGGCTTCGGTTTCGATGCATTCGGCTGGGGTCGCTTCCTGACTTCCGCGAGCCGCCAGGCGCAGTTCGGCCCGGCCGTGCATCTGCCGATCTTCGACGCCGGCGAGTTGCGCTCTCAACTGAAGGGTCGCTATGCCGACTTCGATCTCGATGTCGCGAACTACAACCAGACCTTGATCAACGCGTTGACCGATGCGGCGACCCAGGTGTCGTCGATCCGTTCGATCGATCAACAGATGGGCGACGCGCAGCGCGCACTCGATGCCACGACCAAGGCGTACCAGCTCGCCACGATCCGCTACAAGGCGGGCCTGACAGAACAGTTGCAGGTACTGAGCGCCGATCAAAACCGCCTCGCCGCCGAACAGACGGTGACCACACTCAAGATGACCCGCCGCGATATGCAGATCGGCCTCATCAAGGCGCTCGGCGGCGGTTTCGATGCAACGCAGAGCGGTCTCGTGGTGCCGGGCGATGGCCCGGTCGCGGCGACAAATACGCCCCAGCGCGCAGCGAACTGAAGCCGAATTTTCTTCCCAACGAACGACACAGATTGAAAGCGTACGGAGTCCACCATGAACACCCCGCAACAAGTTGCCGCCGACACTCAACCGGCCACCAACAACGGCAAACGCCAACGCATGACGGTGTTACTCGTCATCGTGATCCTGATCGCCGCGATTGCGTACGGTCTGTACTACTTCCTCATCGCCCGCTTCCATGAAGACACCGACGACGCCTACGTGAATGGCAACGTCGTACAGATCACGCCACAGGTGACCGGCACGGTAATCGCGGTGAACGCGGACAACACGCAGACCGTCAAGGCCGGCGATCCGATCGTCGTACTCGATCCCGCCGATGCGCGCGTCGCGCTCCAGCAATCGGAAGCGAACCTGGGGCAAACGGTGCGCCAGGTTCGCGGCCTCTTCGCCAACGACGATCAATACCTCGCCCAGGTCGCCGTCCGCCAGTCGGATCTGTCGCGTGCGCAGGACGATCTGCGGCGTCGGTTGACGGTTGCCGGTACGGGCGCCGTATCGCAGGAAGACATCTCGCACGCACGCGATGCCGTGAAGAGCGCAGAAGCCGCGCTCGACGCCGCCCAGCAGCAACTTGCCGCAAACCGCGCGTTGACGGCGAATACGACGATCGCGGGCCATCCGGATGTGCAGGCCGCGGCCGCGAAAGTGCGCGACGCGTACCTCGCGAACGCGCGCAACACGTTGCCCGCGCCGGTCACCGGTTACGTCGCGCAACGCTCGGTGCAGGTCGGCCAGCGCGTGTCGCCGGGCACGCCACTGATGGGCGTCGTGCCGCTGAACGGCGTGTGGATCGATGCGAACTTCAAGGAAGTGCAACTGAAGCACATCCGCATCGGCCAGCCGGTTGAGCTGACCGCGGATGCGTATGGATCATCGGTGGTGTTTCACGGCAAGGTGGTCGGCTTCTCAGCCGGCACCGGCTCGGCGTTCTCGCTGTTGCCCGCACAAAACGCGACCGGCAACTGGATCAAGGTCGTGCAGCGCCTGCCGGTGCGTATCGCGATCGATCCGCAGGAACTCGAGCAGCACCCGCTGCGCATTGGCCTGTCGATGCAGGTCGACGTGAACATCAAGGGCGACTCGGGCAGCGAACTCGCGAGCGCAAAGAACACCGTGTATCAGACCAGCGTGTTCGAGAACTACGGCGACGAGGCCGACGCGGAGATCGCCCGCATCATCGCCGAAAACGCGGGGAATGCCGCGACGAACGGTGCCGCACAAAAGGTGGCCGCCCATGCGGCAAAGACCGGTTCGAAGGTGATGTAAGCAACCTCGACATCGACCTCAACATCGACACCCTACGAGACTTCCCATGGCCCAGGCTCAGGCACCCGCCGCACCTCCCCCACTGCAAGGCGGCAAGCTCGTGCTTGCCACGATCGCCGTTGCACTGGCCACGTTCATGACCGTGCTCGACTCGTCGATTGCCAACGTTGCAATTCCGAATATTTCGGGCGATCTCGGCGTATCCGTCGATGAAGGCACGTGGGTCATCACCATGTTCGCCGCTGCCAACGCCGTATCGATTCCGCTGACCGGCTGGCTCACGCAGCGCATCGGCCAGGTTAAGCTGTTCGTCGGCGCAATCCTCGCATTCGTGCTTGCGTCGTGGCTGTGCGGCATGGCGCCGACATTGCCGATCCTGCTCGGCGCGCGTGTATTGCAAGGCGTGGTGGCCGGTCCGCTGATTCCGCTGTCGCAGGCAATTTTGCTGGGCTCGTATCCGAAACATAAATCGGCGACAGCGCTATCGCTGTGGGCCATGACCGCCACCGTCGGTCCGATTGCGGGGCCGCTGCTCGGCGGCTGGATCACCGACAGCTACAACTGGTCGTGGATCTTCTATATCAACATCCCCGTCGGCATTTTTGCGGCCGGCGTGACATGGTCGATCTACCGCAGCCGCGAGACGCAAACCCGCAAGCTGCCGATCGATGTGGTCGGACTCGGTCTGCTGATCGCGTGGGTCGCGTCGTTGCAAGTGATGCTCGACAAGGGCAAGGATCTCGACTGGTTCAATTCGACGACCATCGTCGTGCTCGCCATCGTTGCGCTGATCAGCTTTGCGTTCTTCGTGATGTGGGAACTGACCGAAGAGAATCCGATCGTCGATCTCCGGCTCTTCGGGCAGCGCAACTTCCTGGGCGGAACGATTGCGATCTCGATTGCGTATGCGGTCTTTTTCGGCAATCTCGTGCTGTTGCCGCAGTGGATGCAGGAATACCTGAATTACCGTTCCGTCGATGCGGGACTCGTCACCGCACCGCTCGGTGTTTTCGCGGTGCTCCTTGCGCCAGCGATGGGTCGTATCATGGGGCGCCTCGACGCGCGCATCATTGCGACGCTTGCGTTCTCCGGGTTTGCCGGCGTCTTTTTCATGCGCTCGCACTACCTGACCGACATCGATACATGGCATCTCGTACTGCCGACGCTGCTGCAAGGTATTCCGATGGCGTTATTCTTCGTGCCGCTGACCGCCATCATTCTGTCCGGCCAACCGGCTCACCGCATTCCCGCGGCCGCGGGGCTGTCGAATTTCGCGCGGGTGTTTTGCGGCGCGGTCGGTACCTCGCTCGCGAGCAACGAGTGGAACAACCGGACCGTGCTGCATCACACGCGGCTCAGCGAGCAGGCTGACGCCAACAATCCACTGTTTAACCACTGGATCGATTCGACGCAATCACTGTTGCATCTGAATGTGCAGTCCGCGCACGCACTGTTCGATTCCACGGTGAACAATCAGTCTGCGATGCTGGGGCTCGACGATGTGTTCTATATCTCGGCGGTCATCTTCATCGTGATCATTCCGTTGATCTGGATCACGCGGCCGGCAAAAGGCGGTGGTGGTGCCGATGCGGCGGCCGGTGCGCATTGAACAGCGCGTTATCGTCCGGACGCTGACTGCGCAGCGTCCGGAGCGTTCAGATCGCCAGGCAATCACGCTTGCCGCAGGAAACGCTCGATACTCGTCACGAGCGTGAGCGGTACTTCATCCATGGGGTAATGGCCGGCATTCGTGAGTATCTCGAGTTCCGCCCGCGGGTACCACGCGAGGTACGTGGACCGCATCAACTCCGCATTGAATTTCGGATCGTGCTCGCCGATCAACACCTTGACCCGATGCGGCAAGCCTTGAGCCTCGTCGCTAAAACCAGTGTTGCTCCACGCCTTCAAATAGCCGGCAAACGCGGCCCTCGAAGCATGCTCCATCGAATACGCGGCTTTGCGGTTTATCCACGCTCGTGGCAGGCGCTGCCCGGTACTACGGTCGAGGATGATCTTGCGGTTCTCGATGTTTTCAACCGCACCGTCGAACAACGATTGCGCGGTGTCATCGAACGTCACGCCACAGGACGGAACCGGCGCGACCGGAACCAGCATGCGCACGCGCTCCGGAGCCAGCATCGCTACCCGCTCGATGGCCATGCCTCCCATCGAGTGACCGATCAGGCTGAACGTGTCGAAGCCGAGTTCGGATGCGAGCGCGAGCGTATCGGCCGCGATTTCATCCATGGTGTAGGCGCCGGTTACGGCATGCCTGCTCCCGTAGCCGCGGTAGTTCACGAAGATGTAAGAGAATTCGTCGCCGCTGAGGGCGTCCTCCATCGGCGCAAAAGCGTGGCAGTCACCGAACCATCCGTGAAGCACCATGACGGGATGCGGGCCGGTACCTACCCGGTGAAATGTGTTGGACATGTCGACTCCGAAGCATGGAAAGTAAGCGGGATGCGCCAGCGGACAGGCTGGCGGCATGGGCGTTGCGCTCATTGCATCGCGGCGACAATCGTAGAATCTGCGGCGTGAGCCCGCTTTCGACATCGGGTCAATTGATATAGAGTTTGGGCCATGCGCAATACTTTGCTCGGTCCCTACGAGGACATCGCCCGCGCCGCCGTCGTGACGGCGAATGACTATCCCGCGTCGTCGACTTTTTCAGTTCATACGCATCGCCGCGGGCAGTTTGCATTCGCTGCTTCCGGGACGATTAGCGTGTTTACTTCACGTGGCAACCTGGTCGTGCCGCCACAACGGGCATGCTGGATACCCGCGGGCATCGACCATCAGATGCATATGCGCGGTCCGGTGACCATGCTAAACGCGTTTTTTATTCCTGAGGCCGCCCGGATCGCTGGACTACCCGACGACTGCCGGGTGCTCGGCGTGTCGCCGTTTCTGAAGAATCTCTTGCTGGAGGCAGTGGAGTTGCCGGCGCTCTATGAACTGGATGCACGGGCGGGCAAGATCATGTCCCTGCTACTGGACGAAATTGCGGCCATGCCGTCGCTCTCGCTCAATACGCCGTTACCCGAAGAGCCCCGTCTCGCGCGCCTGTGCCGACACCTGATCGATCATCCGTCGCTTGCAGTCGATATCGACAGGATGGCCGCCGACGCGGGTCTGAGTCGACGCACCTTTACGCGGTTGTTCCGCGCTCAAACCGGGGTGAGTTTTACGGAGTGGCGCCAGCAGGCCTGCTTGCTTGCGGCGATCAACCGTCTCGGCAATGGAGAGTCCGTTACGCGCGTTGCACTGGATCTCGGCTACGGCAGTCCGAGTGCGTTCACTGCGCTATTCCGGCGCGTGCTTGGCGCGTCGCCTACGCACTACCTCGAGAAATAGCGCAAGCGTATCTGTCACTGCCGCGGATCGAAATCAAACTCGAGCCGGATACCACCCGGCTCATACACCATCGTATGGCGCTTCGGTCCTTGCCGCAGATTCTCCGGAGCAAACTCGACGACAACCCCAGGCCACTCCGATACGCGCCTGAAAATTTCTTCGAGCGCTTCTTCGCTGCCAACCTTCATCGCAAGATGATGCAGGCCGACATTGCTTTTACGATCGAACTCGACGCGCCCCTGCTGATTTTGTACTTCCCACAGCGTCAGTACGGTGTGCCCGTCGGACACGAAAGCAGCCGGGTACTCGGGTCGCTCCGCAACCTGATTCCAGCCAAGGCAATCGACAAAGAAATCGCGCGTGGCCTGCAGATTGCGAACCGTCAGCCCGATGTGATCGACGCCGAGTGTCAGTGGTGTGTTCGTCATGGTGGGTATCCCACGAGATGTTCGAGGTTGCAGTCGATCTGGTCTCTTCCCCGCAGATCGTCCTTGACGCGATCAATGTTCCGACAGTTCGGCGATCAATTCGGCCATCAGTTTTCCGGCCGATATGGCACGGGCCAGCGGCGCACCTTGCCCGGCCCATTGAGCGCCGTAGCCAAACTCTCCTACCGCCTTGCCGGCAGCATTCAGAGATTTCCCTGCGTCGTAGACGATCGGATAAGCGGGCACGTCGTTCGGCGCGACGTTTTCGCCAAATGCGGTGAAGCGGTTAGCAAGGCAGCGCGCCGGCCGACCTGAGATGACCCGCGTCATCACCGTGTGCTGTGCTGCGCTACTGAACAGCGCGGCCCGGTATCCCGCGTCTGCTGCGGACTCGTCCGTGCCCACAAATGCCGTACCGAGTTGCGCTGCGCTCGCGCCGAGCCGCAGCGCCGCCGCGATGCCCGCACCGTCCATGATTCCACCGGCAGCGATCACAGGCACGTCGAGTTCGCGCGAAAGTATCCGCACGAGCGCCATCGTCCCAAGCTGCTCGTCGGCGCCATCCGGGTCGTACATGCCGCGGTGGCCCCCTGCTTCATAACCCTGAGCCACTACGGCGTCGACGCCGGCCGCCACCGCAAGACGCGCCTCACGCAGATTCGTCGCAGAGCCAAGCAGCACGATGCCGGCTTCGCGCAATGCCTGAATCCATTCGCGCGACGGCACGCCGAAATGAAAACTCACGACCTTCGGCCGTGTCTCGAGTAGAACCTTGAACATCTCTTCATCCACAAGAAAGCTCTTGTAGATCTCGCGAATCGCAGCTGGTGGTTCTGCCTTCACCCGCTCGAATTCCGGGCGCAGCCGCTCGAGCCACGCGGTCTCGCGTGCAGCGTCGGCCTGCGCCGGTTGATGGCAAAACATATTGACGTGCAACGACCGGCTGGAACGCTCGCGCACCGCGGCAATCATTTCGCGGGCACTCGCCGGAGTCGCGGCACCCAGGCCGAGCGAACCGAGTCCCCCGCGTTGGACACGGCCGCCGCCATCGCGGGCGTCGAGATCCCGGCCATCGGTGCCTGGATGATCGGCCATTCGATATCGAGCAGTTCGAGTAGCGGTTGCGACGATGAAGATGCCATGACAAAGCTCCTGAATATCTGTCGTTTAGTGGGCGCTGCGCGACTGAACCCATTGATTCAACGCAGCACACAGCACCAATAATGAACCGGTTACGAAGAACACCTGGTGCAGGCCGACATGCGCGCCGATCTGTCCGCCGATCAACGGACCGACCACCTGTCCGGTGAACTGGGCCGATTGCAGATACCCGAGTGCCTTGCCCGTACTCCGTTCAGGCACCGTCTGCCGCATCAGCTTTGCGATCGCGGGAAGCAGCCCGGCGATCGTCATGCCCATCAGCCCGCGTAACGCAGCGAGTTGCCACCAGTGTGTCACGAATGCCTGCGGCACCATCACGAGTCCGGTTGCGAGCAGACAACCGATGATCACCTTCCAGCTACCGACCCGATCCGCCAGCGCCCCGAGCCGCGCGGCGGTCAACAGGCTGCCGAACGCCGAAGCGGCCATCACGATGCCGGCCGTGCGCGCAACGTGATCGTTTGCCACGCCGAGCTGCCCGATGAACACCGTGATGATCGGTTCGATCGACATGTTGGCGAGCAGCACCATCATCGCGGTCACCAGCAGCGCACCGATGCGGTTGCGATCGGCCGCGCTCATCGGTGCGCTCGTCTTCGGCGCCTTGCTCTTTGCATCGGACTGGCGGTCGAAGTCTTCGCGAATCAGAAAGATCGTCGCCGCAGCCGCCACCGCAATCATCGCACCGCCGACAAAAAATGTTCCGCGAATGCCGACCCACGTCGGTAGAAAACCGCCCACGAGCGGGCCAACGAGGTTGCCTGTCAACGCACCGGTCGACAGTATGCCGAGCGCCCAGCCGGCACGCTCGCGCGGCGCCTGCGTGCCGATCATCACGATCGCCGCCGATGCGTATCCGCCGACCAGGCCCGCGGCGAGCCGCAGTACGACCAGTTCGACGACGTTGTGCGCGACCCCGATCAGCGACATCACGACTGCCATGCCGATGGCCGCGCGAATCAGCATCGGTTTGCGCCCGTAGCGATCGGCGAGATGCCCCCAGACGGGCGCCGTAATCGCAGTGCCAAAGAACGTCGCGCCAAACGCCACGCCCGACCACTGGATCACGGCGGACGGCGACGTCACGCCGAGTTGCTGCACATACAGCGGTAGGAACGGCAGCAGCATGCTGAGACTGACCAGCGTCGTGAAGGAACCGAAGACACAGACAGCGAGATTGCGCCGCCAGTGCGTGGCATTGCGCTCCGCATAGCCCGGTCGACTGGCAGGCGTGCCCAGGCCGTATGCGGGTTGATCGACTTGAGTTGACATGTCCTTTACCTCGCCGACTGGAACGTGGCGGCTATCGATACGAATTACGTGAAATCGGTGGAACGCGACAGCGGCTCCCACGCCTTGATCTCGTTTCCCAGCGAACGCAGTCGTGCCTTGACCCGCTGCAACGCATCGCTGCCGAGCAACAGATGCGCGGGAGGATCGTCGGATTCGACGATCTCGAGCAGCACCTTGGCGGCGCGCACCGGATCGCCGCTCTGATGGCCGCTATATTGCCGCCGACGTTCGCGCACCGGATCGAACACCGCGTCGTAGTCCGCGATGAAACGTCCCGAGCGCACCATCGAGCGCCCGGCCCATTCGGTGCGAAACGAACCCGGTGCGATCGCGGTGACCTTGATGCCCAGTCCTTCGACTTCAGCGCTCAGCGCTTCGCTGATGCCCTCCAGCGCAAACTTGCTGCCGCTGTAGAACGAGATACCCGGCATGCTGATATAGCCTGCCATCGAGGTGATGTTGATGATGTGACCGCTGCGTCGCTGACGCATTGTCGGCAGCACGGCCTTGATCATCGCCACCGCACCGAACACGTTGACCTCGAACTGCCGGATCAACTCCGTCATCGGCGACTCTTCGAGGATGCCTTCGTGACCGTAGCCCGCGTTGTTGACGAGCACGTCGATTGGGCCGATTTCCGTTTCGATCTGCCGCACCATCGGTTCGATCGCATCGAAACGCGTGACGTCGATGATCACGGCTTTCGCGCGCTCCCGATGCAGCGCTTCGAACTCGATCCGGTCGTCCTCGCGGCGCACCGTGCCGACCACCGTGTGTCCCGCTGCCAACGCGGCTTCGGCGAAGGCCCGACCGAAACCGGCGCTCGCACCGGTGATCAGAAAGGTTTTCGTTGTGGATTCGCTCATTGCGTACTCCTGGTTGCTGCGCGATCGTGTGGCGGTATCGGTCCGTTATCGGTCGGTTTCGGCCGGCTGGACGCGACACGGCCCGGAGATCGCTCCCGGGCCGTGGCAGGCACGCTAGCCTGCCTGTTCCTTGCGAATGGCCGTCGTCGTCCGGCCGCCGAAACCCCAGTTATCCGTGTCGACTTCCTCGATCACGATGTGGGTCCACTCGGGCGGTTTGTGCAACACACGCTCGAGCGTATCGGTGACTTCCTTGATGACCTGAGCCTTCTGCTCCGCGGTCACACCTTCGCGGGTGATACGAATGCTGACGAATGGCATGATTCGACTCCGTTCGGTTGTTTCCGCCGTTCGAGCGGGATGGATTCTGAAACGCGCACGCGACTGCTTGAAATGAATTCTATTGATACTGATGGAAGCGATAAACGGGTGTTGGTACACTTCTCTTGATACATGGTGTAAAGAGTGCCCTCCAACTCGACGCGACCTGGCGTCTTTCCGAAGAGTCATGAAACGATATTTCGACGATCTCCAGCTGGGAAGCATTGAGTTGTTCTGCCTTGCCGCGGAAGCAGGCAGCTTCACGTCCGCCGCTCTCGCTGGTGGCGTCACGCCGGCCGCGGTCAGCCGATCGATCGCGCGGCTCGAAAAGCGCCTCGGCGTGCGTCTTTTTGTGCGCTCGACGCGCAGCATCCGGCTCACCGAAAGCGGCAAGTCCTACTACGAGGAATGCAGTCAGGCGCTGAACCAGCTCGTCGAGGCGGAGCGCAACGTCACGGGCGAACAGGCGCAGCCGGGCGGCACGCTGCGCATCACTGCGCCGACCACCTACGGCCATCACCGCCTGCTGCCGATGCTCCCGGCCTTCCGCGCGAAGTACCCGTTGATCAAGCTCGAAGTGCACGTGGGAAACCGCAATGTCGATCTGCACGACGAGAACTACGATCTCGCCATTCGCGTACGCGCACAACCGGACTCGACGATGATCGTTCGGCTGCTCGAAGATGCGCCGCTCGTGATGGTCGCGAGCCCCGCCTACCTGAAGCGTGCAGGCGTGCCGCGTACGCTCGCCGAGCTCGAACAGCACGAGTGCATCCAGTTCGATCTGCCCAGCAGCGGGCGGCGGATTTCCTGGCTGTTCAACGAGGATGGGCACGAGAAGGAAATGTCGTTGAACGGCAACTATTCGTGCTCGGAAGACGTACTCGCCGGCGTGACGCTCGCGAAGGCCGGCGCCGGTTTGTTTCAGGCGTACCGGTTCGTCGTCGAGAAAGATCTGGCCGATGGGACGCTCGTTGAGGTGCTGCAGCCGTTTGGCGGTCGCTCGCGGCCCTATAGCCTGCTCTACCCGCACGGACGTTTATTGCCTCTGCGGGTGCGGGCGTTCATTGACTTCATGATGGAAGAGATCGGCCGTTTGCAGGCTGCGGCGGGTATTTCTCCGGTCAAGGCAAGACGCGCGAAACCGGAGACGCCGACCAAGCCGGCAGCTTCGCGCCGCTAGCTCGTTTCTCGTCTCCTGGTTGTCAGTGCTTGACGAGTTCCTGACCGACCGCGTAAAGCTCGCATGGCGTGTTGCTGTGTTGCGAGCAGGCAGCCAGCGCCTGTGCGGAGGCATCCTTGCCGACACGCCACGCCCAATGTCCATCGGTCGACAAGGCGAACGCCCGAGGTGGCGCCATCCACAGAAACCGTCGATAACCCGCGCGGCCATCTTCCTTCAGATACGGTACTGCGCGCACATCCTCCACGTCCGGTCCGTGAGTATCGGCGCGCAGATCGGAGCGAATGTCGAACGGTAATCCGAGCGAGCGAAAGAACTTCGCAACTGCGGGCAGCCATATCGATGTGCCTGCGTATGAACCGAACATGGCGTGAGCGTCGCTTTCGAAGGTGCCGAAGTCGATCAGCTGTGCATGGCCCCCTGCCCCTGTATAGGCCGACAGCATCTGTTGTACGAGCGGTGGCGGGAACAGCGAGTCGTTATCGCCGTACATCCACAACGAAGGCACACGCGTTTCCTTGCCGTAACTGCCGAACGCGTTGATCAGATTGCGCTGCGACCCCGGGCAGTTCTCAAAGTGAAGGCCACCCGCGAAGTTGACGAGACCGAGTACGCCGGGTGGATTGCGCGAGCCTAATGCCATCGTGGCGAGCCCGCCGTGCGACTGGCCCATTACGACGATGCGTGTCGCGTCGATGTAGGGCAAGGTCCGGGCATACGCAATCGCTGCCAGCACATCGTCGGCCTGAGCAAGTCCGTTGTCCTCGACGTTGCAGCTGCTGTCAAGATAGAAGCCGCCCGAGCCCGCAAAACCCTGGCGCATGGGGACGATCACCGCGTAACCACGCCTGACGAATTCGAGTGCCTGTCCGTAGTAAGCCGATGCCTGCTGGAAATGCGGGTTGCCCAGGTCTTTGCCGTGGTTGATGACGACGAGTGGGAACGGACCATCGCCGGTGGGCGCGTAAATCTGCGTCTGCAGTTCGACGTGGAACAGGCCGTGACCCTTGGGCACCATCACCGATTCGTCGCGCAGGGTTGCTGCGGTTGCTGGGTGAAAGGCTGTTGTCAGGGCGAGTATTAGAGTCGACAGGGTAATCGACAGAACGGAACGGCTGTGTGACGCGAAACACTTGTGCAAGCAGACGACGGTGGTGGGGAGTTCCATGTGCATCCCGGGACAAGTCACGTAACGTGCCCAGTTAAACAGAGAATCCAGCGGAAACCCGTCGCGCCGACTAAATAAAATCCGCAGGCGACCACAAAGGCGCGTCGGTATGGTTTTGAGGAATCGTCTCTTGATACGCCCTGGATAATGAATCCGGTGCCTAAAAGCAACTGGAACAAGGACGTCCAGACGAGCCCTCGATGCGAGGGAATCGCAGACGAACACCAGGCGGACATCAGGAACAGAACTGTGCCGACTGCACTCCAGACGTTTAACGCTCTTCTCATGAGGTATCTGATCGAATTAAAGGAGGCGTGCCGCCACCGTCTGGAGGGTCGGCCGGGATTCGGTAAAAGGCCGCCACCTCTCGATCCGATTCCATGATTTTTTTAGCGAACTGAGCATTGCTTCTTAAGGCCGGATTTGCGGGCGTTATGGTTGTTCTGAAAGTTGCGGGGCAGTCTTGATGTCCCGCATATCCAGTCTGCCAAGATGTGCCGCCAGCTGAAGCCGAGCCGAACGCCAGTCGGTGAGCGCCTGAATCCGCTGGCGTTTCGCACCGGCTAGCGACGACTGGGCGTTTAGTAACTCGAGGATGTTGCCGGCTCCCACCTGATATCGCCGCTGTGCCGCGGTATATGACCGCTGCGCAATGTCCAGCAAGGTCTCACTGTTCGTCACGTTCTTCGTCGCACCCTGCAACGCCTGATAGCTGGTCCAGACATCAAGCCCCGCCTGCTGGCGAGCCTCATCGAGTGTGTCCAGCTGCAGTTCGGTCTGCGCCTGGGCTTGCCGGACCTGATACATACGTCCAAACCCCTCGAAGATCGGTATCGTGACCTGGAAACCCAGATACCACTCATGGCTGTTCGCCGGGAAAACCGGGAACCCGAGTTGCAGGCTGGTCGGCTGGTTGTTGTAGCTGTACTTTCCAACGAGGCTCAAAACTGGAAGTCCTTCAGCCCGCGTCTGCTCCACTTTCGCCCTCGCCGCATCGACCTGTGCCTGTGCGGCCATCACGGCCGGATGCGTGCGTTGAGCCTCCTCGATGAGTTCGGCCACCGACGAGTCAAACTCATGATCGGGTGCAACACCGTCCGCGACGGCAGGCATGGTTAGCGGTACATCAGGGCGCAAGTCCATGTCGGAGGCGAGCGTACCTAGTGCGCCCTGCCAGTCTGTTTCCGCCTTCGTGCGATTGACCACGGCTTCGGCATATGAGGTCTGCGCCTGCAGTTCATCACTGACGGCTGCTACTCCTTTGTCGACGCGTGCGGTCGCAACATGAAAACTGTCGCCGGCCGTCTGCTCGACTTCGCGTGCCGCGACAAACGCAGCCTGTGCGGCCTGCGCGGCGTAATAGTCCTTCGCCACAGCAGCGAATACGGTCTCGAGCGTGGCGCGTTGCGTCGCCTGTGCAGCGGCAAGCAACGCGTTCGCGTTACGCAGCGCGGCCGAACGTCCACCAAAATCGAACAGAACCCATGTCAGTGAAGCGCTCGCGTTCTGGAGATTCGTCTGGTAGTGAGAACCGTACTGGGGATACCCCTTCACGTTATTGGTGACGTTGTCGCGCGTGCCCTGCCAGTTGCCCGAGACGGTGGGCAGAAATGCCGCACGGCCCGTGCCAACCGCGGCAGCCTGGACTTTCACACTCGCCCACGCTTCGCGGGTCTTCGGGTTGTTGCACAGTGCGCGCTCTACTGCCTCCTGCAGCTTCAGCGGGTTCGAGACAGCAGTGAACACGCAGATGTCCGCATCGCTGCCGTCGAGCATCGAGGCGGCGGCCGTCGGGGACACAGCGCTGCTGGTTAATAGCGGATCCATTGCCCACGCTGACGACGTCACGCCTATGGTCAGCGGAACGATCAAAACACTCAGGCGCGAGTGCGTGTTCCGGTGCAGGTGCGCCGATTTCAAAGTTGACCTAGCGCTCATGCAAACTCTCCTGTCCCGTCTGAATCACCGGATCGAGGAAGTAGTGCAGCACGCTGCGTTTGCCAGTCCGGATCTCCGCACTGACTGTCATGCCTGGAGTCAGATTGATCCAGGTGCCGTTCGCGCGGATGCGATTCGTGGGCAGGCGAATCCGGGTGACAAAGGTGGGGCCGCGCTTGCGGTCCTGTACCGCGTCGTTGGATACCGAGACGACCTGCCCAGTCAGGTAACCGTACCGGGTGTACGGAAACGCCTCGATCTTCACGATTGCCTGCTGCCCTGCCTTCACGAAACCAACATCGCGATTCTCGATGTTCGCTTCGACCTCCAGCGTATCGTCGGGAACGATTTTCATGACTGGCTGCGCTGCAGTCGCAACGCCACCCAGCGTATGGAGGTTTAACTCCTGCACGGTTCCCGCCACTGGTGCGGTGAGGCTCAGCAGTTTCTGGCGTGCATCCGCCTTGGTTTCGTCGTTACGGCTCTGTCCAAGTTGTTGCGTCGCCTTGTCCAGCGTATCGAGCTGCTGTCGCCTGAATTCCGACGAAGCGGCTGCGATCTCCGCGCGCTGCTGCGCAATGCCGGCCAGTAATTCACGGGCGTGGCTGCGCTGTGCGTCCAGTTCGTGCTCCTGCCCGAGTGCTGCCTGTTCCTTGTCGAGATAGTCGTTGCGTGCGACATACCGGTCGGAGGCGAGCGAACGGTAATCGTCGGCCTGCTGCCGTGCAAGCGGCGCTGTTGCGGACAGCTTTGCAATCTGCTGGCGTGTCGTATCGAGTTCTGCCTCGCGTTTCAGCAGTTCGGCCTGTGCACTTTCGAACTTGTCGCGGTACTCGTTATAGAGACCTTCAGCAAAATGCTGTGCTTCGAGCTGCTGCTGGACGGAGGCTCCATCGACCGTTGTCAACGACGGTGAATGGGTGTGCTGCTGGGCGTCGAGAAGCGCACGCGAGCGCTCCGCCGCAAGTGTCGCGTCGATCCGCTCGCGTCTCGCCTTGTCGGTGTCGGCTGCTGCCTGGGTGGTGTCGAGTTCCATCAGTAACTGGCCAGCCGATACGCGCTGTCCATCGTTGACCAGAATCCGCCTGACCACACCGGTAATCGCCGGCTGGATGAGCTTGACCTGCTCGTCCGGAATCAGCTTGCCACCCGCGGTCGCGACAATGTCCAGCTGGCCGAAACAGGCAATCAGGACGATGAGCGCGGCAAGCGCCACGATGACACGCATCGTCCACAGCGGTAACGGGTGGGTCGGCGTCTCGACGAGTTCGAGGTTGGCCGGCAGGAAAGCGCGTTCGTGCGCAAGACGCGGCTGCGTATCAAGTTCGTGCCGCATCGTCCAGGCTGCGCGGAATACAGTCGCGTAGCGGCTCGTCAGGTCCCGCAGGGCCTGCAGGTGAATCCATTTCATGAGAAGACCGGGAATACGTGGTTATGCGTTCTGCAGGGAGACGAGGTGCGCGTAATAGCCGCGTTTGTCGAGCAGCGCTTCGTGCGTACCGGTTTCGACAATCCGTCCCTTGTCCATCGCGATGATGTGGTTCGCGTGGCGTACCGAAGTCAGCCGGTGAGCAATGATGATGACGGTGCGCCCCTGGCACATCGCACGCATGTTGTCCTGAATGATCCGTTCGGTTTCGAAATCGAGCGCGCTCGTTGCTTCGTCGAAGATCAGGATGCGCGGATTCGTCACGAGCGCACGGGCGATCGCGATCCGCTGTCGCTGACCGCCTGACAGGTTCGAACCGTGTTCACCAACGAGCGTGTCGTAACCTTCCGGCAACTCGGAGATGAAGTCGTGCGCGCCGGCCAGTCGTGCGGCGTGCATCACGACGTCCAGCGATACGCCCGGATCGGTCACGGCGATGTTCTCGCGGATCGACCGGTTGAACAGCAGGTTCTCCTGCAGCACTACACCGATCTGACGGCGCAGCCATGCAGGGTCCGCAAGCGTCAGATCGATACCGTCGATACGTACCCGCCCCTGCTCCGGCAGATAGAGACGCTGCAACAGCTTCGTCAGCGTGCTCTTGCCGGAACCCGAGCGTCCGACAATACCGATGACCTCGCCTGCTGCAATCTCGAGCGATACGCCATCCAGGATCGTCGGGCCATCCGGGCGATAGCGGAAACGGATGTCCTGGAAGCTGATGTCGCCGCGAACAGCCGGTAACGCCTGACGGCTTTGCGGCAATTCGGAGCGCGTGTTGAGGATGTCGCCCAGGCGCCCCATGGAAATGCCAACCTGCTGGAAATCCTGCCAGAGCTGGGCCAACCGGAGAACCGGTGCCGCGACGTGCTGCGACATCATGTTGAAGGCAATCAGCTGGCCGACCGACAACCTGCCGTCGATGACGAGACGTGCGCCGAGGTACAGCGTCACCAGGGTGACGAGCTTGCCGACCAGCTGGATCAGCTGCTGTCCGATGTTGCCCAGTGAGCTGACCCGGAAGCCCGCAGCAACATAGGCCGCCAGCTGGTTGTCCCAGCGCCGCGTGAACTGAGGCTCGACCGCCATCGACTTGACCGTCTCCACACCAGAGACTGCCTCGACGAGAAACGACTGGTTGTCTGCGGTGCGGGCGAACTTCTCGTTCAGGCGGTTGCGCAGTATCGGCGTGATGGCCATCGAGATCGCCGCATACACCGGCATCGAAACGACCACGACCAGCGTCAACCAGACGCTGTACGTGCACATCACGGCGAGAAAGATGATTGAGAAAAACAGGTCGATCACCGCGGTAACCGCCTGCCCCGTCAGGAAGCTACGGATGTTCTCGAGCTCGCGTACACGCGTCACGGTATCGCCGACGCGACGCGCGCCGAAATACGCAAGCGGCAGCGCCAGCAGATGACGGAACAGACGTGCCCCGAGTTCCACGTCGATGCGGCTCGCCGTGTGTGAGAACACGTAATTGCGAATCCCTGTGAGCAGTACCTCGAAGATCGCACTGGCCAGCGTGGCAATGCACACCACGTTGAGCGTGTTGAATGCACGGTTGACCAGCACCTTGTCCATCACGACCTGGAACATCAGCGGCGAGACGAGGCCGAACAGCTGCAGCACCATCGAGACGAGTAGTACTTCAAGCAGCAGACGTCGGTACTTGACGACTGCGGGAATGAACCACGAGAAATCGAAACGGGCGAGTTCGCCGGCGAGCGACGCGCGTGAGGTGAACATCATCACGTGGCCACCTGATCGGGCCATTACATCCGTTGTCGTGCTCACGGTCGGGCCGCTCGCACCTGCTTCGAGGATCAAGGCCTGATCGGACTCACAGCGGGCGAGGATGAAGTGCCGGCCAGTGTCGTCGAGCATGAGCGCAGGTAGCGGTGTGCGGGACAGACGATCCTGCGTTACACGTACGCATCGGGTCTTCAGGCCAAGCGAGCGCGCTGCGAGTTCGAGATCTCTTGCGTCGAGCGGACCGGACCCGGCGCCAGCGGCATGACTCAACTGTTCAGCACTGGCGGCGATACCGTGAAACTGGGCAATCAGGACGAGCGCCACCAGGCCAGGATCGTCTGGCTGGGGCACGTTGGGGTGAGGCGCATTCATGCGGTGAACCGATGGGTAGACAAACAGAAACCGCCCGCGACCGTAGCCGCGGGCGTCGTTGCAACTGCCAATGTTGTGGGGTCAGTGCCAGTTAGCGGCGAGGACCGGTTGCAGCGTTTTTTGCTGATCTGGTGTCAGGCTCGTCGTGGCCGGCGCGGGGGGAGCGAAGGCAGCCATCGCCTGAACCAGTTTCTCGACATTGGCGCTTGATAGCGTCTTGCCGTCTCCGCTTGCCAGACTGGCCCGCTCCGGCGTAGCTGCATACCAGTTTTTCAGCGTCACGGCGCCGGTCGTGCCGATCTCCGAGACCTTCAGGTCATTACCTGTATGCTGCAACCAGAGGTGATCCGCAGTTACACCGCTTGCGAACGAGAGCACTCCACCACTTCCTCCGAATTCCAGCTCGTAGACACCGCTGCCTGCTTTCACAACAGCGTTTGCGCCAGTGAGTCTTGCGCTCGCGTGACCAATACCCAGCTCAAGCGTTGTGTCAGAACCCGAATTGTCGACGGTGACATTGCCTGCCACCTGCGCGGTCTTGATCACGCTCGCGTCGAACTTCCCGGAAAGGCTCCCCACCGCAAACGTGATATTGGCGCCCGTCTCGTGACCCGTGATCGTATCGGTACCCGCTGTGAAAAGGTTCGTGCGCGCGCCCTCCAGACGGATCGTATCCTTAGGGGTCGCGAGAATCGCAACACCATCGTCCTCGCCTGTTACCGTGATGTCGTTCCTGACACTGTTGCCGCCAAAGAGCGCTTTCGAGTGAGCGCCGCTTATCAGGACGACGCTGCTCCCGCCGTAAGACGTCACAGTCGAGTTATCCCCGTTTTCGTTAATAGCCGCCGTCGGCTGCACGACGCCTGCCGGAGGCGGGGCGTTAAAACCGATACCGGGTGCGCCCACGTTATACACGTTCGACTGGATGAGCAGTTCCAGCGAACCGGAACGAGAGTTCTTGCCGGACGCGTCGGTCGCCGTCACCATGATATCCAGTGTGCCGACGGAGCCCTTGCCGGGTGTTCCCTTGAGCGTATGTCCGGTCGGATCATACGTGACCCAGGCAGGCAACGATTCGCCGTTTGCCAGCGTGACCGTATACGTGGCAGGGACAAAGGATGCGTCGCCGGAAAAGAGCGAGTTCACTGGTGCACTTGTCCATGCGAGCGCCGCATCGACCATCTGGAAACGCGTCGGCCCTTGTTGCGTTACCGGGGGTTGAGACGGGACGCCTGCACTGGGCGTTTCGCCCGGCGCGCCAGCGGCAGGTTGACTTGGTGTTACTGGAGATCCGGTAGAAACGGGAGGCGATGAATTTGCCGGCGCGCCGGACGACGGTGTAGCCGGTGAGCCAGCTTGGCTGCCCGCTGGCGGAACAGTCTGATGGTTATTGACGGCTTGAGGCGGCGACGTCTGACCATCTCCATCCCCCAGACTACTTATTGAACCGGACGAAGTTATCTGGTCCCCGGGGAAGCCAGAAGTTACTGACCAGGTCCCGGGCTCCGGAGCAAATATCGGCACGGAGGACCCATCCGAGGGCGAACCTTGGACAGGTTCTCCGGGAATCATCGAGCCGATCCCCATCCCCGGTAACACGGTTCCTCCTTGCGAAGCGCGAGTCAGGCTTGTCACGTCCACCGAGCTGAAATCGAATCCAATTGCGCCAGCAGAGGCCGGGAGTCTCGCTAGTACTGCGTGACGCGCCCAGAGCACTATCTGTCCTCCTGGACCCATCTGCATAAGTTCGACCGGCCCCAGATTGGGATCGTTAAACGTCTCGTGGAATCCACCGCGATATTCGGTAGAGGGCGTGCGAACATGCGTAGCGTTGTTTCGGTCAATCCACCTTTGCTCTACGACAGGAGAGGTCGGGCTAGTATTCGCATGAATCGTCTCAAGATACTTGCCATCCGGATGTGTGATCTTGACGTGAAGGCGACCTTGAGCATCATTGAACTGATCGAACCTGTCCTGAACAGAGCCGTCCGGTGCAAGATGCTCTTTACTGATGATGTTCCCCATGCTGTCGGTATGCGTCACGTCGCGACTGCCGTCGGGATTGAATTGATAGGTGTTGATGTCCACCTTGACATTACCCATACCGACACTCGCTGTCTCGACGATTCTGCCGCTTGCGTCGTAGGTCGTTGAGCTCCGGTTGCCCTTTGCGTCCGTCGCGAAGCTCAGCACAGTCTTGCCGGATACCGAACCATCGGGATTGTGGTTGATGACGGTTTGATCGATTTCCTTGCCGTCTGCACCAAAGTGATCCACCTGGACCTGTTTGCCGCTGTCATCGTACTTCGTCAGCGTATATCCTCCGTCGGCCAGTCGACCGTAATCCACGTGTGCTTTCGAGGTTCCTACCTGAGTGGAAGTAAAGTGCCCGGACGTGTCGAAGGTCGAGGTCAGCAGCGGTTGACCGTTGGGCTGCACGATCGCTAAAGTGCGCGAACCATCGTCGTGGTACACAAAATTCGTCGTACTGCCCAACGAGCCATTGGCCAGGTGCGAAATAATCCGGGAGATGGTGCCGTCGCCGTTGCGTAGCACCTCGCACCACGAACCATCTCTTGCTGCCGGTGCGTACCAGCCTGTCGTCTCCGAGTACGCGGCGCTCGACAGCGTGAAACCGATTACCTGACCGGCCGCATTGTAGACAATACTGTCTCCTCCAATGTTTTGCCCCGCTGCATTGTAGTAAGTCACCTGCGTTGGCCGCCCCGCTCCGTCCTGAGCCGTCACCGAAGTATGGATCGGGTCTGCGGCACCGGTGGGAGTAGTACTCGGAGGCGGCGGCGCAATAACCGGTGCACCATTGGCGTCCGTTGTCGACGTCGAAACAAGGGCACCATTCGCACCGTACGTAAAACTTTCGACGCTCGTCACCTGCTGGTTCGCGCCGTACGTCGTAATGCTCGCTGTCTTGCCGGCTCCATCGAACTGTGTAAGCGTCTTCAGTGTTCCGGTCGCGTCATAGCCATAGTTGGAGCTGTTTGCGGTCGTGCCGTCCGGGTTGTAGATCGTCTCGGATATGCGCTGGTTCGATGCGTCGAAAGTCGTGACGCTGGCTTTTTCGCCGGTGGCACCGGACACGGTTACCGCATAGCCACCGTCACCCCTCGGCGCATACGACGTCTGGCCAATCAAGATGCCCGACGCGTTGTAACTGTTCGAAGTACCGGTTCCGGCGCCGGGGTCAAGTGAAACGTCAGTGCGAGCACCGTTGGCCATGTTGACCGTTTCACCCGTGACCTGCCCCGCCGCATTGTAGATTTGCGTGGCCTTATCACCTGAATGAAGAGTGGTTGTCGTGACCAGCGTGCCATCGGCGGCTGTCGAGACGGTCTGTGTCTTCCCGGTTGACGCGTCGGTCGTTGTGATTACCGGATTTCCCTGACTGTCGGTTCGTACCGAAGCACCGATCTGCGTTCCGTTCGCACTGATGCTCACGCTGCCATCGCCTCCTGTAGTCAGGTTGACGACGGTTGGTGCGGCACCAGCGGTCGATACGCTATAGCTGCTACCACCGCTCGTGCCGGGTAGCGTGGTTAGCGTAGTCACACTCCCCAAGGCGTCAGTCACGGTGCCGGTCTGGCCATTTGCCGAGAAGCCGACAGCGACGCGATTCGACAGGGTGACCCCAAGCACATTCATGCTGCTGTCAAAGGTATATGCGGTCCCGGACGCCGTGGTTGCTGTACTGGAACCGTTCGGCTGGGCGACATATGTCAAACCACTGCTGAACACATACTGCGTACTACCATTTGCCAGGGTCAGTGCTGTAGTGCCGTCCGGGAAAACCTTTGCCCCATTCGCTGAGATGGAGGCACCCTGAGAGTGGTCAGCAATGTACTGTAATCCAGCGCTTATTCCCTTCGCAGCGAGAACACCAGATACCGCCGCAAGAGCAGAAACTCCAAGCGCGGTTCCAAGCGTGACTGTCGATCCGGCCACGAACATTGCCACGAGTGCTTCGTCGACGACAGAAGTTGTACCGTAACCGATACCGTCCGAGGCAAGACTCTTCACCGCCCCCCAAACCCCGCCGCTCTTCGACGTGTTGATCGCGTCTGCCAGCATAAAGGGAGCGTTGAAGATGGGAAGATCGAGGCTGCGGGTGTATGCACTGGCCGCTTGTCCCGCACTCTCTAGTGACGCGCCGGCAGACGCAAGTTTCCCGAGTAAGAGGCTGTACGCTGATGATGTGGCAGACGCTGAATCGAGCGTGGACCAGAATGAGTTACCACCGGCAGCCGTTGCCGGTTGACCCGGCTTCACATGAATTGGCGGCAACGTGCCGCCGTCAACCGGTGAACCTGTGACGTCTGAAGGAGACGCTTTATTTGCCATCGTGGGCTCCGTTGGTGAAGAAGTATTTGAGAATCAGAATCAGCCCATAGAGACCTGCTGCGACCATCAACACAGAAAGGCCAGCCGCCGCGATCTGGAAAACGAGATCGAGGCTATTCGTCACGGTGACGGGGGTGCCCCATGTAAAACTGCGCACAAAGGAAAAACCGCCCGCCCCAAGCAATATGGAACATGCGAGGAGCCGTCCTCCAGCGCCGCCGTTCGAAGATCCGAATGCAGGTGCCTGTCTGTATCTGGCCTGTCTCAGATAAACGGAGCGTCCGAACACACCATCCGGTCCGGCGCTCTCGCGGAGCGTCATGGCGATAAGCCAGATCCAGATCAGACTGAGAAGAAGGAACGCGCCGGATGCGGCCCCAAGCAGATCGAGTGTCGCTTGCCATGGGAGACCCACAAAGGTGACCCACGGATGTGAGCGTCCCAGATCCATGCCTACGCATAACCAAGCGAGTTTTGCGGACAGCCCGTTGAAGTAATCAGGAAAAGTGGCGGTGGAGATGAAGGCGTAGGCAAGGAGTGAAATGAAGACAGTGTTCCACGCCCGCGAGTAAACGTAATTGATTCTTTGATAAGTCATACGATGGCCTCCATCAGGCCCGCTGTTTCCATCGATTGAATATTGTTTCCGCTCATCGACTGGATGTTGGCTCCCGCGGTCAACGCAACTATGGCGACGATGACCTTAACAAGGAGGTGTAGCGAAAGATCAATCGAAATTCTCATATTCAATACAATCAATTCAGTGCGCTTCAAGCGTCAGGAAATCAATCCCGCGCCCATTGCCGACATCCTCATGGATGCCGTTTGTTATATCCCCGATCGCACAAGACGCCTACATTGGCGATTGCTGCGCGATGCTAGCTGAAAAGCTCTCGAAACATTGTTAAATTGACTCGATTTACGACACATCTCCACAAATCTACACAAACCATTTAGCCCTCGGTCACGGTCTGCCGCCAATGAAAGTCAGCATTTCGCCGCTGATGGTCAACGCAGATGTGTCCTCACAACGACGGGTTTCAAATGATCGATCCGCTAACCCACCTTGGCTTTTGGCCCTACCGCAGGCGATGAATTGGTCTTTCTTTACTGCTCCCGACGGACGCCCACAGAGCGGATATTGATGGGCGACTCGTGTAAAGACGTATGAGGCCCAACTTGGGACCAGTCGAAAAGCTAAATATTTCAGGATCGCTGCCGTGAACGATCGTCCTGCATCCCACAGGTCTCGTATGGGAGTGCGGTCCTCAAGGAGGTGTGCATAAATTCTGGGTTAGCCAGTAGCCGTGCATGCCGATACCGCAAGAAAATCCACCGTTGAATCGCTTTCTTTGAATTTGGTGCGATTTGTCAGATTAACCGGTCTCGGCCGATACGCCGTCACCAAAGTGCAATACCTCGATTTAAATCGTTGACGTGAACGAAAAATGTTCCATCACGGTTCTTTATAGACGTGCCAAATGACATATACCGTCAATCGGGGAACCGCCCTTCGCCGCGGTTCCCCAATCGCAAACCATGCAGATCAATTCAACTTCATCACCTCAACCACATTCGCCTTCGGCACCACCGGCATATTCACAGCCGTGTGATCCAGATC
The DNA here is from genome assembly GCF_007556815.1 of Paraburkholderia megapolitana. Lineage (NCBI taxonomy): Bacteria > Pseudomonadati > Pseudomonadota > Betaproteobacteria > Burkholderiales > Burkholderiaceae > Paraburkholderia > Paraburkholderia megapolitana. The sequence goes on from NZ_CP041745.1 coordinate 2,265,918, forward strand.
GAGCGTCACCTGAGCAGTGCCGTTGAAGCCTTCGAGCTTCAGAGCGATCTTGCTACCCGGTAATACCGTGAAGTCCCGCGGCATCATCTCCAGCGCGAAGCTGTAGTTCGTGCCAGGCACAATCGGCTGCGGATGCTCGAGGCCCTTGTAGAACTGCGGATTCGCCCACCCGTAGGTCACATTATTACCATCCACCGACAGCGTCGCCTTAACGTCCGTCACAGCCGGCGAGAACTTCCCGGTCACGACAATCATGATCGTGCCGGCATACCGTGTCGCGTTGGCGAGCGGCGCGCTCGTATACGTCACGGTGTTCCTGCTATCGAAACTGACAGCATGGCTGTCGACACCTTCCGACGGATTCGACGTGAACAACCCACCAGTCGTGCCATCCCCGCGCAGGTAATACGGTGCCGTCGTCGTTGTCGGCCACGCGCTTTCCTTCACGATCAGCTCACCCGTCGGAATACAGTCTCTCGGGTTGTGTCCGTCCTTGCAGTGCCCGGTCAACGTGTTGCCATTGTTGTCCGGATTGTTGCTCGTGTCAGAGCCGCCGGTCGGCTGATCGCCTGCCGGAGTTTCGCGTGCATAAGTCGGTTGCGTTTCCACACCGTTATTCACGCCGAACAGATAGCGCGAATACCAGAGCAGCACTTCTTTTGCCCACTCCTTCTGCCAGACCGGATCATCGTGGTTCCGGCTATGCAGCCAGAGCTGCACGGGTTTCTTCAACTTGTACAACGTGTCGTACAGCTGCACGCCGTTCTTCGTCTTGACGTTGTTATCGTCCTGCCCCTGCGTGACCAAGGTCGCCGCCTTGATCTGATCGACGTGTTTCAGGGTATTGCGCGCTTTCCAGAAGTCGTTATAGGCCAACGTCGCGTCGTCGGACGCGGTAGAAAGCGTTTGATAGAACGATGCACATGCCTTGGCGGTACGGGTCGATTGCTCCGCCGCGAGGTAATCGGTGAGCCCAATCGTGCCGATCACGTCGGAGATCACACCGTTGTAGCGGAAGTAATCGTAGCCGTTGCTGATTCCCTCCACCGGTACGATCGCCTCGAGACCAGGAACGCCGGTAATCGCGACCATCGACGGCAAGGTGCCGCCGTAAGAGATGCCTTCCATCGCGACGTGCCCCGTCGACCAGCTCGCAGCCAGCAGATTTCCCTTGTCGTCGAAACCCGGCGCCGACTTGTCGCCGGTGAGCCAGCGGACCACGGCGGCCATTGCCTGACCTTCGGTCGAGTCCATCACCGACCAGCAACCATCGGAGAGATTGGTACCAAGAGAGTCCGCATAAATGACGGTGAACCCCATGCGGATATATTCCTCTTCGCCGAGGAACGGCTCGCGTTCGTTCGCCGCATAGTCCGGGTCCGCGTAGTAGACCGACGGTCGAACAATCACCGGCGTCTTCAACCCTTCATCGACTTCCGCAGGCTGCACGATGCGCAGCGCGATGCGATCCTTCTTGCCGTCGTGATCGGTATCGAACGGCGTTTCCACGGTCACGCTGTATTTCTTCGGCGCGCGCATCGATAGCCACGGCAAGACCATGCCGTCGTCCACCGTCGGGCCGTCATGGCCCGGATAGAGCGTGTTCAGCGCAGGATAGGCGATGCCGGTCGGCGAGCTCGCAAACTGCGCGCCGACGCCGGCGGTCGGCACGGGCGGCTTGAACGGTGCGGGGTCTGGTGTCGTCGTGATGGTTTGCGGCGGCGTAGCGGCAGCCTTGCTGGCGACACTCGATACGTCATGCCCGCCTCCGCACGCAGTCAGTGACATCAGGGTGATCAGCATCGACGCGGCGGTTTTCCGCGTCAGCCGCAATGGCAGCCATTCCGCATGATTCATACGCTCTCCGGTTGTTTTCGTTGATTCTGGCGCCTGCGACTCCCCTCCTCTTTGTCACTCCTGACGAGTGCACTCGGATCGGGTCTTCACGGGCGATGCGTGTAAAGACGTCCGGGCACTCATCCAGGGCCAGTCGGAAAACTAAATATTTCTCAAGCGCTGCTGCGAACGATGCGGATTGAGAGTCAAGCAAAAAATCTTTGGCACTCGACTGGTCTCCTTTCATTTCGCATTCGTCTTTAGTACAGGACCGCAAGGATCGGCTACTGGAGAAGCCGGTCGTTGCACGCGCATCGATCGTCGCGCGGCCCCTACTTAAAACTACTCAACATAACTTAGAGGTTCTGGAATGGTCGACAGGATTCCAATGCGCCCGGGTACCGGCACACAAAGGACAATGCAAGGGACAACGAATAAAGACCGGGGTATTCAAGCTTCATCAAGACAACGTATGCGATTGCCGTTCGCACTGTTTCTGACGACGATGCTGATAGCCGCGTGCGGCGGGGACGTCGGCTCATCGACATCGACTGCGTCCACGCAACCCGGTGCACCAGCGAGCGCGGCACCACCCAGCACGCCGTCCACACCCAGCACACCGGAGCAGTCTTTAGCCGCCGACCAGCCGTACAGCGATCCACTCAGCTACTCCTCCGCGGCGGATGCTTCGTTGACCGCTCCCGTAGCCGAGCGCGCAGCCGTAGTCCATCGTCGTCTCAAGTTGAATGACGGCTCGACGCTGACCTACACCGGCACCACCGGGCATCTGACCGCTAGCGACGCCAACGGTAAAGCAGAGGCTTCCGTGTTCTATGTCGCCTACACGGCCGATGGCAAGCCGCCAGGCAGTCGCCCTGTGACGTTCCTGTTCAACGGCGGTCCAGTCAGCGCAACAGTCTGGCTGCACCTGGGCTCGTGGGGACCGAAGCGCATCGTCACCCACGTGCCCGATGCCAGCACGAAGTCCTTCCCGCTCGTCGACAGTCCGGACACCCTGCTCAGCGACAGCGATCTGGTTTTTATCGACGCGATCGGTGTCGGCTATTCCGAAGCCATCGCGCCGAACACCAACCAGACGTTCTGGGGCGTGGACGAGGACGCGCGACTGTTCCGCGATTTCATCACGCGTTACATCGCGGTGAATAAGCGGCAGACGTCGCCCAAGTACCTCTACGGCGAATCGTATGCGGGCATCCGCACACCGGTGCTGGCGAACATGCTGGAAACCGCCGGTGTCGATCTCGCGGGGGTCGTGCTGAATTCGCCGATCATGAACTACAACACCGCGTGCGATACCGGTTACGGCACCGACTGCACCGGCTTTCTGCCCAGCTTCGGCGCGGTGTCCACCTACTACGGGGTAAGCAGCAAACCCTCGACCACCACGCTGCCTACCTACATTCAGCAACTGCAAGGCTTCGCCTCGGGCTCGTATCAGCCCGCCGTCAAGTCGTTCCTCGCGAGCAAGACGCCACCATCGGGCGGCGTGCTTGCGCAACTGACCGGCTACACGGGCTTCGCATCGCAGGTGTGGCTCGACAACTTCAACATGGACCCCGGTACGTATCGCTCGAAAATCAAACCGGGCTATGCCGTCGACGTCAACGACGGCCGGCTCAACGCGCTCACGGGCGGCGCTCCGACCAGCTACTACGACAGCGCGTTCTCCGACCAGATCAAGACGTACCTGCCGCAAGGGCTGGGCTACAGCGTGAAGACGGACTACTCGATGTCCGCGGGCGATACGTGGGACTGGCAGCACGACGGCCTGCCGCAGCCCGATTCGGTACCGGATCTCGCCTCCGCCATCGCGCAGAACCCGCAGCTGAAAGTACTGGTCATGCATGGTTATCACGACCTCAACTGTCCGTACTTCCAGACCGAAATGGAACTGGGCCGAATGGGCAATGTGCCGAATCTGCGCGTGCGGCTCTTCGAAGGCGGGCATATGACGTACCTCAACGAAAGCTCGCGCGCACCGATGAAGACCGAACTGCACACGTTCTACAACGCGACCGGCACCGCCGTTCGTTGATCCGGCTATCGAAGCGCGAGGCGACCTCTTCAACGTCGCCTCGCGCCGGCAAAACAGATTCGAACAAGGAGCAATCAGTGAAGAATTCTCGTGGTGTGTGGGCATCGATCGCGATGATCGGCGCCATGGTTTGTGTTCCTCAATGGGTCCAGGCTGGCAGCGACGACAGTGCTGCATCGGCACCGGACAGCGCACAAAGTCCGGCGCGCTCGCCCGAACAGATTCACGTGCAGCCGGGTGTGCCACGCTCCAGCCAGCCCGCATTGTCGGGCAAGGCGCTGGACGCGCATGTCCTGACGCAATTGAAGCAACGCTTCGACGCCGCCGATACGGACCATACCGGTCGAATCAGCGTCGATCAGGCGCGCAGCGCGGGATGGGGTTATCTGGTCAATCACTTCGGTCAGATCGACAAGGCGGGCCGCGGCACCGTCAGCTTCGATGAAATCGCCAGCTACATGCGCGGCATGGGTGCCCGGATGTAATTGTCAGGGCTCCGAACTCACACTCAATTCACACACGAGTGAAAATTTCCGGAGCCCGACTGGTCCCCTTTCATTTCGCATTCGTCTTTAGAACAAGATCGCAAGGACCGGTTAGCGGAGAGCCGGTCCTTGCACGAACATCGATCGGCGTACAGCTCATCAAACGCGTGCCACAGATCTCACCGCGTAGAAGCCGCGTACAACTACTCAACATAACTTAGAGGTTCTGGAATGGTCGACAGACTTATTCATTACGCTCGCTATGGATGTGCATTCGGTCTGCTCGTTTCGCTGCTCAGCGCATGCGGTGGCGACAACAAGATCGCGAGTAATCCGGCATCGAATCAGGCAGCAGGCAGTCCGCAGCAACCCGGCCCGGCCGCGCCCGCTCCGGCCAGTACGCCCGCGGTGGCGGCCGATCAGGCCTACGCAGATCCGAATCAATACAGCACCGATCCCGATGACGGACTACCGGCAAACAGCGCCTTCGATCAGGCCGCCGTCACGCATCACACGATGACGCTGAACGGCAAGACCGTGAGCTACACGGCTACGGCGGGTCATTTGACAGCGATCGCACCGAATGCCGATGCGTCCAAACCGGCCGATAAGGAGGTGTCGTTCTTCTATGTCGCCTATACGCAGGACAACCAGCCGCTCGGCAAGCGCCCGGTTACGTTCTTCTGGAACGGCGGACCGGGCTCGTCGACGATCTGGTTGCATCTGGGTTCGTGGGGGCCGAAAACGTTTCAGGTCGACGAGGCCAGCTTTACGCCCGACCAGTTGCAGACGCAGCCCAAGAGTTTCCCCATGGTCGACAACGACGTGAGCATGCTCGACGACAGCGATCTGGTCTTCGTCGATGCACCGGGCACCGGTTTCTCGGAAGCGATCGCGCCGCACAAGAACAGCGAGTTCTGGGGTGTCGATGAGGATACCAAGGCCTTCCGCGACTTCATTACGCGCTATATCGCGGTCAACAAACGGCAGACCTCGCCGAAGTATCTGTACGGCGAATCGTATGGCGGCATCCGTACGCCGATCGTCGCGGACCTGCTCGAACAGGCAGGTAGTCCTGGGCAAGGCGGTCCGGCATTGACGGGCGTGATATTGAATTCGCCGATCCTGAGCTACAAGACCAACTGCGAACGCTCCAGCAGTTTCTCGTGCGAGGGGTTCATCCCGAGTTATGGTGCCGTCGCCTTCTCGAAGAAAGTTGCGACCGACCCGCTGGCCGGCACACTTGCACTGCCCGACTACGTCAACCAGGTGCGGTTGTTCTCGGCACAGTACTGGGTTCCGTCGCTGTCGCCGTATCTTCAGAACACTGCTAGCGGGAAATGGAAACCGAAGGACCCTAGCTCGTTTCCTCAAGACCAGCAAACCCTGTTCGGCTTGCTGGCTGCAAAGACCGGACTCAGCACCGCGAACTGGGCAGCCAGCTTCAATATGCAACCGCAGAAATTCGAATCGAGCATGATCACCAAGCTCGGTTTGGGTAACGACGCTTCGCATATGGACCGGTACAACGGTATGGTCACCATCCCGCAGAGCGCGACCTACGATGCGCAGAGCTACAACGATCTCGCCTTCCAGAACCAGATCAAGGACTTTCTGCCGAACTTCCTGAAGTACACGAGCAAAACGGCGTACGCGGTGGAGCCCGATGATCCCTACTGGGGATGGGACTGGAATCACGGTAGCGACAAGTCGAATCACCCGACCTCGTTACCGGATCTGACCGATGCACTCACGCTCGATCCGAAGCTGAAAGTGGTCGTGTTCCACGGGTATCACGATCTCGCTTGCCCGCTTCATCAGAGCGAGCTCGATCTGGGCGGTGCCGATCTGGCCGCGACCGTGCCCGTCAAGGCATTCCCCGGCGGCCACATGATCTACCTGACAAAGGACTCGCGACACCCGATGAAGCAGGCAATCGACACCTTCTTTAGTTCGGCGTCGACAGTGGCGCTTCAGGACTGACTTCGACAGCATTCACTTCGATTGAAATGAGGCAGCAATGAAAACTCTTTGCTTAAAAGCGCTTCTGGCCGCAGTCGGTCTGACTTCCGTAGCGGCAGCGCTTGCGAATCCGTATGTGAGCGCGGGCGCTACCGGCGTCGATGCCGATGCGCCGATGCAGTTGCTCAAGGTGGGTGACCGGATCGGCACACCGCCCCCGATCCTGTGGGCACCGCAGTCCCCGAGGCCGAGGGACAAACGTTGCGGGATCAGGTTCTCGCCAACATGAAGCAGCGTTTCGACGCGGCCGCTGATCCGTCGACCCACCTTCTCTCGCTCGCTGACGCAAAGCGTTCGGGCTGGGGCTATATCGCGGACCACTTCAGCGCGATCGATCGCTCGGGTAGCGGTTACGTGAGCTTCGACGACCTCAAGCGTTACCTCAAGGCCAAAAAGGGTGCGGCGTTCGCAAATTCGTAGCCGCTAGTCGGTAACTAGTCGGCCACTAATCGCACAGTCCGGCGCATCGCTGCGTGGCAATACGCAAACGACGCGCCGGCCTTCGCGCTCATCCTTCGATCAGATGTGTGCCGTGCGTGATCGCGGCACCCGCGCGCAACGCTGCGGCGATAAAGGTCACTTCGGCCAGTTCGGCCTCGGTTGCGCCTGCCTTGAGCGCAGCGCCACGATGAATCTCGAGGCAGTAAGGACATTGCGTCGTCAACGCGACGGCCAGTGCGATCAGTTCCTTGTACTTGCGCGGCACCGCGCCGTCGGCCAGCGCCGCCTTGTCGAATGCAACAAACGCATCCCACGCGCCCGACGCCTTCGCACCCAGCGCGGGCAATTTCGTCATGTTCTTCATGTCGTACATGTGTCGTTCCTCCTGCTGTCGCATAGTGAAATGCCATGCCGCAATGGCCATGGCGCCTTGTCTCCCCTACGCAGCTAAAGACGGCTGCTTACTGGTCATTTTCAATTTCGGGCTGTTCCGTACGAGCGTGCATTCCGACCGCTTGCCGGCAGCCTGCAACGCTTAACCGGCAATCGTCTTTCGCTCTGTGCGCACGCACACATTGCACGTTAGCCAGCGCTGCGATTACCGGCCGTGACCAACCTTGCAGCGTCGACCGGCCCGGTGGCCCGGCACCTGACAATTATTTCTCCGTTGTTACCGCGTAACTGCGGGAAAAAGACCCGTAACCCGCATCCACAGCGGGTTGCCTAGCATCGTCGCACGCTGCCCGCCCCTGCCCTGACGATCGCCGATGAACCTCTCACGCCCCTTCATCGAACGCCCTGTTGCGACGACGCTCCTTGCGCTGGGCGTCGCGCTTGCAGGTGTGTTTGCTTTCGTCAGACTACCGGTCGCGCCGCTACCTCAGATCGACTTTCCGACTATTTCCGTGCAGGCCAGTCTGCCCGGCGCGAGCCCCGATACCGTCGCAAACAGCGTGGCAAGTCCGCTGGAACGACACCTCGGCACGATTGCCGACGTCACCGAAATGACCTCGCAAAGCTCCGTCGGCTCTGCGCGTGTGACGCTACAGTTCGGGCTCGATCGCGATATCGACGGAGCGGCGCGCGATGTCCAGGCCGCGATCAATGCAGCGCGTGCCGATCTGCCGGCGAGCCTCAAGAGCAATCCGACGTATCACAAGGTCAATCCCGCCGATGCGCCGATCCTGATTCTGGCGCTCACCTCGCACACGTTGCCGCGTGCGAAACTCTACGATCTCGCCTCGACGATACTCGCGCAATCGCTGTCGCAGTTGCCGGGCATCGGCGAAGTCGACGTCAATGGATCGGCTAACCCCGCGGTGCGCGTCGAGTTGAATCCGACTGCGCTCTATCACTACGGTATCGGGCTCGAAGACGTGCGCGCGGCGCTCGCATCAGCAAATGCGAATAGCCCTAAGGGAGCTATCGAAAGCGAAGGCGAGCGCTACCAGATCTACGACAACGATCAGGCGCGTGCCGCTGCCCAGTACAAGGATCTGATCATCGCGTACCGCAACGGCGCGGGCGTCAAACTGTCCGACATGGCCGAGATCGTCGATTCGGTCGAAGACCTGCGCAATCTCGGCCTTGCGCGCAACAATCAGCCTGCGGTGCTGGTCATGCTGTACCGCCAACCGGGCGCAAACATCATCGACACCGTTGATAACGTGCGCACGCTGATCCGTCAGCTCAAACCCGCCCTGCCCGCCGACGTCGACGTGGTCGAAGCGTCGGACCGCTCGACCACGATCCGCGCATCGCTGCACGACACCGAAGCAACCCTGCTGATCGCAGTCGGGCTGGTGATACTCGTCGTGTTCGTCTTTCTCGGCAACGGACCCGCCGCGCTGATTCCAACCGCGGCCGTGCCGGTGTCGATTGTCGGCACGTTCGCGTTCATGTACCTGCTCGGCTACTCGATCGACAATCTGTCGTTGATGGCACTGACCATCGCAACCGGTTTCGTCGTCGACGATGCGATCGTCGTGCTGGAGAATATCGCCCGTCATATGGAAGCCGGCATGTCGCGCATGCAGGCCGCACTACTCGGTGCGCGCGAAGTGGGCTTCACCGTGCTGTCGATTTCGATCTCGCTGATCGCAGTGTTCATTCCGATCCTGTTGATGGGCGGCATCATCGGGCGGTTGTTTCGCGAATTTGCGATCACGCTGTCGCTTGCGATCGTCGTGTCGCTCGTGGTGTCGCTGACTGTTACGCCGGTGATGTGCTCACGCCTGTTGCGCACGCGCGGCGCACGGCCTGTCGGTCGGGTTGGCCGGTTTTTCGCGCGACCGTTAGAGGCGTTGTACGACGGCTATGCGCGCTCGCTCGACTGGTCGTTGCAGCACCCGCTGCTCTTGTTGAGTGTGCTCGTCGCGACTATCGCGCTGAATGTTTATCTGTACGCGGCGATTCCGAAGGGTTTCTTTCCACAGGAAGACACGGGGCGCCTGATCGGGGGTATTCAGGCGGATCAAAGCATCTCGTTCCAGGCAATGGAGCCGAAGCTCAGGCAGATCATGAGGATCATCGGTGGCGATCCGGCAGTGGACAATGTCGTTGGGTTTACCGGCGGCAGGCAAACTAATACCGGTTCGGTGTACGTCGCGCTCAAGCCATTGTCGGAGCGTCGCGAGACCGCCGACCAGGTGATTGCACGCCTGCGTCCACAACTGAATGCGGTGCCGGGCGGCCGGCTCTATCTGCAGGCGGTGCAGGATATTCGCGTCGGCGGCCGGCAGAGCAATGCGCAGTATCAGTTCACCCTGCTCGGCGATTCGCGCGCGGAGTTGTACCAATGGGCGCCGCGGCTCGCGCAGGCACTGCAAGGCGTGCCTGAACTCGAGGACGTCAACTCGGACCAGCAACAGGCCGGACTAGAGGCCGATGTCGATATCGATCGATCTACCGCTGCGCGGCTCGGTATCACGCCCGCGCAGATCGACAACACGCTCTATGACGCTTATGGTCAGCGGCTCGTATCGACTATCTACAATCCGCTCAATCAGTACTACGTCGTCATGGAGGTCGCGCCGCGGTACTGGCAGCATCCTGAGACGCTGAACGACCTGTACGTGAGTACGTCGGCGGGCAGTCCGAGCGGTACGCAGTCGACCAATGCGGTTGCCGGCACGGTTGGCACTACGACCACCACGGGCACCACCACTACCGCTGCTACAGTCGCCACCGATTCCGCACGCAATCTCGCGATCAACTCGCTCGCGGCGAGCGGCCATTCGAGCGCGTCCGCCGGCACCTCGGTCAGTACCGCGATCGAAACGATGATCCCGTTCAGCGCATTTGCACACTTTGCACCGGGACACACGCCGCTCGGCGTGAACCACCAGGGCAGCTTCGTCGCCACTACGATCTCGTTCAACCTGCCGCCTGGCGAACCGCTGTCGGTTGCCGTGGCGGCGATCGACCGGACGATGGCCGAATTGCGCATGCCCTCGTCGATACACGGTAGCTTTGCGGGCACGGCGCGCACCTATCAGCAATCGCTTTCCGACGAGCCTTTGCTGATCCTCGCCGCACTGGCCGCGGTGTATATCGTCCTCGGCATGCTGTACGAGAGCTACGCGCATCCGCTGACTATCCTGTCCACACTACCCTCGGCAGGTGTCGGCGCGCTGCTCGCGTTGATGCTGTTTCGCGTCGAGTTCACAGTCATGGCCTTGATCGGCGTGATTCTGCTGATCGGTATCGTCAAGAAGAACGCGATCATGATGGTGGACTTCGCGATCGATGCCTCGCGTGAGGGACTATCGTCGCGCGACGCGATCTATCAGGCGAGCCTGATGCGCTTCCGGCCGATCATGATGACGACCTGCGCGGCGCTGCTCGGTGCGTTGCCGCTTGCGCTAGGACATGGCGAAGGTGCGGATCTGCGTCGGCCGCTGGGCATTTCGATTGTCGGCGGTTTGATTGTGAGCCAGTTGCTGACGCTCTATACGACGCCGATCGTGTATTTGTATGTGGAGCGGTTGCGGTTGAAGTTGCAGAGGCGTCGCGGTGCTGCGCGGTCGGAAGCGGGCATGCAGGGTTGAGATTCGCTGAACGCCTGTCAACGGGTAAGGAGACCTGCTAGCCCGTACGTTGCTCCTGCCTGCGCGCCATCGCGGGGCTCACCGCATGGACGGGATCGAAGCCGAAGAATTCCAGCACATGGCGCGCCACGATGTCGCGGTCGTTGTCCGCGCAGATCATGTGATAGCTGTTCTCCAGCACGACACTGCGCGCATCCGGTAGCGCGGCCTGCAGAAACTCCGCCGAGCGCAGGCTCGTCAGTTCGTCTTCGCGCGCATGCATGACGAGCGTCGGACACGGTGTTGCCGGCGCGGCCGTGCGCACCCAGTCGCGCATCCGGTCGACCTGGTGCACGCACGCAAGCGGCACCCACGGGTAATGGAAATTGTCGCCGCGTTCGAACTTCTTCTTCACGATCGCGCGGATCAGCGGGTTCTTGATGCCGAACGGTTCGCCCTCGTCCACGCGCATGCGCGCCGCGGCGCCCGGTGCGAGATACAACAGGTGGCGCAGCCCGCGGTACCAGGGGGTGGACCAGCCGTCGATATACACGGGCGCGGCCAGCAGCGCGAGCCTGCCGCGTGCGTGCTGCACGCGATGACACAACAGCAGCGCGACGAGCGCACCCATGCACATGCCCGCCACATGCAGCGTGTCGTACTGCGCCTCGAGCTCGCGATACTGTTGCGTGACTGCATCGAGCCAGGCCTCCGCGCGCACGTCGACCAGGTCTTCGGGACGCGTGCCATGTCCCGGCAACGTGATCATGTGCGCGTCGCCGCCTGCCCGCCGCACCGCCTTGTGCAGCGTACCCAGATCGTATTGCGTCCCGCCGAGCCCGTGGATCAGCAAAACGCCGGTGCGGCCGGTCATGATGATCGTGCGCTCCGTGGCTTACTGATCCGCCGCCGCGTACTGGCGCGCGCGCTCGATCTGCCAGATACCGGCGACCACCGTGACGTCGAGGTTCGAATCGAGCAGCGGTTCGCCATGATCGATGACGACGCGCGTGTCGCCGCCCGGCAACACGATGCGCAACGACACCGCGGCGCGATTCTCGTCGACCGCCGCCACGCGCCAATGGTGGCGCAATGTCTTGTGATCGTCGGGATGAACGTGTGCGAGTACGTCCGGCACGCTCGCCAGCGATTCCGCGTTGGCGCCCACACCAAACACGCGCTGCACGTCGCCGCTCCAGTCGATCCGGCCCGACTGGGGGTCGAGCACGTAAGCGACCTGGCCGGCACCCGCGAGCGCGAGTTCCATGTTGTTTTGCACGATCGCCGCCCGCTCGTATGCGCGCTCTGGGTTGGTCTTCAACGTGCTGACGGTCAACACCAGCAGCGACGTGATAGCCAGATACAGTTGCGCTTCCAGCAGCGAACGGCCGTGATGTTCGTCGAGCAGCGCGAACGGGCCATTGCCCTGCGCCGTCTGGAGGATGACGATCAATGCCAGCACGAGCACCGACAACGAACCGATACGCCCGCCCAGCAGCACCGTGATCACGACGGTCAGGAACATCGGCAGGTACGTCATCGCGTAACCTGCGCCGAGGCCGAACTTCTCCGTGCTGTCGCCGTTGAAGATCATGACCGAGCCGACTGCGAGCAGCACGAACGTCACGACGCCAAGCACCACGTCGAACCGTTCGTGATCGCCCGAGCGGTGTGCGCGAAAGCGCGCCCACGACGCGAGCACCGGGGTGATCAGCAGTACGCCGACGAAGTCCGACGCGGCCCATACGAAGCCGACCTGCCAGAACGATGCCCCTTTCAGAATTGCATACCAGCCCGCCCCGCCGAGCGCACCGAGCACCCCGGCGATGAGCCCGGACAGGATCACGGAGCGCAGGAAATACAGCCCCTCAAGTGAGAAGCGCACGCGCTGCACGAGCCAGACGGCAAGCGCCGCTGCACCGACCTCGTCAATCGCAAACAGTAGCGCGTTGAACAGATTGCCCCGCTCGATGGCGCTCAGTACTAGTTGCGCGACGAGGAACGCAACGCCGATTGCGGGCCACTCCCGCACGGGCCGCAGCATGAATGCGCCGACCGCGATGCCGGCGGGCAGCCAGATATAACCGGTCTGCTGGACCGGGCCGTTGAACAGGTGCGAGATGTAGCCGCCGGCGAGATACAGCACGGCCCACAGCAACGCGGCCGCGAGTCCTGGTCTGGAGCGTGAGGTTTCCATCGCGATGTCCTGAAGGGTAATCGTGCGCAGCGTACGCAATGTACGCTGCGTACTTGCCGTACTTTGGCGTGTCAGCATACTCCGCGCGCCCTTCTCGCGGAACCTGGATTGATCAAGGAGGCGCTTGCAGTGCGCCTGCGGCAGCCTGCCGGTAAACGTTAGGGGCAACGCCATGCCAGCGCTTGAACGCCTGCGAGAACGTCGACGCATCGCTAAAGCCGAGCTGCGCCGCAATGTCCGCGATGCTGAGCCGCTGTTCCTTGAGCAGCACTTCGGCGCTCGCGCGACGCGATTCCTCGAGCAGCATCCTGAACGACGTGCCCTCGTCCTTCAAGCGACGCTTCAGCGTACGTTCGCTCACGTTGACGACGCGAGCCATCGCCGCGAGATCGGGCGGAGGTCGCCCGGGCACGTTGAGATACTGCTGGACGATCGTCGAGAGATCGGACCGTGCACGTCGGCGCGCAATCAGGTCGGCGCACATCTGCTCGCACTGCGCGGCCGTGGTCGGGTTCGCATGCGGCAGTCGCCGGTCGAGATACTCGAGCCGGAATGCCACGCTGTTCGACGGCGCGGCGTAATGCAGCGGTGCGCCGAGTACGCTGTGCACCTTGTGGCCGCGAACCGGCTCCGCCTTGAAAGTCATCCGTTCGATCCGGAAGTCCGGGCCGGCGACTTCCGCAAGCAGCGTAGCCGCGGCCGCCATGTCGCCTTCGACGAGGAAGCGCGTCAGTTCGCGCTCCAGATCCGGTTCGCCGAACGTGATGACGCCGAGGTCGTTTTCTTCGTGATACGAGATCGTCGTGAAGGCGAACGTCAGCGGCAGGAACCGCAAGGCGAGCTGCAACGCATCGCGCATCGTCGCGCTGCTGATCAGACCGAAACCCCACACGCCGTACGCGGAGAAGTGATATCGCAGGCCGAGCTCGACGCCGAGTTGCGGCGGTGCGCCGGTCAGCTTCAGCAGATTGCGGATCACCTGCAATTCCTGTTCGGCGAACAGCGCGGCATTCGGGTCAGCGAGTTGCTCGGGCGAGAGACCGCTACCACCGAGGATGTCGGTGGTGGAGAAGCCCAGCCAGCATCCGTAGTCGAACAGCATACGGGTGCGCGCCGGGCCACGTGTGAAGTCCCAGAAGCTCATCGGGAGATACCCTTAGAGAACACTATCTGGCCCAAATACTAATGCAGTTGTCCCGTCGCACCATTGGGGGATTCCTACTACGGCGGCACCATGATCGCCAATTGCGCCTACGGACGGTATGCGCAGCGCATCGCTGCAGACGATCAAACGGTTCACCAGAAGGATCGACATGAAGAGCTTTAAAGGGAAAGTGGCGGCGTTGACCGGTGCGGGCTCGGGCATGGGCCGCAGTCTCGCCGTCGAACTGGCGCGGCGCGGCTGCGATCTCGCGTTGAGCGACATCAACGAAGCCGGGCTCGCCGAGACGCTGAAGGCTTGCGCCACGTATGGCGTACACGTGACCACGCAACGGCTCGACGTCGCCGATCGCGCGGCGGTATTCGCGTGGGCGGCGCGGTCAGCGCAAACGCACGGACGCATCAACCTGATTTTCAACAACGCAGGCGTGGCGCTGGCCGCCCCTGCCGAGACCGCGAAAATCGAAGACTTCGAATGGATCATGGGCATCAACTTCTGGGGCGTGGTGCACGGTACGCAGGCGTTCCTGCCGTACCTGCGCGCGTCGGGAGAGGGTCACGTCATCAACACATCGAGCCTGTTCGGCCTGATCGCAATGCCCACGCAGAGCACCTACAACGCGAGCAAGTTCGCGGTGCGCGGCTATACCGAAGCGCTACGCATGGAGCTTGAACTCGAGGGCGCTCCCGTCAGCGCGACCTGCGTCCATCCGGGCGGTGTCGCGACCAACATCGCGACGGCATCGCGCGTCGACGACAGCATCAAGAAGTTGACGGGACAGGATGCGGACGCGCACCGGCGCCAGGCCAACCGGTTGATCAACGCGACGCAACCCGACGATGCCGCACGCCAGATACTCGCCGGCGTCGAACGCAACGCGCGACGCGTGCTGATCGGCCAGGATGCACGGCGCGTGGACCTCATCGCGCGCGTGCTGGGTTCCGCGTACCAGCGGTACGTGCTGCGCTTTCACCGCAAGCTGATGAAGCGCCGCGGCCAGTCTCACACGGCGCGTCCCGCGTCGACCGCTCTTCCCTCCCGCAAGGACATCGCATGACGCCCGCTACCCTGGAGCGCACCGCTTCATCGCACGACCAACGGCAACGCGCAGCGCGCACGACCAGCAGCGAAACCGACTACGACGTACTGATCGTCGGTGCGGGATTGTCGGGCGTCGCGGCTGCCCATTACCTGCAGACCCAATGCCCGTCGGCCCGCTTCACGATCCTCGAAAGCCGCAAAACGATGGGCGGCACATGGGACCTGTTTCGCTACCCCGGCGTGCGCTCCGACTCGGACATGTTCACGCTCGGTTATAGCTTCCGTCCGTGGGCCGGCGACAAGGCGATTACCGAGGGCGGACTGATCCTCGATTACATCAAGGACACCGCGCACGCGCTTGGTATCGATTCGTCGATCCGCTTCGGCCACCGGGTGGTCGGCGCCGACTGGAACTCGTCGGAGGCGCGCTGGACTGTGCGCGTGCAGCGCAGCGATGCAACCGGCACAGCGCCCGCCGACGAAATCCGCTACACCTGCTCGTTTCTCTATATGTGCAGCGGCTACTACGACTACGAAGAAGGACATGCGCCGCGCTGGGCCGATATGGAGAAGTTCGCGGGCCGCATCGTGCACCCGCAGCACTGGCCTGACGATCTCGCGTATGCGGGCAAGCGCGTGGTCGTGATCGGCAGCGGAGCGACGGCGGTCACACTGGTACCGGCGATGGCCCCCGAAGCCGCGCACGTGACCATGCTGCAACGCTCGCCGACTTATATCCTCTCGCTGCCCGCACGCGACGCGATCGCGGACAAGCTGCGCAGCTGGTTGCCGGCGAAACTCGCGCATCGCCTGGTGCGCACCAAGAACGTGTTGCTGACGACCTATCTGTACCACCGCTCGCGACGCAAGCCTGAAGAAACCAAGCGGCTATTGATCAAGGCCGCTGCGCGGCAACTCGGTCCCGACTTCGATGTCGCCACGCATATGACGCCGAAGTACAACCCATGGGACCAGCGTCTGTGTCTCGTGCCGAACGGCGATCTGTTCAAGACGGTGCGCTCGGGATCGGCATCGATCGTGACCGACGAGATCGAACGCTTCACCGAAACCGGTCTGCAACTGCGCAGCGGCAAGCGTCTCGACGCCGACATCGTCGTCAGCGCGACCGGGCTGAAGGTCAAGATGCTGGGCGGCGCGACGGTCTCCATCGACGGACGCCCGGTGTCGCTCAGCGATACCGTTTCCTACAAGGGCATGATGTACAGCGGCATACCGAATCTCGCGTCGTCGTTCGGCTACACGAACGCATCGTGGACGCTGAAGGCGGAGCTGATCGCGCAGTACGTGTGCCGGCTCATCAATCATATGAAGTCGCACGGTTACGATAGCTGCGTGCCGCGGCTGCCCGACGACGAAGCCGGCGCGTTGCCGGCCGTCGATCTGACGTCGGGCTATATCCAGCGTGCGGCGAACATTCTGCCGCGGCAAGGGCTGCACAAGCCATGGAATAACCCTCAGAACTATCTGCGCGATCTCGCATTGCTGAAGTTTGGAACCCTGAGCGACGGCGCGATGCAGTTTGAGCGACGCGAGCAGTCGGCAACCGTGCTGGAGCAGACTGCGCAGGTGCAATCATGACGGTCGTGATGCTGGGCTTGATCGCCGCGGCTGCGATCTGCATTTTTGTAGCCGTCGGGCTCATGGTGTTTTCAGCCTACGTCGCACGTCGCGTCGAACAGGCGGTTCCTCCACGGGGCAAATTCGTGGATATTGGTGCCGACCGGATTCACTATGTCGACCGCGGCAACGGCCCACCGCTCGTATTCATTCACGGCTTGAGCGGACAGCTGCACAACTTCGCGTATCTGCCGCTACGGGACCTTGAACAGACACATCGCGTGATCGTGCTGGACCGACCCGGCTCCGGCTACTCCGTTCGCGGTGCGGGTTCGTCGGCGGGGATTACCGCGCAGGCGCAGACCATCGCGCGGTTTATCGAAGTGCTTGGACTCTACAAGCCGACGATCGTCGGTCATTCGCTGGGCGGTGCGATTGCACTCGCGCTCGGGTTGAACCATCCGCGCAGTGTCGGCCGTCTCGCGCTGATCGCACCGCTCACGCATATGATCGAGCCGCCTCGGGTATTTACTCAACTGGTGATCCCGTCGTCGTGGGTGCGCGGCATCGTGTCGGTCACGCTTGCCGTGCCGCTCGGTATCCGCAACGGTCCCGCGGCGTTGAAGGCCGTGTTCGCTCCCGAGGCGGCGCCGAAAGACTTCGCGATGAAAGGCGGCGGCCTGCTGGGTTTGCGCCCGCGCGGTTTCCGTGCGGCATCGTCGGACCTCGTGGCGGTGAACGACGACCTGCCCGCGCAGGAACGTCGTTACCCGACGCTGCGCGTGCCGGTCGATGTGCTGTATGGCCGCGGCGATGAGATTCTCGACTGGCGTCATCACGGCGAAGCGCTAACGCGCAAGGTGGACCACGCGACGCTGCATCTGGTGGATGGTGGTCACATGCTACCGATCACGCAGCCTGAAATGACGATGGAATGGCTACGCACGCTGGTGACCGTGCCGACGACGACACAGGCGTCTCACGCGACTACCACTAACGCGTAACGTCCGGGACGCCGCAGCACGACTCATCCTTCGGCCGCTCGCAACTCACATCGTCTTGCCACGATCGCGCACCGGCGCATCCTCATCGATACGCAGCAACCGCCCCGCATTGGCGATCACGATAAACGTCCCGACGTTATGCAGGATCGCCACCCACACCGCACCGAGCACACCGAACGCGGCGAGCGCGATGATCTCGACGGTCCAGATCAGGCCGATCGCCGCATTGATCGTCGCTGTACTGCGGCAGCGACGGCCAAGACGGATGCACATCGGAATACGCCTTAGATCGTCGCCAAGCAGCACGATATCGGCCGACGCCACCGCAATATCGATCCCCCGCTCGCCCATCGCGATGCTCGTCGCGCCGGCCTTGATCGCGAGCACGTCGTTCAGCCCGTCGCCGACCACCAGCGGATGGTGCCCGGCTTCGAGTTCGTGCATCACGTAGTCGAGTTTGTCGTGCGGCAGCGCCTGCGAGACGACGATATCGATCCCGACCTGCGCGGCGAGTTTGTGTGCCACCGCATCGCGATCGCCGGTCAGCAAGGTTTGTCGTTCGAGACCGAGTTCGCGCAGGCTCGCGAGCGCATCGGCGGCTTCCGCGCGCAACGCATCGGCGAAACCGAACCACGCGAGCAGTTTCCCGTTCAACGCGAGTCCGACACAAGGTCCGTCGATCTCGTCCGGCGGCGGTTGCAACGGGTTGACGTGCTCCGCAAGCAGATCCGCGCGTCCGAGCGCCGCTAGACCTTCGGGTGTCTCAGCGACCACACCGAGTCCACGCAACTCGCGGGTCCGCTCGTAGGGCGTTACATCGTGCCCGGCCGCTGCCGCGTAGCGCGCGAGCGCGCGGCTCACCGGATGCGCGCTGCCCGCCCCCAGCCGCGCGGCCAGCCCGACCGCTTGCGCGGTATCGACGCCGGGCTGCGCGAACACTTTCGACACATGCAGTTCGCCATGCGTCAGCGTGCCCGTCTTGTCGATCACCAGCGAATCGATTTCGGCGATCCTGTCGAGAAACGCCGCGTTCCTGAACAACACGCCGTGCCGCGCACCGACCGCAATCCCCGCGATCGCCGTAGACGGCGCGGCGAGCACGAGCGCGCACGGACACGCGGCAACGATCACAGCCAGCATCGCTGACGAATCGGCCGACGTGAACCAGACAATCGCCGCAATCAGCAGCACGAGCGCGAGATAAGCACCCATGTAGCGCTCGAGCACCTGCGTAATCGGTGGCTTGACCTGCTCGGCTCGCTGCAGCAGTTCGATGATCTTGCCGAGCGTCGATTGGGCGCCGGCATGGGTGACCTCGATGCGCAGCGGGCCGTCCAGATTCATCGCACCGCCGAACACCGCAATCCCTTCATCGACGTCGAGCGGCAACGACTCGCCGGTAATCGGTCCGTTGTCGACACTGGACCGGCCGCGCTGCACGACGCCGTCGGCGGGAATCCGCGCACCGGCTGCGACCTCGACCAGATCGCCCGCGCGGATCGCTTCGTAGGCCACTTCCTCGATCGAGCCGTCGGCACGCACGCGTCGCACCTTGCCCGATGTCAACCGGCCGAGCGCGCGAATCGCTTCCTGCGAGCCGAGTACGCTGCGTTCTTCGAGCGCATGGCCGAAGGTCATCACGATCGGTAGCAACGCCGCGGTCGTCATGTCGCCGATCGCCCACGCGGCGAGCATCGCGAGCGCAATCAGGCGGTCGGTGACGCCGTGCAGACTGGGCGATTTCAGGCTGTGCCATGCACCCGCGAACACCGGCCCGGCGACCAGCAGCGATGCGAGTCCTGCAAGAATCTCAGCGAGTTGCGCACCGTCCGGCACGAGATAGCGCCACGCCAGCGACAGCACCAGCAGCCCACCGGCGAGCAGCGCCAGTGCGATCTGTCGCGTCACTGCGCGCCGTTCGGCCGCGGACAGTGCGATCGAAGGTTGGTTGTCGTCCGCGTGGTTGTCCACGTTGTCGCCTGCGTCCAGCGTGGCGGCATCGCCCAGCGCGCTTTCAACGGACTCGCTCTGCACGTTCATTGAATTTTCCCCGGCAGCACCAGATTCGATGCGTCGTGCGGATCGATCGTCGTTACGCGCCCCGCCTTCGACAAGATCTGCTGGATGCGCTCGCGATAAGCGCGCGCCGGCAGGCCCGGGTCGCGCTCGCTATCGAGCGGCGTTTCGAGTTGCAGGATCGTGGTGGTCTCGGCCTGCGCGGTGCCGACGCGTTCAGTGGCGTTGGCCTGAGCGTTCTGCAAGGTTTGATCGGCGGTCTGCTGCGCGTTCTGGCGTATCGTTTCGGCGGCTGTGCGGGCTTCGGCGATATTCCGGTCGGCGGTTTGCAGCGAGGTCAGCACGGCGTTGAAGGCATCGACGGCTGTGGCCGGGAACGACGCCTGTACGTCCATGCGCGCCACCTCGATACCGAGGCCCGCGTGTTGCGCCGCCAACGCGTCGAGATGGCGCTGCACGGCCTGCGCGATATCGCTGCGCAGCCGCTCGCGTTTCGCGGCCATCTGCGCATCCACCGACAACCGCTCGGGGCGCGCCACGAGAATCGCATCGAGATTGCGCGCGGCCGTTACTTCGACGACCGCGGCCGCAACGATCCGCTCGAGCGCCGCGTCGAGCCGCTCTTTCTGCAACACATAGGCATACGGGTCGGTCACGCGGTAATAGAGCGTCGCACTCAACTGGACGATACCGTTGTCGCCGGTCAGCACGTAGCCGGACCCGGCCAGTGCATCGGACAACACCGGTTTGCGCTCGAGCAGCGCTGTTTCGTCGTCGGTATGCGCAGCATCCGCCGCATCGGCTTCAAGTGACGTCGCAGGTGCGGCCAACTCGGCCGCGGTCGGATCGAAGGCCTTCGCGCGTGGGTCGCGTTCGAGCGACGTAACGCGCTGCTCGAGCACGCGTGCGCTGCCCGGTATCAGCAGCACGCTTTCGAACGGCCGCGGCCATGCGACCAGCAAGCCTGCGTCCTGAGTCCGCACGAAGGCACCGAAACGCATGACGACTGCGCGGCTGTCGGCGGGAATGCGCCGGATGTTCGACGCGGCCCACATGCACGCGGCCAGCACCGTGATCGCCGCAATGAACCAGAACGCGACGCGCACCGCCTGGGCGCCCGGTCCGAGCGACGGAGTGTTGGCGGTCTCGGTGGTCGTATTCATGGCGTACGTTTGCCGTTCTTCGCCGGCGGTGGTGCACCGACACCGACGCCGAGGCCACCGGGCCCCTGCACCAGCACGTTGAACGGCGCCGCATCGGTGCGCAGGATCAGGTTCGTGTTCGCGCCGATCACCGAGTTCAGCGTATCGAGCGAGCGCAACATCGTGTAGAGATGCGGGTCGCCCGCGTAGCTCTTGCCGTAGATCGCTGCCGCATCCTTGCGCGACGACGCTTCGATTTCCGCGGCCTTCACATTCGCATCGGCGATCGCGATGCGTGCGTCGCGATCGGCGTCCGAGCGAATCTGCGCCGCTTCGCGACGACCATCCGCGGTGCGTTGTGCGGCTACCGTCTCGCGTTCCGCGCGCATGCGCTCGACGGTTGCCGACAAGGTGACCGCCGGCAAGGTCAGTCGCTCGAGGCCGACCTGCTCGACGTGCACGCCATAGGCCGCGTAGACCTGTGCGTCGACCTGCCGGCGCAACTCTTCTTCGAAAGCGGCGATACGCACCTGGCCCGGATCGGTATTCACGAGCGACGCGAGATCGAAATCAGCCGAGGTGGTTTGCAGCGCGGAGCCGAGCAACGAGCGGATCTGGCGCGCGGCTTCGTCGGGTTCGTTGCGCACGGCGCGCACAAACCGGCCGACGTCGTTCGCGTTGGCCGGCACGCGCCACGCAACGTACGCCTGCACGATGATGCGCAGGCCATCGCGCGTGCCGACGTCCTGCATGCCGCTCGACGTCGTATGCAAGCGCAGATCGACCGCTTCGGCCGCTTCGATCGGCGCGGGCAACCGCCACGCGAGCCCTGGTTGGAGCAACACGCGTACCGGTTCGCCGAAGCGCGTGACGACCGTCGCTTCGCCCGCCTGCACCTGGATGAAACTCGCGACCGCGAACGCCGCGGCGACGCAGAGCACGCACAGCGCGATGCGCCAGTAGTAGCCGCCCCCACCCGCCGATGCGCTGCCGTGATCGTGATCGTCGTCAGCGCCGTGATGGTGGTGATGACCGTGTGCATGCGAATGATGAAGACTCACGATATCTCCCGATGCAACGCTGTGTGCAGCAGAACTGTCTGTGTCGATGAGCGGCGCATGTGTCAGTAGATCCTGTGTTTGCCGGCTGCGTCTGCGGCAGCGGTGGCAGCGGCCGGGCCGTACGGCCGCAGGTCGAGCGTCGCGCGATTGCCGTCCATCAGCCGGTCGTCGATGATCGTCACGTGCGCATTCAGCAGGCCCTTCTGCAAGCCATGCAGGTAGTACTCGAACGCGAACGCCGGACCGCCCACCTGAGCCGCCGCCATGTCGGCGCTGAAACTGGTCTGCTGTACCCGCGCGGCAGACGTAATCTCTGCGGCCTCCGCATCCGCTCGCGCGGTGGCCGAATGGGCCTGTTGCTGTGCCTCGCCAAGCGCTTGCGCTGAGGCACCGCTCGCCTGCGCGACACTCGCCTGAGCGAGAATCTGCGCTGCCTGCAC
Organism: Paraburkholderia megapolitana; assembly: GCF_007556815.1. Taxonomy (NCBI): domain Bacteria; kingdom Pseudomonadati; phylum Pseudomonadota; class Betaproteobacteria; order Burkholderiales; family Burkholderiaceae; genus Paraburkholderia; species Paraburkholderia megapolitana. The sequence goes on from NZ_CP041745.1 coordinate 2,288,427, forward strand.
ACTGTGGTACGCGACCGATGCGCCCGCCGGCGGATGCACGCTCTCGATGATCACCGCGACCACATCGATACCGCTTCTCGCGCTGTCGAGTTGCGCCTGGATCGCGTGCTTCACGCTATCGGCCATGGCGGTCTGACGTGTTTCGAGCAGCGATTCGAGCGTATGCGACGCGAGGTAGCGCACCACCTCGCGATTGGCAATCGCGCGTACCGTGTCCGGCACATCGGCGACGCGATACAACGCCGCGCGCGCAGCCGCATCGGACAAACCGATCCGGTAATCGAGCCGCACATCGGCGTTCACCGTCTGAAAGTTCTGCCGGTCGCCGCTTCCGCCCGCGATCACCTGGCTCGTCTCGCCCTGGTGCGCGACGTCCCACAGACGGTTGAACACTTCGGGTGTGCGAGCATCGGCGGGAACGCGCGGCGCGGCGATGCTGCTGTCCGCCAGCGAACCGGAGACGACGACCTGGTGAACCGCGCCGTTATCGATCGTGCGGGTCGTACCGAACGGCCACGGCAACCCGACATGCAAACCGGGTTGCCAGACCGATACTGGTGCGCCAAAGCGCTCGTAGACCGCGCGCTGATCGGGACCGAGGATCGCGATGCCGGTGAGCAGCCATGCGCACACGCCGACCGTGACGCACGCTGCGGGCAGCAGGCGCACGAAGCTCAGCAACACCCAGTTCTGCCGGAGATCGATACCGTAACGCTTGCGTAACTCGGTGCTGAAACGCGCGAGCGGCGAAGGCCGCCAGCGCAGCAGGCTTGCCAGCAGACTGTCGGGTATGCCGGCATCGCCTTCGCGTGTACGTGGCGGAGCGAACCATGAGAGCACCGCGCGCAGTGCGAATTCGATCGCGATTGCCGCACTGAAAGCCGCCGCGATGCGCAGCGGCCAGCGCGAGGAAACGTTCGCGTAAGCAAGCCATGCCGACGATGCAGCAGCCACGAGCGCAACCGCAAGCGCCACGCGCAGCACATTGGCCAGCGACGCCGATGCGCGCCCGCGCTCGGCACGCATCGACTGGAACAGCTCGGCGACGAGCGTGCCGAAGGCCAGCGCCAGCGCGGCAACGGCGAGCACGAGCGCCGCCTCAGGCGGTTGCAGGGCCGCTGCAAGAACCAGCCGGATCGGCGGATTCCACGCAAGCCACGCCATATAGACCGAGAGCGCCGCGCATGCCAGCACGGCCAGAGGTTGCCAGCGGATCGCACGCAAGGCCGCGCGTACGGCAGCGCCGATAGCGGTCCACCAGGAAAGTCGCCAGATAGAGAGAGAACGTGGCAGCGGCAGCGGATCGTGCGCATCACCCACGTCGGCCACGCCGAGATTCGCCAGTCGCGCGGCAAGCGCAACCGCCAGCACGTTGAACCATGCGCTCGATAGCGCAGCACACCAGCGGGTATCGAACCAGACGCCCTGCACAAACAGCAGACCGCCGAGCAATACCGCCAGCGCCAGGCTGATCGATGTCATCCGCGCAGCGCCAACCGTATCGCTGTGCGTGTGCTCGTTGTCGCCTTGCAACTCATGCGGCATGGACATCCCCGGTGGGCTTCACCTGACCGGTACTGTCTGTATGTTGCTTGTCAGGATTGATTGGGCATCGCCTGTGGCAGGCGAGCCGAATTTAGCGTGCCGGAGTGCGAAACTCAAGCAAATCGTGCGGGCTCCGTTCGAGCGACGGGAGCCCGCGGTCGTAGCAACGCTTATGCACCGCCTGGCGAAGGCGGCACCGGTTGTGCCGATTGATACGCGCCCCATGCGGGGACCGGTGCGGTCGCGCCCAGATTGAAATCGATTGTTGCGCCGTTTTTTACGGTGTCGAACGGCAGCCAGGTGCTGTTGTACGCAGCACCGTTGACCTTCATCGACTGAATGTAAGTTTGCGGCGTGTTGGCGGTGATCGTCAGCGTTTTGCCGTTACCGAAGTAGATCGTCTCGTTCGTGAAGAGCGGGCTCGCAACCGTGAAGCCGGGTTCCGCGGGAATGACCGGGTACAGGCCGAGTGCCGCCCAGACGAACCAGCCCGATGTCGCGCCTTCGTCGTCGTTGCCGGGCAAGCCGGACGGCGTAGCCAGGTACTGGGTCGCGGCGATGTTGGCCACGGCTGCCTGGGTTTTGTCGGGGCGGCTCGTCCAGTTGTAGAGCCACGGCGTGGCGAACATCGGCTCGTTGGTCATGACGAGTTGCGGCTCGAATGCGGTAAGCCGGCTAATCACCGCCTGGTCGCCGCCGAGCATGTTGAAGAGACCTCCGATGTTGAACGGCACCATCCACGTATATTCTTCGGCTGTTCCCTCGACCGGGTCCGACGACGTGTAGGGCGGCCAGCTGCCGTCCTGGTTGCGCGGCTGCAACTGTGTGACCGACACGTTGTTCACCTGGGTCGCATCCGGCTTCATCAGATTGACCCAGCTGTGCGAACGTGCAAGCAGCATCGTTGCGTTCGCCGAATCGCCCATTGCCTGCGCGAAACGCGAGACGGCGAAATCGGTGGTTGCATATTCGAGCGTGGTCGACGACGTGCCGTTGGAATGACTCGAATCGACGACGATGTTGTCGTCGTCGGGTAGATAACCGAGCTTTGTGTAATCGCTCAGGCCCGGCAGCACGGAGATGCTCACGCATTCGGCCGACGGGTTGGTCTCGTCGTTGAGCATGATCTTGAGTGCGGAGGCCGTGTCGAAATCGGTTGCGCCGTATAGATAACTTTGAGCGACGATGGTCGACACGGTATCGGCAGGCATCACGTTGCTGTTGTTCGTGCCTTCGATCCACTGCGGGAATGCGTTGCCACACGCAAGACCGTCGTTGACGAGCGACTGCATCATGTCGCTGACATCGTGCGGAGCAATCACTGCGAGCAACGGCATCAGTAAACGATACGTGTCCCAGCTCGAGAACGTCGTGTACTGCACGCGGGTCTGGCCCGCACTGTTCTTGCCGGTTTGCCCCGGATTACCGCTCGCATCGAGTCCCGACGAACTGCCGAACACCGGGTAGTTTCCATTCACGTCGCTGATCACGGACGGCGCAAGCGATGCGTGATAAAGCGCTGTGTAGAACTTCGTCGTATCGCTTGTGCTGCCGCCGCTCACCTGGATCGTGTTCAGCCGCGTATTCCATGCGGTGTCGGCGTTTGCCGCGGCGGTATCGAATGTGACCAGCGCGCCGTTCGTGCCGCCCTGCTCCTGCTGCAGATTTGCCTGCGCATTGGCAACGCTGGTGTAGGAAAGACCCACGCGCATGTTCACGACGAGCGGTGTACTGGCTACTGGCTTGAACGTCAACGTAGCCTTCGAGCCCTGTGTTTTAGCCGTGAACGACTGGTCGAACGTCGCGTAGAAATAGACGGTGTAGGACTGGCCGTCGTTACAGAAATTGCCGCCGGAGAACGACCCCGATACCGTCGCTGGCGCGCTCTTGCCACCCCAGGCAATCTTGCCACCGGACGAATAATCCTCCGACCGAGCGGTCAACGTCAGTTGCGCCGACTGGCCCGCGGGCCACGTAAAACGTCCGAGCCCGCTGCGCTGCGTCGCCGTCAGTTCCGTATGAATACCGTTGTTAAGCGTTACGCCGTAGTAGCCGGGCTTCGTCGTTTCGTTCGTCGAGGAAAACGCACCGGGGCTTCCGCTTGCCGTGCCCGGCATGACCGGTAGCCCACCGCCGCCATCGTGGCAACCTGTACCGCTCAGATGCGTGAGGCTGAAGTCGCTGATCGTCGTGGCGCCGTCGAAGTACCCCGTCGTGGTCCACTGGTTGATACCGCCTGGGTTCGGCGTATCGGGGCCCCACTGGACCATACCGGCGGGTAGCCCAGCAAGAAGCGAGGTACCGCCGCCGTTGTTCGTCCCGATCCGCTCATTGACGTACTGCGTCAGTTGCATGACGACAGGTGCCTGTGCAACGGGCGCCGGGGAAGCAGTAGGTGTGGCTGCGCTGTCCGTTGGGCCAACCGTTGCACCGCTAGTTGTACCACCCGCAGCCGGCGCTGCCGCAGCCGCACCGCCACCGACCGCTACCGGCGTATTCACCGCGCCATTCATGGAATGAACATCGCCACCACAACCAGCAAGTACACTGGCCATGGATAGCACGAAGATAATCTCCCTGATTTTTCTCACTGTCGTCTCCGCTTTTTCAATTTCGTTTAGCACATCCGCTAAACGAAACGTCTCACCGATGTTTAGCAGGTATGCTAAACAATCTCTTTATATTCAATCGGTTAGAGTATGCGGCTGAGTGTAGACGGGTTGATTCACACGAGTCAACCGCGTCTGCCCAGAACGCGGTGATGACTCATGCATGCGGAATATCGAGTGGTCACTTCTTGTGACACCTGCCACGTTAGCGCAGCGATGCCGTTTCGGACGAAGGCGTCGATCCTGGCGACGCCTCGTTCGGTTTACGGAGCGGGAGGCGTCAGTTTGCGGATCTCATTGTTGGCGATATCGGCCACGTAGAGGTTGCCGCTGGTATCCACCGCAACGCCCAACGGATCGTTGAACGAGACAGCACTACCGATGCCGTTGGCCGAGCCAGACTTCGTCGACCCGGCCAGTGTGGTGACCACGCCCGCCGGTGTGACCTTGCGGATCAGGTTGTTGTTGCTATCGGCCACGTAGAGATTGCCGCTTGCGTCCACCGATATGCCAAACAGACCGTTGAACGAGGCGGACGAGCCCGTGCTATCGGTCGAGCCCAATGCTGGGGACCCGGCCAGTGTGGTGACCACCCCCGCGGGCGTAATCTTGCGGACTTCGTTGTTGCTGACATCGGCCACGTAGACGTTGCCCGCGCCATCAACCGCTACGCCACCCGGGAAGTTGAACGAGGCGGCCGGACCGCTGCCGTCAGCCGAGCCGGCGGCTCCAGCGCCGGCTAGTGTAGTGACCACGCCAGCAGGTGTGATCTTGCGGATCTTGTTGTTGCCGCTATCGGCCACGTAGACGTTGCCGCTGGCATCCACCGCCACGCCATTGGGATTGCTGAACGAGGCAACCGCGCCGGTGCCGTCGGCCGAGCCGACCGCCCCGGAGCCGGCCAGGGTGGTGACCACGCCAGCCGCCGTAATCTTGCGGATCTCGTTGTTGTTGCTATCGGTTACGTACACGTTGCCGTTTGCGTCCACCGCTACGCCAAACGGACCGTTGAACGAGGCGGCCGCACCCGTACCGTTGGTCGAGCCCGCCGTCGCGGAACCAGCCAGCGTGGTGACCACGCCAGCCGGCGTGATCTTGCGGATCGTGTTGTTGTTGCTGTCGGCCACGTAGACGTTGCCGATTGCGTCCGTCGCCACAGCAGCGGGGCCGTTGAACGAAGCGGCAGAGCCAGTGCCGTCGGTCGCGCCGGACGCCAGCGAACCCGCGAACGTCGAGACGGAGTACGTGGCAGGCGCACAGATCACCGCAACGTTGGTCACGTTGGCCGTCACTGAGCCGCTACCGTTGTTGACCGAGCAGTAGATTGTCGGTGACTGCGAACCTACCGTCACCACGTAGCCGGCTTTAATGTTTGCGGGAACGAGCGCCGCAAAAGTAAACGCGCCGTTGCCGGTCAGCGTCAGGCTATCTGAACCATTGTCCAGCAACGTGAGCGTCTCCCCGCCCGACAGGCCGGCAACGGTTCCGCTGACGGTGAAGCCGGGCCATGGCGACACAGGGGGTGCCGCCGAGGTTGACGTTGTTGTCGGTGGTCCTGACGATGTCGACGGGGACGTGCCGGGTGAGTTCGAACCTCCACAGGCAGCAAGGGCCACGCACAGGGCGGCGGCGGCCAGGGGACTTAGCGGGAACAATTTCATGATTGGTTTGCGCAATTAGTAGCGCGGCATGAGGCGCGTGAGTAATCACAGCAGCCGTGCAGCACCGTGATGAGAATTTCCAGAAAAGGCACCCTGCCGTCTAACCCGTCGTCAGGGTGCGGACATTTCATGTGCCCTGCACAGGGCGCAAGATCATCGGCGAATTCGAATGTCCATTGAGGTAATCGAGCACGTCGCCGAAGCTCACTGCGCCCTTGTTCTGGCGGTCGATCTCGCCGAAATGACTCGCGGCCCATCCCCAGCCGCTCGAGAGTGCGCCCTGCTTCGTCATCAGATGCGTCGACGGATTGGCAGCCTTGTCGAACAGCGTTTGCAGATGACTCACGATCGTGCTCTGGGTCAGATCGGGTGTCAGCGACGGCGTGCCGGGCGCGGGCGGCGGCACGCGGTCAAGGCGCTCGCCCACCCGAACGAAGCCACCCTGCAACGCTGGGGTAGCAAACGCCGGGGTCAGCACCGCAGGCGCCATCATCACGGCGGCCAGCAGCGAAAAATTACGCAAAGCCCTCATCATCATGGTCGATCTCCTTGCTTCAACGGGCCGCAGCTGTCTGCACAGCAGTGGTCGGGCTCGAGTAAAAGGTCCGAAGCTGCGCACGCATGGGAGCACGGGACGAGTTGGTTAGATAGATCATATGACCGCCGTCGAAATCGGCAATGGTGATCCGGCCGGCGAGAGCCGGTAGCGCCCCGCCGTTTTGCAGGTCCAGCTCAGTCTGGAAGAACGGGCAGACATTGTCGTGGTAGCCGTGCAGCACGAGGACTTTCAGTTTTGGATCGATCGTCATGGCTTCGACAAGGTCGGGGACACTGGTGTCCGACAAGGCACCGTTGTGATTGTGTACCCAGTAGTTCGCGCCAATGTCGGAGCCATACAGCTGGGTAGGATCGCTCGGTTGATAGCCGGTTTCGCTTTGAATGAGCGGCTTGATCGCGCCATAGAAAGCGGCGTCCTCGTAATTACTGATGCCGTATTTTTGCGGCGATGCCGTGCTAATGCGGCCATCGTACGCATCGAACGCGGAGTTCGAAAGCCCCGAAGACTGGACACTCGACGGATATATTGAAAGACCAATCATGCTGTAATAATTGTTATATTGCGATAAACCACTGAATTGGCTATTTTTTGTCAAAGTGGCCAATGGAATTCCGGTTATTCCTTGTAAATCGTTCAAATATTGGGCTGGCGGATTCGCATTGCCTACCTGGGAAATAAACTGAGTGGTAGTGAAATTCCTCAGCGAGTTCGAATAGTCCGCTTCCGACAGGTTTCCACGTGCGGAACCGAGCCCATACCAGCTGGACACCATACCTTCGGTCGGGAATATGCCAACCGTATTCACGTTCTGATTGGTTGCATAGTTCATCACCGGCGATTGCAGGACATAGCCGGTCAGCACGACCGGCGGTTTGCCGGTCGGGTCGGTCACATAGTGACTGGTGCCCGCCTGCTCCAGAAGATTCGCCACGATCGGCGTACGGATACCGCTATACGATTCGCCATACAGATACTTGGGCGAGCTCTGACGGTTGTAGCGGTTGATGTAGGCCGTAATGAAGTCGCGGAATACCTGCGCATCCATATTGGTGTTCCACAAATCCAGGTTGGTCAGTGGCGCGATGGCTTCGGAAAAACCGCTGCCGGGAATATCGACGTACACCAGATCGGTCTGATCCAGCATCGACTCGGCGTTCGGGATCAGCGGATAGCTGTCCTGCGCGTAGGGACCGGGCGGCACAGCCGGCGCATTCAGGTCGAGGCGCTGCGGCGCCCATGAGCCTAGATGCAGCCATATCGAAGGCTCACCGGGGCCACCGTTAAAGACGAACGTGATGGGTCGCTGATCGTGCGGGATATCGTCGCGCGTATAGGACATATAGAAGATCGACGCTTCGGCGCTCGCGGAACCTGTCGGCGATGTGGGCGGCGCAGCAGCGATCAGATGTCCTGCGCGAGCCTCGTACCCGAATGTCTGACCGTTCAACGTCATGGTCAGGTGTTTTTGCGCGGGCGTTTCATTCACCGAACTCAACGGAAGGTTACCCGCCGCAACCTGGGCATTCGTGGACCCCGCAGCGCCGTTGGGACCGTTCTGATAGCTGGGGTCGCCGGTGAGCGCGTCCTGATCGTTGCCTTCGGCGTAGGCATTGGAATCCTTGACGGCGGAATCGGCGGGCCACACAAATGCCGTGCTGGATGGCGTCGTACCGGTGGTATGCGTGGTCGCCGTGTTGTCGACACTTCCTCCGCAACCCGATAGAGCCAGTGCAGCGAGGGTTAACGGCACGCCCCAAGACGTGATCTTTTGCATTGTTAATGCACTCCCCTGATGATTGCTAAAAGACAATTAACGGCTTTCTGTTGTGAAGATACGGTTTTGATAAAACAGACCTTCGATATCGTGCAGGGAATCTATGAGGACGAAAAATGACGGTCAACCTCTTTCGCTCAAGGTTTGGCACATATCAGATGGAATTGAGAATTTAATGAGAATTCGCTGCCGGCTTTGATATTTATTAAAGAGGCTTTGTCACCTTGTTTGGCACCTCGTTTGGCACGCCAATTCTTTCGAATTAACTACAGTCGGTTAAAACGCAGTAATGGTTGATGCAAACATGACGCTCGATGAGCTAGCGAGTTTCCAGGACCAGCAGCCCATACGCACGATCCGGCGGCGCATGCGCTTGCGCTTACAATGAGGACTCTTTGCTCCCCACCCTCTCGAGTCCACGATGACCTATCTCGACGTCAACGAAATTGCGGGCTGGCACGCACATGTCTACTTCGACGCCGAGCGGCGCGACGCGGCATTGGTGTTAAGGGAAGCGATCGAAGCGCGGTTTGCCGACGTGCTACAGCTGGGCCGCTTTCATGAACGCCCGGTCGGTCCTCACCCGCAGTGGTCGTATCAACTCGCGTTCGACCGTGAGCATCTGGTTGGAATTTTCGAGTGGCTCACGTTGAATCACGGCGTACTGGATGTGTTTCTGCATCCGAACACGGGCGACTCGCTACGCGATCATCGCGATGCCGCCGTGTGGATTGGCCGTTCGTATCCGTTGAATCTTGCCGCACTGGGGCGCTGACGCATTCGTCGCACAGCGCCCCCTAGGCACGACTAGTCCAGCGAGACGCCATCGAAGCGGTGGCTGCCAAGCGGCGACAGCAAGAGCCCCTTCACCCGCTTCGACTCCGGCAACGACACGATCGAATGCGCGATCGGTGTGAACGGCACCTGCTGCTTGAAAATCTCCTGTGCCTGCCGGTATAGCGCAGTACGTGTCGCGACGTCGGAGGTAGAACGCGCCTTCGCGATCAGCGCATCGAACGTGGGATCGCACCACTTCGACACGTTGCTGCCGTGTATCGCATCGCAGCCGAGCAATGCGCCGAGCCAGTTGTCGGGGTCGCCGTTATCGCCCGACCAGCCGTACAGGATCACGTCATGCTCGCCGCCTGCCTTTGCCCGGCGGTTGTATTCGCCCCACTCGTAGCTGACGATTTTCGCGCGCACACCGATCTTCGCCCAGTCCTGTTGCAGCAGCTGTGCCATCAGTTGTGCGTTCGGGTTGTACGGACGTTGCACCGGCATCGCCCACAGCGTGATGTCGAAACCGTTCGGAAAGCCGGCCTGTGCGAGGAGTGCCTTTGCCTTCGCCGGATCGAACGGTGCGTCCTTCAGCTTCTCGTTGTAGGACCATTGCGACGGCGGCATCGGATTGGTTGCAATGCTCGCGTTGCCCGCGAACACCGCGTTGAGGATAGCCGGCTTGTCAATGGACATATCGAGCGCGCGGCGCACCTCGACGCGATCGAGCGGCGGGTGCTGCGTGTTGTATCCGACGAAGCCGACGTTAAAGCCTACGCCGGAGACCAACTTCAATGCCGGATTGCGCTTCACGACTTCGACGTCGGCGGGACGCGGGAATGCCGACACCTGGCATTCGCCGCTGGCCAGCTTCTGGATGCGCGCCGCAGGGTCCGGTGTGATCGCGAAGATCAGATGTGCGAGCTTCACATCGTCGGGTCGCCAGTAGTCGGGGTTCGCATCGAAGCGAATCAGCGCGTCCTTCTGATACGAGCGGAACACGAACGGCCCCGTGCCGACCGGCAACTGGTTGATGTCCGCTTCGCGATGCGTGCGGCTCAACTGCGCCGCGTATTCGGCGGAGAGGATCGATGCGAAGCTCATCGCGAGATTGCGCACGAGGATCACGTCCGGCTGCTTCAGATGAAAGCGCACGGTGTAGTCGTCGACCTTCTCGATACTGTCGATGTTCTTGTCGAAACCCAGATCGCTGAAGTACGGGAAGCTGACCGGATAGGCGGTGCGGAACGGATCGTCTGCATGGAGCATGCGGTTGAACGTGAACAGCACGTCATCCGCATTGAAGTCGCGCGTCGGCTTGAACCACGCGGTTGTCTGGAACTTCACGCCGTGCCGCAGATGAAACGTGTACGTGCGCTGATCGGTCGATACGTCCCAACTTGTGGCGAGCGCGGGTTCGAGATCGAGCGTGCCGCGGCGAAACTGCACGAGCTCGTTGTAGACCGTGTAGGTGCTGGCGTCGAAGTCCGTGCTCGTCGTGTGCTGCCCTGGGTCGAAGCCCGCGGGGCTGCCTTCGGAGCAGAACACGAGGGTCTTGCCCGGTGCCGCTTCGGCGTGCGCGGCAAAAACCAGCGAGGCGGCCAGCAGGCCGGCAGCAGCAACGCAACGGGCCGTGCGCGCGAGATATCGTGAGGATGAGTGGGTCATTCGAAGGCGAAGAGTGGATTGCACAATGAGTTGCAGCCGGAGATTCTCGTAGGCTGCGCAGCGGATCGCTAACAATAAATCCGTACAACCATAGGTGCGGCGCTGCTAAGCACGATATCGTGCCACCCGCGCAACCTGCACCGACCGCCCCATCGTGCCTGAAAAAAAATGACCCGGCACGTACTCACCCGTGCCGGGTCATTCTGCTACCGCGTTGCAATCAGCCTGCTACTACTGCGCCGTCGGTGCGGTGATGCCGTCGATGTCGGGCGCCCATCCCGACGGATTCGAGAAGATCAGCGTGTTCGCCGCACCCGCCTTGAACGCTCCGCTCACAGAGAGTCTCGAGATCGTGCCCCAGCCGCCGCTCGGCGGAAACGAGACGGTGATGGGTGCTGCACCGTTAAAGCTGATTTGCCCGGTCCGCGGTGTGGAGTCTCCGTTCGCATACCCGATCTGAACCGTATAGTTGCCGTCCGTGGGCACGGAGATACCGGTCATCGTCAGCGTCCCGCCGTTGCCGATATAGCCGACGTCCGCGCCCCCGAGCACGCGGAACACGACGATACCCGTGCACCGCCTGCGAGGATGCTGCTGGACGCTTCAGCTTCGTACGCGGCCTTGAACGGCGGCAGGCGAACCGGACCGGCAACCAGTGCAACGGTGCTGATCTCGGGCGTCGGCGCCGAGCTGTCCGCGCTCGAGATCGTCAGCGAGTTCTGTCCAGTCTGCAGGCCCACATACACCGTCACCGTACCGACACGCCCTTCCCGGCTGGTCGGCGGGAACGCGAGCGTGGTCTGCGTCCCGCCGTTCGTGCTGAGTTCCGCCTTCAGCGTCTCGCGGCTACGGTTCACATACGCGATCTCGATGTAACCGCCCGGCGCTGTCGATGTCACGTTGTTGAACGTCACCGTACCGAGGCCCTTCACGATCGTGCCGCCATCGCAAGTCGGGCAACGCGTGATCGTCGCACCACCACCGACGGAGCTCGGCCGGTAAGTCGTCGAGGCGACATCCGTGCCGTTGACCAGCAGCATCACGACACCGCCCGCGGGCACAACGGGTGCGGTATAGGAACTCTTGAACGAGCCAAGGTTCTGCATCGCCAGCACATCGCGCACGGTGGTCCGCGCATTCGGCACGAGGCCGAGTTGCTGCCAGGTGACCGTCATCGGCGCATCGGCGGCGCCGTTATTGAACAGCACGACAGCCCGCTGTCCACTGCCGGCCAGCAGCTTCGACCAGACCTGTTGCGCACCCGACTGCGCGACCATCACGCCCTGCACGCCAAGCAGATCCTGGTCGATCGCGATCACTTCAGGATTCGTCATCACGTTGAGCGTGTCGGCCGAGATCGGCTTCGACAGATCGTCACCGAGAATCAGCGGTGCACCCGCGATGGCCCACAAGCTCATATGCGCCTGGTCATGCACCGCCGTCATGCCCATGCCCGCCACCATCATGTCGGGATCGTTGTAATAGCCGGTGTGCTGTCCTTCGGGATGGTAATTGCCGAGGAAATTGCCCACCACGCTGCCGAAGTTCGGCGCACCGCTATTCGGCCCGTAGATGTCGCCGGTCGTTCTCCACATGCGGCCAACACCGGCTGCCCAGTCCCACGGTCCTTGTTTGTAGTCCGGATAGGCGGGGTTGCTGCCGATGGTGCCCCAGTCGCAGATGCTGAACGTAATGAGCTGTCCGGTCTGGATGAAGGCGTCGTCGATCGCGTTGGCAATGGCCGTATAAGCCTGCTGCGGGTCGTAGCCTGCGTTGTTGCCGCCGCAGAAGTCGACCTTGACGAAGTCGAAGCCCCATTGCGCGAACTGCAGGAAATCGTGCTCGTAGTGCGCGAAATCGCTACCGACGAAATGCGTGCCGTCGGTACGCGTGCCGCAACCCTGCGGACCGGCATCGATATAGATGCCCGCCTTGAGACCCTTGCTATGGATGTATTGCGCCATCGCCTGCATACCGCCCGGCCATTGCGTGTTGTCGATGATGAAGTTGCCGTTCGCATCGCGTGTGCCGGAGGTCCACCAGCCTTCGTCGATGTTCACATACTGGTATTTCGCGCCGCTCTTGATCTGCGTATTCAACTGGACCATGCCGTCCGCCACGCCCTTGATCGTGTCGAAGTTGACGTTCTCCGCGAGGCTGTTCCAGGACGACCAGCCCATCGGCGGCGGAACCACGGCGATTTGACGCGCTGTGCGCCGTTGCTGCATTGCGGCGGATTCGGCCGCAGGAGCGGCGCTGGCGGGAGCAGCACTCGCATTCGCCGCGCTTTTCAGCGCACTGGCGGCCGTGCCGCTCGAACCGGAGTCGCCACCGCACCCCGACACACTCAATACCAGTCCTAATAACAACGGGACAATACACTGCCTGTAGCCAGACAAAGCCATGTCAGTCTCCTTGTTGAAATCGCGTCGCCGCGTGATGCAGGATGGGTTTCGGAGGTGACTATATTCAGCAGTGCAGCGGGTTTCCAGATTTTTCGTGCTATCCCATCAAGTGAGAGTTTTTATGAGTTGTGGATAGACGCGTTGCGGGTATACGCCCAAGTGGGCAGAACCTGTGTCAGCAACATGACACGTCGTTTGCGACGTGTAGCACGACGAACCGGCCGCGCTCGCACGGCGGCCGGCGCAGAGATTATTTGCCGGATTGCAACCGTCTGTCGCGCTCGCCGAGCGCTGGTGCGCTGCGTCGTGCGCCACGCTCGCGGCGTCGACGATTCAGTTCGGCGAGCCGGCGTCTGCCCTGCGTGACCGAGACGACCGCATAGAACGCGACCGGCGCGAATACGAGCCCCAGCAGCGTGGCGGCCAGCACCCCGCCGAACACACCGGTACCGATCGAACGACGGCTCTCGGCGCCTCCGCCACTCGAGATCACCAGCGGGACCACACCGAGCAGAAACGCCGCCGACGTCATCACGATCGGCCGGAAGCGCATCGCCGCGGCATCGGTGACGGCGCGCATCAGCGGGGCGCCGCGGGCGTGCAGATCGCGCGCAAACTGCACGATCAGGATGGCGTTCTTCGCGGACAGGCCGATCACGGTGATCATCCCGACCTTGAAGTACACGTCGTTAGGCATGCCACGCAACAGCACTGCCGAAACCGCACCGATCACCCCAAGCGGGACCACCATCAGGACCGACAGCGGAATCGTCCAGCTTTCATAGAGCGCGGCCAGCGCCATGAAAACCGCAAGCAGCGAGAGACCGACGAGCAGCGGCGTCAACTTCGCTGCCACCGTTTCTTCACGTGCGGCATCGACCCAGTCGTAGGAAACGCCGAGCGGCAAAGACCCCGCAAGCCGTTCCATCTCGGCCATCGCCGCACCGGAGCTGTAGCCCTGCGCCGCGCGGCCGCTCACGTCCAGCGACGGATAGCCGTTATAACGGCTCAGCACGACGGGGCCGACCGTCCAGTGCACGGACGCGATCGCCGACATCGGCACCATCGCGCCCGACGAATTGATCACCGCCAGGTTCATCAGGTCGTCGACGCTCATGCGCGTCGCGGCATCGCCCATCACCATCACGCGACGCATCCGGCCCGACGCGGGAAAATCGTCGACGTAGTACGAACCGAACGTACTGCCGAGCAGGTCCGACAGTTTGTCGAACGGCACACCGAGCGCATAGGCCTTGGCGCGATCGATATCGAGTTCGATGCGCGGCGCGTCCGGCAGATCCTCCGAGCGTATCGACGCGAGCATCGGGTCGGCTTTGGCCTGGGCGAACAACTGCGCACGCGCGGCTTTCAGCGCTTCGATGCCGACCCCGCCACGATCTTCGAGCCGCAGTACGAAGCCATCCGAGTGACCGAGACCGGGCACGGCAGGCGGCAGTTGAGCATCGATCGAACCGTCGAGAATCTTGGCAAACTGTTCGTTCAGTTTGTCGCGCAGTGCCATCGCGGTGATATTGCGCTTGCTCCAGTCCTTCAGTTCGACGAAGGCCATCGCAACGTTCTGACCGCTACCCTGAAAACTCCAGCCGATCACCGTCGTCACGTTCGCAATCGCGGACTCGCGATGCAGGATCTGTTCGACACGTTCGGCTGCAGCCAGCGTGCGCGCCTGGGTCGCGCCCGCCGGCATCTGGATCATCACCTGCATCTGCCCTTCGTCTTCAGTGGGCAGGAAGCCACCGGGCATTTGCCAGTACAGCACCGCGCAGATACCGACCAGCACGGCATACACGCAGAGCACGGGGCCCACGCGTCGCACGGTGCGCGAGGTAAGCCAGCGGTAGCCGTTCGAGGCACGCTCGAAACCCGTAGCGAAACCGGTTGCACAGCGCGCGGCAAACCCGAGCGGACCACGTCGCGCATCGCGTTGTTGCGGCGTCTGCTTCGGCGCCTTCAGCAGGTTGGCGCAGAGCGCCGGTGTCAACGACATCGCCATGAACGACGACACCAACATCGAGGCGATCATCGCCACCGAGAACTGCCGGTAGATCCCACCGACACCGCCCGGGAAAAATGCCATCGGCACGAACACGGCGGTGAGCACGACGGTCACGCCGATAATCGCGCCGGTGATCTGCGACATGGCTTTGCGGGTCGCGTCGCGTGGGGAGAGCCCCTCTTCGTCCATCACCCGGTGCACGCTTTCGACGACCACGATCGCATCGTCGACCAGAATCCCGATGGCCAGTACGAGGCCGAACATCGTGAACACATTGATCGACAGGCCGAGCGCGTACATGGCGAGAAACGCGCCCATCAGCGTGACCGGAATGACCACGGTCGGCACCAGCGTATAGCGCAGGTCGCGCAGGAACAGCCACATCACGCAGAACACCAGCACCACGGCTTCGAGCAGCGTGACCACGACTTCGTGAATCGCAATCTGCACGAAATGCGCACCGTCGAACGGGATCTCGACCTTGACGCCAGGCGGCAGGCTCTTCGCGAGTTCGCCGAGCCGTGCGCGAATCGCATTCGATGTTTCGAGCGCATTGCCGCGCGGCCCGAGCTGAATGCCGACGGTAGCCGATGGGTGGCCGTTCAGCCGCGAATAGAACGAATAGTCGGCGCGACCGATTTCGATGCGCGCGACGTCGCGCAAACGCACGGCGGACCCGTCGGGCTTCGCCTTCAGCACGATCTGACCGAACTCGGCTGGCGACAGGAGCTGTCCCTTCACGATCACCGACGCTGTGGTCTGCTGGCCGGCAACAAACGGCGCATCGCCGACCGTGCCCGCCGTAATCGCGGCGTTCTGCGCGGCAATCGCCGTGTTGACGTCGCCCGCGGCGATATCGTATTCGCGCAGCTTCACCGGATCGATCCAGATACGCAGTGCTTCGTCCGCATCCCACAGCTGGGCCGAACCGACGCCGGGTGCGCGCTTCAGTTCGCGCAGTACGTAGCGGCTCAGGTAATCGCTGAGTTCGACGGAATCGAGTGTGCCGTCGGTCGAGGTCAGCCCGACCAGCATCAGGAACGTATTGGCGGCCTTGAAAACGCCGATCCCCTGCTGCACGACCTGTTGCGGCAAGCGCGGCTCGACCTGCTTCAGACGGTTCTGGATGTCGACCATCGCGATGTCCGGATTCGTGCCGGGCGTGAACGTCGCGTCGATTTCCAGGTTGCCGAGCGCGTCGCTGGTCGTCTCGTAGTAGAGCATGCCGTCCGCGCCGTCGAGGCTTTCCTCGATCACGCTCGCGACGTTATTGTCGACGTTCTCGGTCGACGCACCCGGATAGGTGGCCGAAATGATGATCCGCGGCGGAGCGAGGCGCGGATACTGGGCAATAGGTAATTGCGGAATCGCCAGCGCACCCGCCACGATAATGGCAAGTGCAACGATCCACGCAAAGACCGGGCGGTCTATAAAAAATGATGGCACGCGCGAACCTGATCAGCTCTGGATTAGAGTAAACGCCGATGCACGGGGTATTTGCCCGACGTCGGCCAGCACGTTACCACAGCCATTTATGCGTAACCGACCCGGACTTCGTAAAATTTGAAATGCCGCTCTGATTTTGGCACACTCCGTATCCGTCCGAACCGATCCCCTTGCCGAAGCGTTTCCGGGCGCTGCGCTGCACACACGGTTTTACCTTCCGGCTTTGTCAGCTTGTCAGCATTTGTCTGCACTACCCGCTTTTCGCCCCTGCCGGCAGCCGGTCGGAATGCCGGCTCCGTTTTGTCTGCAGTCTGTCCATTTTGCCGGTCTATTTCACGGGTTATTCAAGTTCACGCGGAATTCTTTCAAAAACACAAAATCATGCTTGTAACACATTCTGGATACTCCAATACAGCCTTCAGTGCGTTAATTAGTACTGAATCGCTAGGGATAGCGACACTGGACACACTGGGGGAAATATGAAAGCGAACAGGAAGGTTTTCAGCAACGTCGTGGCGTCGTCGCTGATCGTAAGTCTGCTGGTTCTGGCCGGCTGCAACAAGACCGGCTCGACCGACGCGAGCCAGGCGGCATCGGGGGCTTCCGCGGCATCCGCAGCCGAGCCGGCCTCCGCTGCTGCAAGCGCCTATACGCCGCCGACCGCCGATCAACTCGAACAGATGGTCGCGCCGATCGCGTTGTTCCCCGACAAGCTCGTGGCCCAGGTACTGGCCGGCGCGACCTACCCGGACCAGGTCACCGCAGCTAACCAATGGCTTACGCAGAACCCGTCGCTGAAGGGCGACGCCCTGCAGAACGCCGCGAACCAGCAGCCCTGGGACGTCAGCGTGAAATCGCTGACGGCGTTCCCCGCGGTATTGAACCAGATGGCAAGCAACCCGCAATGGACGACCGCGCTCGGCGAAGCCTACGTGAACGATCCGAACGACGTCATGAACGCGATCCAGGTGATGCGTCAACGCGCCCAGCAGGACGGCAACCTGAAGTCGACGCCGCAACAGGCGGTTTCGTCGGTTGCACGCTCCGCACCGCCGCCGCAAGTCTATTCGAATGACCCGGACGAGCCGGATGTGTATGCGGGGCCGGCCATCGTTCAAGCGCCGCCGCAGACCATCGTCATCGAGCCGACCCAGCCCGATGTGGTCTATGTCCCGACCTACAATCCGGCCGTCGTGTACGGCGAACCGGTGCCGGTCTACCCGGGCTATGCGTATAGCCCGCCGGTCTACTCCACCGGCGACATCGTCGCGGCAGGCGTCATTACGTTCGGCGTCGGCATTATCGTCGGCGCGGCGATCAGCCATCACTACGGATGGGGATGGCATTCGTGGGGCATGAACTGGGGTGGCGACCGCGGCGGCTATGGCGGCGGCGGAGGGTATGGCGGTGGTGGCGGCGGCGGTGGATGGCATCGTCCGTCGGTGGTCTATAACAACACCACTTACGTCTCGAAGTCGACTACGGTCATCAATCGCGTGAACAACATCAACAACATCAACAACTCGCGCGTCACCAACAACAACTACGGCACGAACAATAACTTCGCGCGCAACAACACGACGAACAACGTCGTGAACAACAACCAGGGTCGGCCGAACTTCGGCGCCAACCCGGCGAACCTGAACCGCGCGCAGGAGCAGGCCCGGGTAGCGCAGAATCAGGCCCACTCCGGCCCGATGACGATGCCGCATTTCACGCAGAACGACATGCGCGCAGGCGCCCGTCCGGCGCCGGCTGAAGCGCAGCGCGCCGGCCAGCCGCCGCGTCCTGAAGGCGCTCGTGAGAACAACTTCGCCGCTGGCGCGCAACGCCCCGCAAACGGTGCCGCGGCGCCGCAGCGCAACGAGCAGCCGCGTGGCGAGGCTGGGCGCGAAGCGCAATTCAATGGCGGGCAACGGCCGCAGGGTGAAGCTGCGATGGAGCAACACAACGAGCAGCAACGGCAGCAGCAGGAGCAACAACAGCAACAGCAGCGGCAAGCCGAAGCGCAGCAGCGTGCAGCCGGGATGAATCAGGAGCGCACGAATCAGGCCGCAGCGGGACAGGCGCGTGAAGCACAGCGTCCTCAAGAACAGCCGCGGCAGCAGGAGCAACCGCGTCCTCAGGAACAGCCACGTCCGCAACCGCAACCGCAACACTTTCAGCCTCAACCGCAGCAACAACAGCAGCACTTCCAGCCGCGTCCGCAGCCCCAACCGCAGCAGCACTTCGAGCCGCGTCCACAACCACAACCGCGGCCGCAACCGCAAGCGCACCCGAGCGGCGGCGGAGGTGGTGGTGGTCACCACGAAGAGCAGCGACACTAGTCGCAAGTAGTGAGCGATACCGGTCGATCTGACGGTATCGCTCGATGCCAGGCTTCGAGCTACAACGCCGCGAGATGGCCGCCGTCATGGCGGCTATTTCGTATCATCCAGGCCGATGTCGACGCATGACGCCGCCTGGTTGATCTTGCTCGTGGAGATGTAGTCGACACCGGTCTTCGCGATCGCACCGATGGTCGCGAGACTGATGCCACCCGATGCCTCGATCTGCACACGGCCGCCGACCATCTCGACAGCGCGCGTCATGTCCTCGATCGACATGTTGTCGAGCATGATCACGTCGACACCCGCTTCGAGCGCTTCGCCGACCTGTTCCAGGCGATCGCACTCCACCTCCAGCTTCGTCAGCACCGGCAACTGCCGGCGCGCGCGCTGCACGGCCTTCGCGATACCGCCGCACACGGCGATGTGGTTGTCCTTGATCATCACACCGGTGTCGAGACCGAGCCGGTGATTCAACCCACCGCCGCACGTCACGGCATGCTTTTCGAGCATCCGCAGACCCGGCATCGTCTTGCGCGTGTCGATCAGCCGTGCCCGCGTACCGGCGATGGCTGCGACGTACTGCGCGGTCAGGTTCGCAATGCCGGACAAACGCTGCACGATGTTCAATGCCGTGCGCTCCGCGGTCAGCACGCTGCGTGCATTGCCGCGCACGTCGGCCAGCACCGTACCCGGGCCAACCTTGTCGCCGTCCTTCACGTGCACGACAACATCGAGCGTCGAGTCATAGCGCCGGAATACGCGCGCGGCGACATCGATACCGGCGACGATCAGCGGTTCGCGTGCATTCATGTAGAACGCGCCGGTCTCGTGCGCTTCGATCATCAGTTGCGCAGTGAGGTCGCAGTAGCCGATGTCCTCGGTCAACCACAGGTCGATCAGGCGGTCCGTCTGGAATACGTCGTACATGGTGTCCCTACCCCTCTAGTCCGGCTTGCGCACTAACGCAAACCGAGCACATCGAACATATCGAACAGACCCGTTTGCCGATCCGCGAGAAAGCGCACCGCCTGCAGGCTACCTTGCACGTAAGCGCTGCGACTGGCGGAACGGTGCGTGATTTCGATGCGCTCGCCGGTTCCCGCGAACATCACTGTGTGATCGCCGATAATGTCGCCGCCGCGAATCGATGAGAAGCCGATCGTCGACGGATCGCGCTCGCCGGTCACGCCCTCGCGTGCATAGACTGCGCACGTGTCGAGATCGCGGCCCAATGCCTCGGCGATGATTTCGCCCATTCTCAATGCGGTGCCTGACGGCGCATCGACCTTATGGCGGTGATGCGCCTCGATGATCTCGATGTCATAGCCGGTCGAAAGCAGCTTCGCGGCAATCGACAGCAGCTTGAACGTGATGTTGATGCCGATCCCCATGTTCGGTGCCGTGACGATCGGAATATGGTGTGCTGCATCGGCGATGTCCGCCTTCTGTTCCGCGCTAAAACCAGTCGTGCCGATCACGAGACCCACGCCGAGTTCGCGGCACGCGGCCAGGTTCGCCATCGTCGCTTCGGGGCGCGAGAAATCGATCAGAACCTGCGCGCCTTTCAATCCGGCGTAAGGGTCCGCCACGATCGCGATGCCGCTCTCGATGCCCAGCGCCGTGCCGGCATCCTGGCCATGCGCGCTGGCGCCCGCAAAGGCGCCGCTCAGGCGGCAGTCGTCGGCCTCAATGACCGCCTTGAGCAGCATGAGGCCCATCCGGCCCGTCGCACCGGCAATGGCGACGCGATGCACGGCGTCAGGTTTGGTTTGTGCTCCAGTCATGAACAGCGGTCTCCTGACCAATGATGATTGTAAAAATGGACCGCGCCGCCGCGTCGATCTGCCAGCGGCGATATCCAGTGTACCGGCGTCATCGTGATGACTGCGCGGTCAGAACACGGCAGAAGAAACAGGCATCGTCGCCCTGTATGAAGATGTCGGCAAGCGAGCGGGCGCCGTAGCCATTCAGATGATTGCTGTCCACATACACCGGGTACCCCTTGTAGACGAAATGATCCTTCGTGAGGGCATGGTAGCTGTCGCCCAGATCGATCCAGTGCGCACCGGGAATCGACGCCACGGCGCGCGCGATAAGCGGGTTGCCCCGATCGCCGTCTTTCACGGGGTACCCGCCGGTCGGCAAGTGCAGCCATGCGAAGAATGGCGAGTATTGAATCGAGCGGTCGATAACCGGACTGTCGTAAAAGAAATAGATCGGCGTCGTCTTCGCAATCTCGCTCAGGATGTCGACGCGCACACTCGGCGCCGCTTCCGGCGCATGCGAGAACACGTTGTAGTCGCCCGCGAACAGATTGAACGCATTGACGACGAAGATTGCCTGGTATTTCTCGTGATTAGCCTTGATGAAGGCAAGCATGTCCTGGCAGTTGCGGATACGCTCCGGCGTACGGACCACGTCGGGCGCGCGCGCCGCGAGCCCCCATTCGGCGATCTGGCACGCGCCCACTTCGTACGACGTCAACGCGAATCCTTCGCGCTTGCCCAACTGGTCCATGAACGCGCCGATCGCGGCGCCGTGCGAATCGCCGACCAGCAGGATGGACGGCGACCTGGCCGCGCCGATCGCACACGTCCTGTCGACTACGTCTTTCGACTTGCCATGAAAGCTCTTGTCGAAGCATGGGTCGATCCAGCCGCTTGTCAGGTGGGTGTTCTGGCCGTCGATTGTGACGTTGGTGAAGGTCCTGCCGAGCACCGGTGCAATGTTGTACGCGTCGACGCCGGTCATCATCAGGATCAGGGCGACTCCCGCGAGCGTCGTACTCACGAACGCCGGAAATACGACCTTGAAGCCGGGTTTCGAACGGATGAACGGTTGCTCGACAAAGTGATAAGTCGCAATCGACAGCAGGAAAATCAGCCCGAGCGCGCTCGCCATCCACGACGCGGGCAGCGCGTTCTGCCCACGCCAGAAGCGCATGATCGACAACACCGGCCAGTGCCACAGATAGAGCGAATAGGAGATGAGCCCGATCAGGACAAGCGGGCGGCTGCCAAGAACGCGATTCACGAGCGCAACGCCGCCTGCCGGGTTCCAGCAATACAGGATCAGCGCGGCGCCGACGCACGGCAGGAGCGCCTGAACGCCGGGATAAACTTTCTCGTCGAGGAACACGAAGGCCAGCGCGATCGCCAGCGCGCCCGCGGCGCTGAGCAGATTGCCCGCCAGCCTGCCGAGCGACGGCGAACGTGGCAACAGGGCGGCGAACGCGCCGATGGCCAGTTCGCCAAACCGCGGCATCGAGTAAAAGTAGGCCGTGCCCGATGAAGCAGGATCGTGAACCCAGATTTCGCCGAGTACGAATCCGGTCACGGCGATCGCAAGCGGTAGCGCACGCAACCATCTTCGGCATGTATTCGGCCCGAACAGGTGTGCGCCGCCCCACAGGGCAAGCCCCAACAACGGCGGCCAGATGAAATAGAACTGCTCTTCGATAGACAGCGACCAGTAGTGCAGGAAAAAATTGGTCTGACTGTTCTGCGTAAAGTAGTTGCTCGTGTGGGAATTGAACAGGAACAGCAGCACGTACTTCGCATCGGACAGTAACAGGCCGTTCAACTGGCTGGCGAGAAACGCGGTGACACCGAACACGAGAATCGACGCAGGAAAGATGCGCTTGATCCGTCGCACGTAGAAGGCTTGATACGAGAAGCTCCCGTCGAGCATCCCTGCGTGGATGATGCTCGTGATCAGGTATGCCGAGATCACGAAGAAAATGTCGACCCCCGCGAAACCGCCCGGCAGCCAGCGGGGATTGAAGTGAAAGGCCATCACGGACAGGATGGCGACGGCGCGCAGCCCGTCGATGTCGGGGCGTCGAGTCTGTTTGCTCATGATTTGACAGGCCCGGACACAAGACGAAGATCGCTCGACTGAATGCGCTTGACACCTGCGCGACGCATAGCGTCCCAAGCCTCGGCAAGCGATCCGTTCAGATCGACAGCACGCGTGGCGTCCTCGATCACATACACATCGAACCCCTCTGCCCGCGCGTCGAGTGCGCTGTTCGCCACGCAAAAATCGGTTGCCAGCCCGGTGACGAACACGCGCCGGATACCGTGTGCCTTCAGATAGACACCCAGTCCCGTCGACGTGTGCCGGTCCGCCTCCATGAAGGCGGAGTAGCTATCGACATTCTTGTGATAACCCTTGCGGATAATGAGCTGCGCCTGCGGGACATCGAGGTCCTGGCGCAACCCGGCGTCCTCTGTGCCCTGAATGCAGTGGTCGGGCCAGAGTACCTGGGTGCCGTACGAGAGATGCACGGTATCGAATGGCTTCTTGCCCGGGTGCGACGACGCAAACGACACGTGCCCGCGCGGATGCCAGTCCTGGGTCAGCACGACATTCGCGAACGCCTTGCCGATGCGGTTGATCACCGGAACGATCTGCTCGCCGTCCTTGACGGCGAGCGTTCCGCCCGACGTAAAGCAGTTCTGCGTATCCACCACGAGCAGTACGCTGTCGGCACCGGGCTCGATGCTGGCCGGTGCGCTCTGGCCGAAGGCGACACGCGCAGCCAATCCAGCTGCCGCAGTCATGCCGCACAGGCTCGCGGTCTTCAGAAAAAATCGTCGATTCATTTTGTCTCCTCCGGCAATGGGTCAATCGGCGTGCCGCAGCTTGCGGACTTCCGCGTCGGACGGCTGCACAGCGGCGCCGTCCACATAGACGAACTTCGTCATCACGCCCTTACCGTCCTTGAGCGCGGTACGGCCCACAAAAGCACCCATCGTCGACTGATGGTCCTGCGCGCGGTAACAGATCGGGCCGAACGGCGAACCGAGACAAAGTCCGCTGAACGCCGCGATCATCGGCTCCGTTGCCGGGCTACCCGCTTTGCGCAGGCCGGCCGCGATCGACATCAGCGCCGTATAACCGACTACGGAACCCATGCGCGGCGCCGTGCCGTAGCGCTTGCGATACGCATCGACGAAACGCTGATTGTCGGCACTCGACACCGCGTACCACGGATACCCCGTCACCAGCCAGTTGATGGGCGCCTCGGCCTGCAGCGGGTCGAGGTACTCGGGCTCGCCGGTCAGGAGCGATACCACCTCTCGTCCTTCGAACAGACCACGCGTATTGCCTTCACGCACGAACTTGGCAAGATCGGCCGCAAACAGCGCATTGAAGATCGCGTCCGGTTTCGCATCGGCCAGTGCCTGCACGGTTGCACCGGCATCGACTTTGCCGAGCGGCGGCGCCTGTTCGGCGACGAACTCGACATCGGGCTGCGCGAGCTTCATCTGCTGCTTGAAGGTCGCCGCCGCAGATTGCCCGTATTCGTAGTTCGGGTAGACGAGCGCCCAACGCTTCTTCTTGAGCTTGACGGCCTCGTTGACGAGCATCGAAACGAACATGTAGGTCGACGGACGCAGGCGGTAGGTATAGCGGTTGCCATCCTCCCAGACGATCTTGTCTGTCAGCGGCTCGGCGGCGAGAAAAAATATCTGGTGCTGCTTCGCGAAATCGGTGAGTGCCAACCCTGTATTCGACAGAAAGCCGCCGAACAGCAGCAAAACCTGTTCGCGCGTGACGAGTTCCTGCGCCGCGCGGATCGAGTCGCCGGGATTGCCGTTGTCGTCGCGCGAGACGACCTCGAGCTTCTTGCCGAGTACGCCACCGGACGCGTTGATTTCATCGAGCGCCATTTGCCAGCCCTGGCGGTACGGTTCGAGAAACGCCGGTTGCGCCCGGTAGCTATTGATCTCCCCGATCTTGATCGTGTCTTGCGCCATCGCGTCTGTTGCTCCCGCCAGGCCCGCTGTCAGACCGATTGCCAACGCAACGACTCTGGAAATCCGCAAAAAATTGATGTTCATAAAAAATAGCGCCGCTTACTCACTGTGGGTTGACTGAATGGTTCAGACCGACATAAACACGCTCGCCATCGAGCTTCACCGGATAGATCCGCAGATCCTCCCTGAGCGGGCGGCACATCGCCTTTCCCGTGCGGATATCGAAGCGGCCCTGGTGCAACGGACATTCGATCTCGCCAGCCTCGACAAAACCGTCGCACAGGCGCGCGTTGCCGTGCGTGCACGCGTTGGCGGTGGCGAACACTTCGTCCGCGAGCCGATACAGTGCGATCTCGCGACCGTCCACCGTCACCGCCGTCACGCTGTCCGCAGGAAGGTCATTGCGCAGCGCGACGAGCGCCCAGGATGCATCGGTCAACGTGCTCATAGCGGAAAAATCATGGAGTTAGGAATCAGCTCGCTATCGAAAACGCAGACGCGCGTGGCGAAGCGCAAACCATCCGGCGTTTTCCTGATCCGGTCGAAATAGCGCCCGGTGTTATAGACCTCGCTGAGCTGGGCGGTTTTCGTACGCAACACCGCGTAGTTCGCTTCCACCTCCCAGACATCGCCGTCGGTTGCGCGGATCAGCGGGTTGTCCACGATGTGCCGCTGGTAGTACGGGTCGTAGAAGAACGTCTCCTTGATGCCATAGGCCCGATCCTTGAGCATCGCTTTCGTTTCGAGCGCGAGCAGCGCGAGCGGCAGATTCTGCTCGTGATTCTCGCGCGGCACGATCCGGTACAGACAGTCGTCCGTGAAGAACTCCGGCCAGCGGTCCCAGTCGCCGGAGTCGAGCGCGGCGCTATAGCCGGCATACAGTTCGACCAGTGCGTAATAGTCCTTGAAATCCACGGTCTTCATGCCTCCATCACACGACGCCAGTAGTCGTACATGCCACGCACGAGCGTCTCGGTCACCATGTGACCGGTATATTCTTCGGTGCCCTTGCCGTCGAGCATGCTGACGGTCGAACCGACCGGGCTCGCCGCGAAGGTCTGCTGCAGACACTCGACCACCTCGCCGTCATCCGCCGACACGTAGCCGGCCGGGCCGACCAGGTTCGCCTGGCGCAGGCGTCGCTCGGTCATCGCTGCGTCGTCGGTCTCGAAGCCGAAATGGGTCCACACATAATCGAACACGCCGGGCGAAACGGGGCGAATCCGCCGGGTAGCGAGCGTATTGACGTTCTGCTGGATGATCACGCTCGGCATCAGCGTCAGCATGACCACGGTCGAATTTCCCCACCATGCTTCCGCCTGCACGTCGAGCAACCGGCGGTCGTTAAGCTCCATCGTGTTCTTGAAGCTCGTGATGCCCTCCGTTGCCGCGCCGCTTCCCCCTTCGCTACGGGTCGAAACCATCGCGGCATGCCGGTGATGCGCATCCATGACCATCTCGCCTTTGTTATCCACGCGCCACAGACCGAAGTTGACAAACCACGTATGCAGCAAGCCGCCGTGATACGGGTCCTTGATGTTCTCCTGGATCAGCTTCCAGTTGCCTGGGATGCGCTGACGGGTGTACCCGAGCAGCGTCAGCTTCGGCCCATGGAACAGCCGGTCGAAATACTTCAGGATGGCCGGGCCGAGAAAGTCCTCGAGCGATTCGACATCGTGATCGAAGCTGCCGAATATGACGCCGCCGCGTGTCGCGACTTTCAGCTTGACGAGACCGTGATCTGCAAGACGGAAATCCGCGGGCATCCCGCCATTCACACGGTCGCCCTGCTTCACGCCGCGCCGGAACGGTACGCCTTCGAGATCGCCATTCAGGTTGTAGCTCCACTGGTGGTACGGACATCTGAATTCGGTCGCATTGCCCGCCCGCTCGCGACAAAACCGCATGCCCTTGTGCGCGCAGACGTTTTCGACCGCACTGATCGAACCGTCCTCGAGTCGCGTCATGATGACCTGACGCTCGCCCACTTCGGTCAAGCGGAAATCGCCCGGCTGGGGAATCTCCGCTTCGAGTCCGAGGTAGCACCAGTGGCCCGTGTAGAAAAACCTTTCCAGCTCCCGTCGATACAGTTCCATGTCCGTATAGACGGCATACGGCGTGTGGTCGATTCCATCGGGCAATAAATTCGAAACCTGCTGGGACATGCGAACCCACCTCTTAAATTGATGTGCCCGTTGGCCATTCGTTCAGGCGTGAGCGTGATACAACGCGTCGTCGATGCGATCGAGCAGTTCCACGCTGATCTCCGCGATCGAGTCGACGAGATGCGTGACGCCGGCCTCCTGCATCAATTGCCGCTGAAAAGCCGTGACGGGCGCGCCGATGAATCCGCAGCCCAGGGTCTTGCACACCTCTCCGACCTTGCCGAGATCGTCGATGAACAGCACCTCGTCGGAGCGGTAACCGAAACGCTCGACGATCTCTTTCATGCCCGGGCGGATCTGATCGATGTTGACGTACGGGATGTCCCGGTCGAAGTACTGACGAAACGGATGCAGGAATTCGCTGAACATGGAGTCTTCGGGGCGACCGCCATAGGTCGTGATGCGGGCACCCGTGCCATGCAGCAACGCCAGCGCATCGTCCACGCCAGGATTGACCACCACGGGATCGTCGCGCGTGTAGATCTTGTGCTCGGCAAGAAACGCATCGATGGTCTCCTGCGCCGTCCACGGCAACCTGCAGGCGAGCGACATGATGTGTCCTCCTGCAATATGCGGTGCCCCAAGCACCAGTCGTTCCAGTTCGGCCGTATAGACGCCGCCGTGACCTTCGATGAATCTTTTGATCGTGACGCCGAAGGTGTCCTTTAGCAGCACACCGTTCGTGTCCACCGCGATCAGTTTGATTTTCTTGAAGCGATTCATAGGAGTCTTGTCGTTATCGTTATCGTCGGAGTCAGGGAGCGAATCGACGCGCCCATCAGATGCGGGCTTCGAGCGCTGCGATTGCGTCCGGCAGTTCGGAGAACGTTGCGATCACACCGGCGCAGTCGATCGATTCCGCAACAACGTCGTTGTAGCCATACGTTGCGTAGATAAGCGGGAGACTCGCGTTGCGTGCGGTCTTTACGTCGACGCCGGAATCGCCGATATAGATCGCGCCCTGTGTGAACGTACGACCTGCCGCCTCGATCGTGCCGAGCACATGTCCCTTCTCGGGTTTCTTCACACCGGGAAAGTAGTCCCCGCCGCATACCGCCAGGAAGAAATGCGCGATGCCGAGTCCTTCCAGAATGGTCTTTGCAGGGCCCGTGCCCTTGCTCGTGCAGACAGCCATTTCGTAGCCGTCCACGCGCAGTTGCTCGAGTATCGTCGCGACGCCTGCGTACGCGACCGTGTTGTCGAGCAGGTGCGCTTCGTAGTAAGCAACGAAGCGCGGCAGCAGCGCCTGTCTCTGCTCGCTCGAATAGTCTTGCAGATGCGCCCCGAAGCCACGTTCGATCAACGCCGTAGCGCCTCGGCCGATCAGGTTTTGCGCGTCGGCCATGTCGACCGTAGGTAGATCGTGCTCGCGCAACAGTGCGTTCAGCGTGCCCACGAGATCCCGGGCTGTGTCGACCAGGGTGCCGTCAAGATCGAACACCAGAAGAGGTTTCATTTTGATCCTCGATTGAAAGTGGATGAAGCGGTACGAATAGCGTCGCGGACATGGGCGCCTGACGAGCGCCAATCAGTCGCAACGCAAGGCTTCCGCTTCGAGCGCGACCTCGTCGACAAACGACGCAAATACCGTCTCGTTCGTCGCGACGTCCTGCACGCACACGATGCCGTCGGGACGTACGAGTAGCGCGTGCTGCCCGCTGAGCCCGAGCACGTCGAGCGCGCCCAGGTTCACCGCCGTGCGATCGATCGCAACAACCTTCACCAGTGGACTGGACGACAGGCGCGCTGCGAGCGCGCCCGCTGCATCGGCGGCGCTCAACAATATGAAGTGCTCGCTGTCGATCAGGTCGTAACTGCTGATCCGCGTACCGCCGACGAAAAACTCCGTGTAGGGCACCAGTTTTCCGACCAGCCCTGCCCCGGCACGAATTAGCCCGCTCACGTAGCGCTGACCGAGCCCGGAGAAGTTGTAGGGAAAATCGTGCGCGAGACGCTGCCGGTTACGCATGGTCGGCAACCAGTCGCGCAGCGGTCCGCGCTCGTCTTTGTCGAGCCTCGTGATGAGCCGCGTGTTGATATCGGTGCTGGCTATCAATTGCTGTGTGATGCCGCGGCGCTCTTCGGTATACGACTCGAGCACGCGCGTGTTGAAACGCCCCTTGATCACGCCGGCGAGGCGCCACGCAAGACTGAACGCGTCCTGAAAGCCCGTGTTCATGCCGAGACCGCCGATCGAGCTGAACAGATGGCAGGCGTCGCCCGCGAGAAATACCCGGCCGCGCGCGTAATGCTCCGCAAGGCGGTTGTAGTACTGCGTCTTCGATTCCCAGAGCACCGCTTCGACACGTATGCCGGGCGGCCCGTATTTGTCGACCAGGGTCTGATACGCAGCGGCCTTCGCAGGCTCGTCTTCTTCGACGACTTCACCGTCGCGCGTTTTGATGATGATTCGATGCGTACCGGTCGCCTGCGGGATGACGATCAGGAAACTGCCTTCCTTCACGAAGTAGTGAACCTGATCGAGATCGCCGTCCCAGTCGATCTGGCTGTCGAACATGATGAATCCGACGCCGTGATCGAGCCCGTCGAAGTCGAAACCGAGTTGGGACCTGACGGTACTCTTCCCGCCGTCGCAGCCGACCAGATAACGGCACGACAACGACTGTCCGGGCGAGATATCCAGCAACACCGCATCGTCGGTTTCGGTAAAGCCAAGCAGCTCGGTGCTACGGCGCAGATCGCCGCCGAGTTCGACGAAGTATTCCTCGAGCAGCGCCTCCGTTTCGGGCTGGGACAGACCGAGGATGTAACGGTAGCGCGACGGCAGATTCCGGTAGTCCACACGGGCCAGCCTGCGTTCGTCCCAGTACACCACCAGTTCCTCGATCGGCTTGCCGGCCGCGAGAAAACGCGGCACGACACCGAGTGCGTGGAGGATCGCAAGAGAATAGGCGTTCATCGACGACGCCTTCGATTGTGTCGAACGCGTCGCACGCTTCTCGAGCACCGCAACATGCAGGCCGAGCCGCTTCAGGTTGGCGGCGAGCAGCAGCCCGATGGGGCCGGCGCCCGCGACGACGACGTCATAGTGCGTCCGTGAGTGCGTCATGATCAGTGTGGTTCGTGGATAGAGTACGGCGCGTCCGGGCACAGCAGGTGCAGCCCGGCGCGGCCAGGATCGGTCCTCGCTCCGGGCTCGCAGCGAGCCCGGAAACCCGCTTACAGTGCCGGGCGCGTCACAGTTCCTTGAGCGCCGCGAACTGCTCGGAGGCGAACACCGGATCGAAGCTGATGATCTCGATCTTCACGAGTTTGTGTTCGACGAACGAATCCTCGGCAACAATCGCGTTAAGCGCCGACTGCTCGATGCCCTTCGCGATGATCACGCCACCCGTCTTCGATTCGCGCGGGCCGGCCGCGATGAAGGTGCCGTCGCTGATGTACTTCGTCACCCATTCCGCGTGCGACTTGCGATGCGGATCGACCTCGGTCGGTTCAACGACGTATTGGGAAACGATCAAATACATAAATACTCCTGTGAAGTGATTGAAAAGACGGCGAGACGGTCATGTGCGTCTGAAGCCCTTGCTACAACGGTGCAACGTTCCTCGAAACCTGCCTGTTCTGCGACACGCCCTGAAGCCGCGGGACGCCCTGTCCGCCGTACACAGACACAGGGCTTCGGTCCGGCTGACCGAACTCGCCGAAAAATGTTTTCAACAGATGGCCAAGCGCTCGCCATTGCTCGACTGTACTGGCATGACCGCCGGGCAACGTGACGCGCCGCGAAGCGTGGATGGCGCGGCTCAGCGAACTGGCTTCCTCTGCAAAGAACGGACGATCGGCGGCCGAATCCACGATCAATGTGGGTAGGCTCAGTTGCCCGACCCAGTCTCGCGAATCAAACGACAGCAGCGCCTCGATCTGGCGGCGCAGGCCGCTCGCGTGAATTGCATTCGTGGTGGCGGCACGCCGCTCGGCGATTGCAGCGCCTGCCGCGCCTAGCAGCGCCCCGCCCGCGAACAGACGGCTCGTCAGCTGCCGCTGGATGTCCGCCCAGTCGCGCGCGTCGCACGGCTCTTTCAGGCGATCCGCGATGGCCGCGAGTTCGACACTGCGCATCGCGCGAAACGTGTTGCACAGTGCCAGCGCGCGTACACGCTCAGGGTGGTGGTAGGCGAGCCATTGGGCAATTGCGCCGCCCATCGAATGTCCCGCGATACAGACACGCGACACCGACAGTGTGTCCATCAATCTGAGCACGTCGTTTGCCATCGCCTCGATCGACAATGGCTCGCCGCAGAAGCGGGTCTGACCGAAGCCGCGATTGTCGACCGCCACGGTTCGCCAGTCGGCCGCGAGTATGGAAAGGACGGCGCGCCAGATCCGGTGATCCGCCTGTAGGCCCGGGAGCAGGATGACCGCGTCCTCGCCGGTGCCGGTGCCTGCGATGCGATGGAAAAGTACCGGTCCTGTCATACGGACACCTGCGCGGCAAGACGATCGGGCACGAGCGGCGCCACGACATTGACCGGTGCGATCAGGCGCGTCGCAGAAAGATCGAGCCGCGCCGCCGCCAGCGACAAGCCAATTCCGAATCCGCACAACAGCGATTCCTTGCGCGCACGCCCGGCAAGACCGTGACCGCCGGCAAGCAACAGCGGAATCGACGAAGGTCCGGTATTGCCGACTTCGGACAAGCCGATCGGTGTCTGCGCTTCCGAGAGTTTCATGATCTTGCGCAGGTAGCGCAGCATGAACTGGTTGGCCTGATGGAGCGCCACGAGATCGAGTGCCGCCTTGTCGATACCGCAGTGCGCCAGCAACTGGTCGATCAGCGGCGGCACGCGCGTCAACGCGAAATTCATGACCTCGTTGCCGCTCATATGCAGATGTCCAACCTGCGCCGAGCCGTGTGAGCCGTTGGCGTAGTCGAGCGGCGTCCGCAGGTGGCTTGCGCCACTTCCGTCGGTACGGCACGCATAGTCGATTCGCCCGTCGCCCGCCTCGATCAGCGACGCACTCGCCGCGTCGCCGAACACCATCTGCACGTGACGATCGCCGGGCTTGAGCAGCTTCGTCGTCACGTCGCCCGTGCACAGCAAGACCGACCGGCAACCGGCCTGCACGAGCATCGACGCCTGCAACAAACCATAGACATAACCCGAGCAACCGTAGTCGATGTCGAACGCAAGGCACTCTTCCGACAGACCGAGCCGCGCTTGCAGGCCAACCGCCGCGCCCGGCATGAAATCGTCGGGAGTCTGCGTGACGACCACCACCGCATCGATGGACTCTTTTCGCACGTCCGTCGCGGCGAGCAGGTGCCGTGCGGCCGCCTCGCATAGATCGCCGGTCGACAGGGCACCTGCGACGCGCACCGCGCGAATCCCGGTGCTCTCGATGATGCGGCGGATCTCGAGCGCTCCATGCTCGTCGGCAAGGCTCGCCATGTCGAGCCTCGCGGCCGGCAGCGCGGCCGTGATTGCGGACACGCGGACACGATCGATCGACACGATCATCGCGCAGCGCTCTCGCACACTGGCACAAGCAGGCCGCGAATCTCGCCCACTGTCTCGAGTTTCTCGAGCTTCTGTACGTTCAACGCGTTCACGCCGCCGCCGGCCAGCACCGCGATCAACGAAACCATCGCAAGCGAGTCCCAGTTGGCAAACTGTTGCAGCGTCGCGTCATCCGTCAGTTCGCTGACCGGCACTTCGAGGAGCGCAGCAAGCTCCACCCGTAGTTCTTCCATGTCCATGACATCAGGCCTCTTCGTTGGCAAGTGAATCGTGGCTGAGCGGTGTGCGCATTTTCTTGAAGCGCTCGCCGTGCAGCGGCTCGGTCGTGATACGAATCTTGCGAGGAATCCGCGCTGCCGGAAGTCTGTCCAGGCAGAACGCGTACAGCCGTTGACGAAATGTTTCGAGCGGTTCGGGCTCGGTGAGACGAAAAATCGCCGCCACCATGTGACCGACGAGCGGGTGCTCGGCGCGACTCACCATGACGTCGATCACACCGTCGACATCCTTGAGCACCTGTTCGATCTCGGCCGGATACACCTTCTCGCCACCGACGTTGATGAGATCCGACTGGCGACCGACGATCCTGAAGTGATCGCCTTTCTGCACGACGGCATCGCCGGTCTTGAAGTAGCCGTCGGCGGTGAACGGATTCTCGGCATTCAGATAGCCGAGCATCGTCGTTTCGCTGCGGATTTCGAGCAGACCATCCACGACGCGCACGTCGCACCCCTCGCCGCCGATCTTCAGCCAGTTCGACGTCGACGATTCTGAACGGGTCGGTACGACACCGGTCTCCGTCAACCCATACGCCTGCGAGAAGCGCGTTGCGGGCAGCGCAGCGGTAAGCCGTTCCAGCACGCGCTCGGGCATCGGTTCGGTACCGTAGTTCACGACCTGCAGCGAACCCAGGTCGAAACGCTCGAGCGCTCCGCTAAAGATCAGCAGATTGAGAAACGTCGGCGATGTCGTCAGTGCCTGCACGCGTTGCGTTTCGATTGCCTGCGCAACCACTTCCGGACGACGGGACGCGGGCACGACCAACGTACCCTGATTGAACAGGACATAAAGCAGCGTGTTCAGACCGCCGATGTGGTCGAACAGCAGGAACGAAATCGAGCGCAGACACCGCTTGGGGGCGATGTGCCGGTCGAGAAACGGCGTTGCCCGATGGACACTCGCTTTCGGACTTCCGGTCGAGCCCGAGGAAAAAATGATGAAACCCGGTTCCTGCGTGCTACCCAACCCCGTCAGCAATGCATGCGTGGTCGCGACGCCGGTGCGCGTGAGTTCGACGTCTTTTCCTGCGTCCACGCGGATCTCCCAACCCGCTTCGGCGAGACGGATCAGCTCACGCTCCTGGTTCGCCTGACGCCCGCTCAACAGCGCGACTACGTTACGCAACCGCCAGAGCGCGAGCAGATACGCAACCGACTGCAGGGAATAGTCGGCCACGAGCGCGACCGTCCCCGCTGTGCAGCTCTCTGCGGCCAGCAACTGCTCGACTCGCCTCACCTCGGCGCGCAACTGCGCATAGGTAAACCGGTCACCACCGATGACAAGCGCAACCGCATCGCCGGCGTCGGCAAACCGCGCGTCGAGAATGTCGAGGGCGTCGAGGGCGTCGGGCGCGCTCATACCCCACCCAGGAAGATGTTCTGCCCGGTCACGAAGTCGCTAGCGGGACGCAGGAAGAAATCGATCGCGTTGGAAACATCGGCGAACGTGCCGAAGCGCGGAATCGCCTGGCGTGCCAGCAGACGATCCATCTTGCTCTTTGGCACCGAACGGATCAGGTCGGTTTCGATCGGCGTCGGTCCCACGGCATTCACCGTGATGCCAAACGGTGCAAGTTCTCGCGCGATCACTTCGGTCAGCGAGCCGATCGCCGCTTTCGACGCGGCGTAGATGGCCTCGCCCTCGAGCTTGAGCGGCGTCGCGACGGTCGTGAAGTTGACGATGCGTCCCTTGCGCTCTTTCGTCATCAACTTGGCCGCTTCGCGGCAAAAGAGGAACGTGCCGACGACGTTGGTGTTGAGGATCTGGTTGACGGTCGCGAGCGGCGTGAGCATGACGTGGTTCATGCTCGCGATACCGGCGTTGTTGATCAGATTGTCGAGCCGGCCGTGCTTCTCGCGAATCGACGACATGATCTTGCGCACGGCCGATTCGTCGGCCACGTCCGCGCACATGTGATCGTAGCCCGGCAATGTCCAGTCCGCGTTCTCGCGGCTGCATCCGATCACCCGGTGCCCAAGCGACACATAGTGTTCGACGAGATACTTGCCGATGCCCTTGCGCGTGCCGGTGATCAGTGTGATGGGAGTGTCAGACACGTGCGTCCTCCAGCAGCAGCGACTCGATGAATTCTCCGAGGGAGGAGATCGTCGCAAACGGGCTTCGATGTGCCGACATCGCCTTCTCGCTGACGAGCGTAATCGCCGTACCCGTCTCGCTTTCGACCATCTCTTCAATCTGGACGATCAGCGAAACGAGCCCCATGGAGTCAAACGGAGCGCCCTCGCCGAAGATCGGTGTCGCGTCGCCTGCGGAGCGATCGACCGCGGCTGGCAACAGGGTTTCCTGCGAGTCGATTGCTCGATTGATGATGTCCCGGATCTCTTGCCTCATGATATTTATCCTTGAAAGTTTCGTAGGCGGATGCGTTGGGTAATGAAGAACTCGGATACTTCGATTAACTCGATTGACTCGAACTACCTGATCGATACGAAAAAGATCAACTGTTCGACGCGACGTCGGGCGTCCCCGCAGCGACGATGAACCCGCGTTTGATCACCTTGCCGATGTCGATTACGTTGCCCGGCGTCAGATTCACAAAGCGCCACAGCGTCTGGTCGCCGAGTTCGCGCTCGAACGCGACGTCTTGCGAAAACGTGACGCCTTCCCTGTCCGATACGACGATGGACCGCACATTCCCGTGCTCGATATTCAGACGGCCTGTCACGCAGGCGTCTCTGGAAACGGCGATCAGTGCAACATCGCTGCGCGCTCCATCGCTCTCCGTGAGCGTGGATTGCACGAGACGTGGGTCAAGCGGCGTGTACCAGTCGTCCGATGTGAGAAAGATGTTGCGGATCTTCTCGAAGCTGCTCATCTCGATGACGCTGGCCTTCGTATCGATGACGGCAAGCAGGTTTCTGCGCTGATAGAACGAAACCCGGTAGTGAATATTCCTCGGACACGGCGCGTTGCCCGGCGTCAGATCGTCGACCACCAGCTCGATCGGATACATCAATTCCGCGTACGCGTAGAACGCCGAATTGAGCTCGTTGAGGCTGACCGTTACCTTGCCGCGCTGATGACGGGTGTGCTTGTACAGGTGGTGGTAGACCGCCTGGCGCTGCGCTTCGATCAGCATGACGCCTGGTACGTGTTCGTGTTCCTTGCGGTAGAAATAGTAGTGATCGGCGCGATTGATCATTTCGTACGAACTGGACCAGCGTCGCTCTTCGCCGTACGCGCGGGCAATCCATGCGAACGCGTCGTCCTGCGACTGTGACTGCGACTGCGAGTCGTGCGACCCATCGCGGCGCTGCGCAAACCACGGCTCGAGTACCTGATACGGCACGGCGCGTAGTGTGTTCCAGGCCGGATCGAACGGCACGCTGCTCGACAGCGACGCATCGGCGACAAAGTGACCGCGCTCGTCGAGCGGTACGTCCAGCCGACGGCGCGCTTCGTCGTGAGTTGCGTAGACGCTGGCGAGCACGTCGTCGTCTGTACGTGGCGCAGCAGCAGCATCCAGATAGAGTGGCGCAGCCGGCCGGTAGCGGTGAATCAGGACGTCGTCTGCCGATCCCTTGTGCAGTAATTGCGGAAGTATGTCTTGGAGAATCATGATTCCTGCCCGCTCAGTTCTTTTGTCAGCGTCACGCCGAGCGACGACTCTGCGTTGCTCTCGTCGTGATTGAGACTGACGCGCCCGAGCAACCCGAACACGAGCAGCGTGGCGGCACTCGTCAACGTCATCAACGCAATCAGAAGATGGCGAAACGCCAGGTCATACGCGTCCAGCCACTGGGCGTGCGTCACCGAAGGCAACTGACTGAGCGCCTTGGGAACCGCACCGGCCGAGAGTTGCGCCGAGGCCACCGCGACCGCCTGCGGATCGAGTCCAGGTATCGCGCCCAGATTTCGTGCGATGAAGAATGCGAGCAGCGAGCCGACAATCGCAATTGCAGTCGTGTCGAACGAGACACGTAATGCGCCGAAGATGCCGATTGCCATGCCCGCTTTTTCCTTCGGCACCACGGAAACCGCGAGGTTGTCCATTAACCCCCAGGGGATTGCTACACCGAAGCCGATCACGGCAAGATTGATGCGCATCGCCATGCCGTGATCGCCGATCGGTACATGCATCAGAAAGAACATGCCGATCACCGAAATCAGCATACCGACGCCAGCCAGAACGCCGACGGGCACATAGCGGGTCATGCTTGCGGCGACGAACGGAATAAACAGCAGCGAGCCGGAGAAATAAATCATCAACACGCCCGACTGGAGTGCGCTCAGATTCTCAATGCCGATGAAGCGCAGCGGCAGCACGACCAGTAGCACCGCATAGCAATATGCGGCGGCAAGCGGCAACAACTGCACCCCGACGAACTGCGGATAGGCGAACAGCGAGAGATCGAGCATCGGGTTGGCGACGCGCTTCTCGACAACGACGAACACCACCAACGCCACAGCAGACAGCGCGAACAGGCCGATGGTCAACGGGGCTGTCCAGCCTGCCGTCGGTGCTTCGATCATCGCAAACGTGAAGCACGACAACATCAGCGTGAAGATCGATGCTCCCCACCAGTCGAGGCCGCGCGCGTTCGGATCCTTGCTGTCGGTCATCGACGTCACGCACAGCACAAGGGCAACGAGGCTGATGATGGTGCTGCCGAAGAACACCGCTCGCCAGCTGAGAAGAGTGATCAGGATGCCGGCAATGGTCGGACCGAACGCCAGTCCTGCGCCGAACGTGATGCCGATCACACTAAAAATCCTCGTGCGGGCGTGACCTTCGAATTCCTGTGCCAGGATCGAAATGCCGCCTGAGTAGGCACATGCCGCCGCCAACCCTTGCGGCACCCGCAGCAGGTCGAGCGTGAACACGCTTGACGCGAACGGCATCAGGAACGACATGACGGTCGACACCACCATGCCGATGGCGAATATCTTCTTGCGGCCATACTGGTCGGCCATCGCGCCGGCCGCCATCAACGTACTGCCGCAACTCAGGAAAAACGCATTGGTGATCCACGACAGCGCTGCCGCTCCACCTACCAGATCCTTCGCGATATACGGCTGGGCGGTTGGGCCGGCAGTGAAATTCAGCGGCACACTGAAACACGCCAGAATGACGGCAATAAGAACCAGAACCTGCCGGGACGGTGACGTCGCCATAGGAGAAGTAGTCGAATTCATAACTCGATTCAGATTGGTGGGTTTTACTGCAACGTCAAGCGATGCAAACTTAATGGTCCGTACGCAAACGGACATATACAAACAGATTGCGGGGTGCCAGGAAATTCTGCTTTATTCATTCGGCATATAAAGTATGTATCTCGCATACGCCCGCCAGACAAGCTTCTGGCGGATACACCAAATCAATAAAACTTTGTGACGGCTTGAAGAAAAACTCTAGGCACCTCAGAAAAGATCACTTAAAAATCAATCTTTCTCAAAACGGTTTGGCACAATAAATCTGATTGTTCTTCTGGTTGGTGCGACGCACAACCAATATTAACAAAAATTATTTTTGGTAAAGATGAAAAATTTGCTAACGTGATGGTGATTTAAACTCACCAACCAGTTATGCGACTACCTTCTTTGAGAAATTTGCAGGTCTTCGAAGCCGCAGCCCGGTATCAGAGTTTCCGTGAAGCCGCGCAATCGCTGTTTCTCACACACGGCGCGGTAACGAGGCAGGTAAAGGCGCTCGAAGAAGAAATGGGAATCAAGCTTTTTGCCCGGGTCGGACGGCGTGTCGTGCTGACCCAGCATGGGCAGCGTCTACAGCTCGCGATGTCAGGCGCGCTGCAACTCATTTCCGACGCCGTCAATGAATTGCGCCAGGAAACCCGGCCATCGCCGGGTCGGCTTCGGGTGACCGTGGTTCCATCGTTTGCGAACCGCTGGTTGATGGCACGGATTGCGGACTTTCATGCGCACCACCCGAGCATCACTGTAGAACTGGTCGTTACGATTGCGGCGCTCGATCTTTCCGAGAAACAGATTCCATTGGGCATCCGTACCGGAAATGGGAAATGGGATGGGCTGGCGGCAGAAAAGCTGGCTACCGAGACGCTATTCCCCGTTATATCGTCTGCCGGTGTCGAGGGTTATGACGATTTACCCTCCTGCCCGAATGACATGCTCCGTTACCCATTGCTGAACCCATACGACGAGTGGGAGCGCTGGTTCAAGCGAACCGGAGTCAACCCCGCGTCTGCTCTTCACGGCACCACTTATGAAGACTCGTCACTATTATTGCGTGCAGTAGAAGAACGCAAGGGAATTGCGCTGGGGCGTAACTGGCTCGTATCCGATGCTATTCGAGACGGCGTTTTACGTCGCTTGCCCGGTCCGGCCATTCAGGCACGTCTCGATTACTACGTGGTTTATCCGACCTCGTACCCGTTATCCGATATTGCGCGAGCTTTCATCACGTGGCTGCATGCGCAAACAGCGAATGAACCGGCCCACGATCCCAATTGAATCGGCACGGTTCTTCCGGTTCGGGTTAGTCATCTGGTTCGCCCACGACGCATCGCCCGGTCACACCAGCACTTCGGTGTTTTCGTATAGACGATCGAGCAATGTGCGCAGCACCTTCACTTCTGCTTTCGTGAAACAGTTCAGCGCAATCGCCTCATAGTGCTGCGCAAGCGGCACGATTTCGCGCGCGAGCGCCGCCCCTTCTTCCGTCAGCGAGATCCGCAGCGCGCGCGCATCCTCTTCGCTGCGCTCGCGGCACACGAACCCCTGTTCGATCAGACGATCGATGATGCGCGACAGCGCCGACATATCGACACACGCCCGCACGACCAGTTCGGAGAGCCGCTGATGCGGCGTATGCCCGAGCGACGCGCACACACGCCATTCCGTCAGGCTCAACCCATAGGGCTTGAGCGCCTTTGAAAAAGCGTTGCCCATCCGGCTGCCGGTCCTCGCCACCAGGTAGGGAATCGCCGCTTCCAGATCGTGATCGACGATGATCGAGGTCTGCTTTCTCTTTGCCATGTCCACCGTGCCCGTCGTGATTTGATTGCCGATTCAAGTATACCCTCGACGACCTCACGGAAACCAGACCCGGACTCCCGTCCTCGCGACCCAGGGTGTTCCCGTTTGATTAATTGAAAATTCAAGTATAGACTGCACGTTCCATTACTTGATTTTTCAACCATGCCGCTATGAAAGACAAAATCGCCCTGGAAGAACACTTTGCCATCGACCTGACCATCGGCGATTCGCAGGTCTATGCACGCCCCGAGGTGTGGACGCATCTGCGCGCCAATCTGCTCGATTTCGAGCAGCAGCGACTCGAAAAAATGGACGAATGGGGTACGGCGTTCTCGATCCTGTCGCTGAACTCGCCCGCCGTGCAGGCCATCCCCGATCCGCACAGGGCGCTCGTCGTCGCGCAGAAAGCCAACGATATCCTTGCAGAACAGATCAGCCGTCATCCGGCGCGCTTCGGCGGTTTCGCCGCGGTACCGCTGCAGGACCCGGACGCTGCTGCGCGCGAACTCGAACGCTGCGTGACGCAACTCGGGTTTCACGGCTTTCTCGTCAACGGCTTTTCGCAGGTCGGCGACGAACGCACGGTGGCCTACTACGACGCGCCCCGTTTCGCCGACTTCTGGCAGCACGCCGCGGCGCTGAACAAACCGTTCTACATGCACCCGCGCGATCCGTTGCCGGAACGCGAGCCGATTTATGAAGGCCAGCCGTGGTTGACCGGCCCGACCTGGGCCTTCGCTGCCGAGACGAGCGTGCACGCGTTGCGTCTGATGTCGAGCGGGCTGTTCGACCGTCATCCGCAGTTGCAGATGATTCTTGGGCACTTCGGCGAAGGGATCCCGTTCAATGTCTGGCGGATCGATCACATCCTTCGAAAAGGCCGGCGCGGCATGCCGTGCGAGCGCGAAATCGGCGATTACCTGCGCAATAACGTGCACATCACCACCAGTGGCAATTTCCGCACGCCGACGCTGCTGTCCACGCTGCTCGAAGTGGGCAGCGACCGCGTGATGTACTCGGTCGACTATCCGTTCGAGAAACACGAAGATGCCGCGCGCTGGTTCGATCACTGCGAAATCAGCGAGAACGACCGGCGCAAGATCGGCCGCGATAATGCCGTCCGTCTGTTTGGTCTGCAATGAGAGAGCACGTGCCCGCAGACCTCATAAGCGCCGGCTCCACCGGCGCCATCGATATCGCGGCAATCGTCGACGCGCGTCCGGTCGGTCGCTTCCAGGTGTGGCTGATGGTACTCGTGGGTCTATCGGTCGTGATGGACGGCTTCGACGTGCAGGCGATGGGTTTCGTCGCACCGTCGATCATCCATGCGTGGGGTGTGTCGCGCGCGGCGATGGGGCCGGTGTTCGGTGCCAGTCTCGTCGGCATGCTGCTGGGTTCGCTCGCACTGGGGCCGCTCGCCGACCGGGTCGGGCGCCGGCCGGTCCTGATCGGCTCGACCGCGTTCCTCGCCGTCTGCATGCTCGCTACCGCCTTCACCACGACGCTGCCCCAGTTACTGACGATGCGCCTGATCACCGGCTTCGGGCTCGGCGGCATCATGGGTAACGCGATTGCGCTCGTCAGCGAGTACAGCCCCGCGCGCAAACGGGCAACGTTGATGATGTGGGTGTCCTGCGGTTTCACCGGGGGTGCCGTGCTCGGCGGTGTGCTCTCGGCCGCGCTGATTCCTGTCGCGGGCTGGCAGGCGGTCTTTCTGCTGGGCGGCGCGATTCCGCTCGTGATCGCCGCCGCAATGGTTGCGTTCCTGCCGGAGTCGATGCAGTTCCTCGTGCTGCGGCAATGCGGCCTCGAGCGCGTCGGTGTGTGGCTGCGCAAGATCGCACCGGATCTCCCGTGTCCGCCCGGCACCCGCTATCTCGTGCACGAACGGACGACCGGCAGCACACCGGTCCGTGCCCTCTTCGAAGCCGGCCGCGCACGCGTCACGCTGCTGCTGTGGGCCGTGAATTTCCTGAATCTGCTGAACCTGTTCTTCCTCGCCAACTGGCTGCCGACCATCGCCGCCGATGCCGGCTATGACGTGGCGCACGCTGCGGTGATCGGCACGACCCTGCAGGTCGGTGGCGTAGTGGGCACGATCGTCATGGGACCGTTGATCGACCGCTGGGGGTTCTTCCGCGTGCTGGCGCCCTGCTACCTGATCGCCTGCATCGCGATCGCTGCGATCGGACAGACTGCGCAGATGTCGCTTGCGTTGACGCTCGTGTGCGTCGCGATCAGCGGCTTCGGTATCGTCGGCGGGC
This sequence comes from Paraburkholderia megapolitana, assembly GCF_007556815.1. NCBI lineage: Bacteria > Pseudomonadati > Pseudomonadota > Betaproteobacteria > Burkholderiales > Burkholderiaceae > Paraburkholderia > Paraburkholderia megapolitana. The sequence goes on from NZ_CP041745.1 coordinate 2,330,149, forward strand.
AACCGGCTAACAACACACTTTCAGCTTCGATCTATCCGACTTCACTGCGTGCAACCGGAGTGGGCTGGAGTCTCGGTGTGGGTCGCGCGGGATCGATCGTCGGGCCGATCGTTGCCGGCACGCTGATGGAGTTGCACTGGTCGTCGGCGCATCTATTTCTGGCTGCAGCAGTACCTGCGCTCGCGTCGTGCGGTGGATTGATCGTGCTCGCGCGCGACCGGTTGTTCAGTCGCGCGACGCAGCGATAAGGATTGTCAGACCTGCCGCGGCGGCACGCCGTCGAACGCATCCTGCAGCAACGCGCGAATCGACGCGTAGTCGATCTCGCGCGGATTCCAGTAGGGATTGGCGCTCGCAATCTGCGCCGCGCGATCCAGATCGCCGGCCTCCATGCCGATGTCCTTGAGCGCAACCGGTGCGCCGTTCGCGCGCGCCAGTTCGTAGATGCCGGTCGTCGCGTTGTCGTGTCCGACAGCGCGGGCGATACGCGACATCGCGTGCGGTGCGGCCGCCGCGTTATAAGCGAGTGCGTGCGGCAATACGATCGTGTGGGTCTGTGCATGCGGGAGATTGAAACTGCCGCCCAGCGTATGACACAGCTTGTGATGCAGCGCCATCCCCACGCTACCCAGCACGTGACCACATAGCCACGCCCCGTATAGCGCATCCGAACGCGCTTCGAGATCGAGTGGCTGCTCGACGATCTTCGGTAGCGCACGCGCCAGCGCGGCGATGCCCTCTTCGGCCATCAGGCTGATCACCGGGTTCGCATCGCGTGAGTAGAGTCCTTCGGCCGCATGCGCAATCGCGTTGATCCCGCTCGTGACCGACATCGGCGCGGGCAGTGTCAACGTCAGTTCGGGATCGTAGATCACGGTTTTCGGCAGCACGCGCAGATCGGTGCCGGTGCGTTTCAGGCCGTCTTCCGTCAATCCGAAGATCGGCGTCATCTCGCTGCCGGCGTAGGTGGTCGGCACGGCGAGAATCGGCAGACCGGAGTCGAGCGCGATCGCCTTGCCAAGCCCGATCGTCGAACCGCCGCCTACGGCGATCGCACAGTCTGCGTTCAGTTGTTGCGCAACGGCGCGTGCCTCGATCGCGAGTTCGAGCGGCACGTGCATCACGGCTCGATCGAAGATGCCCGCGGCACGTGTGCCGAGCCGCGCGGCGATCGCCTCGCCGAGCGAACGCTGTTCGGGTGTGCAGAGAATCAGCGCGCGCATCGCACCGAGTTGCAGTACCTCGCGCTCGAGATGCTGCAGACTTCCCGAACCGAACACGACACGTGCGGCACGCGCCGTGTAGACGAAATCAGGCGTTGGCATCGCTTGCCTCCGCTGCGGGCGACACGGATGACACCAACGATGATGTGATCGGCTGACTCACCTCGTAGTCCACCTGATACCGCGCCGTGCGCACATCGCCGAGCTGTTGCCTCACGCGCAGATGCTCGGGATGGTTCGCATACGCCTCGAGCGCCTCGCGCGATTCGAAGTCGCTGACGAGCACGACGTCGCACGCGTAATCGACCGTGCTGGTATCGATGCCGATTTCCAGATGACGCATGCCTGGAATCCGTCCGCGCAATCCTTCAAAAGCCTCTTTCACGCGTTCGCCCGAAATGCGTTTTTCCTGCGCGGTATCGCCGCGCACCTGCCACATGACGATGTGCCGGATCATACGGTCGCTCCAGCAGGAGCGGGATTCAGCACGAAGTCGTAGTCGAGCGTATAGAACGGCACGCTCATCGACGTACCGTCGGGCGCGATGCCGGGCGCGTGCTTCACCCATTCGACCACCAGCGTCGAGCGCACGCCGAACACCGCATCCGAATCGAGGTACTGGTCGCCCTGACGGAACACATGGGTGATCAACGTTTCGTAGCCCGGCGCCTTGATCCAGAAGTGCAGATGCGCGGGCCGCCATGGGTGGCGCCCGAGCGCATCGAGCATGCGCCCGACCGGACCGTCGTGAGGGATCGGATAGGCTTCGGCGAGAATCGAGCGGAAATGGAAACTGCCGTCGGCCTGTGTGTGCAGTTTGCCGCGTGCGCTATGGACCATCTCGCCGACTTCGGCCGAGGTTTTCTGCACGTCGTAAAAGCCGTCTTCGTCGGATTGCCAGACATCGAGCGACGCGCCTGCCACCGGTTCGCCGTCCACGCCGCGCACATGGCCGCGCACGAAACATGGTGCGCCAAGCGCCTCGTTCGACAGATCGTCGCCGTTCTCATAGGTGGGCGCGCCGTCCACGAAAAACGGCCCCAACACCGTTGCTTCAGTGCAGGCAGCCGGCTTGCGGTTGTTCTGCGTCGTGACGAGCATCGACAGGCCGAGCGTGTCGGACAGCAGCACGAATTCCTGGCGTTTGTCGTCGGTGATATGACCGGTATCGGTCAGGAACTGGATCGCCGCAAACCACTCGGCTTCAGTGAGTTTCACCTCGCGGGCAAACGCGTGCAGATGCTGTACGAGGCTCGTCATCACGGTGTGCAGTCGCTCGTCGCGGCAACCGTCCATCGAGGCGAGCACCGCCTGGGTAATCGTGTCTTCACTGATATTGCGCATGGCGGGGCGTCTCCGTTTGTCGCGGCCGCAAGCCGCGCTATATGCGGATAGTAGTCGCCGATCGCCTGGAAAAAAACGCGCTATAGTGAAATGATATTTCCACCAGGCGGAAGAGTAAGCGTATGGACCGATGGACCCAGATCGAGTTTTTTGTCCTGACCGCGGAAACCGGCAGCCTGTCGAAGGCGGCGGAAAAGCTCAACATGTCGAACGCGGCGGCAAGCCGGACCCTGGCCGCGCTCGAAGACCGGCTCGGCGCGCGGCTGATCGAGCGGACCACGCGCCGGCTCTGGCTGACCGACGCGGGGCGCGAATATCACCGGCGCTGCAGTGCGCTGCTGGCTGAAATGGCCGAAGCCGATGCAGCCGCCGGCGATACCGCGATGAATCCGCGCGGCACGTTGCGGGTGACGAGTTCGGTTTCGTTCGCGATGATGCATATCGCGCCGTGGCTGCCGGAATTCAGCCAGCAGTATCCGCAACTGTCGGTGCAGATCGTGGCGGCCAACCGGTATCCGGACTTTATCGAAGCCGGCATCGACGTCGCGATCCGCACACGCGAGCATGAAAGCGATTCGGGCATCACGGTGCGGCGGCTCGCGGAAACGCGGCGTGTGCTGGCGGCGTCGCCCGGTTATCTGGCGAAACACGGCCGCCCGCAAACTCCCGACGATCTCGCCCGCCACCGCATGCTCGTCTATCACCTGGCGGCAGACCCGTACGTGCTGCACCTCACGCGCGGCGCTGAAACGCGCGATGTCCCGATCGCGAGCGCACTCGATTCGAACGAAGGCCAGGTGATCTGCGCGGCCGGCTATGCGGGCATGGGCATCGTGATCCAGCCGCTGTATATCGTGCACGACGACATCGTCGCCGGACGCCTCGTGCCGGTGCTCGAGGACTGGCACCTGCCCCGCCTCACGATCAATCTCGCCTATCAAAGCAGACGGCACCAGCCAGCGAAGATTCGTGTGTTTACCGAAGGGTTGATCGAGCGGGTCGAACGGCTCGACCTCGCGCGGAAATGGACCGACGTGCCCAACCGGTGACGGTGAGCCGGTCGCGCGGTTACGCCTCGGTCTTCTTGCGCGCCGCACTACCAGCACGCCGCTTCGCCGCCGGTTTGCGCTTCGCCTCGCCCTCATGCAACGCCCGCTCGAGGCTCCATTGCCTGAGCAACATGCGGGTCTGATCGGCGACCGTCGTCTTCAGGACCGCGGCATTGTCGGCGTCGAAGGTTTCCCAGTTGAGCAACGTCAGCGTCGTACGATGCGCGACGTGAAAGATCACCATTTGCCCGTGCAGACTGAACATGCGGATCAGCGTGATCGGATCGTCGACCGCGCGGCCCGAGATGCGGGCAACGAGCGCCGCGGCCGCGGCGTTGAACGGCTTGCGAACCCGGTTCATGAGAATTTCGGTGGCGCTGGCGGGCTCCGATCCCGATTGCTCGCGCGCAAAAAAGAGCCGTCGGCCCGGCACCGTGGCCTTGACGCAGATGCTGTCCGCGGTGGCTTCCTGGATACGGATGAACGCTTCGATGAGCTCGTCGGTATCCGCGTCGTCGTTGCTCAGCACTTCGTGCGCGTTCTCGATGGCGGGGCCGAAAATCTCCCACGCGTCGTCGGCTAACGCTTCGATACAGGCGCGATAGACGCCTTCCTTGTTCTCGAAGTAGTACTGCAGCGCCGGTGCGTTGACGCCGGCGAGCGCGGCGATGTCGCGGGTCGACGCGCCATCGAAACCTTTCTCGCCGAACAGATCGACCGCCGCGTCGATGATCCTGCGCCGCGTCTCATCGCCTCGCGCGTACCCGCCCTCCTGCGGACGACGAAGCTTCTTGATGTCGTTCATAGACCCCTCTCGTTTCAGACAGATACAAATATATCACTTGACACAATTTTAACGACTGGAATAATTATGCCAACTGGAAAAAATTGGAAAACCGATGTCAACCACCGCAGGCACCTCCCCGGGCAATCTGCCCATCGATGACGCATCCGCCGTGCCCAGCCGCCGCCCCGGGCGGCGCACGCTGCTGATCGGCCTTGGAATCGTCGCGTTGATCGTCGCCGCGGTCTGGCTCGGGCGCTGGTGGACCGTCGGCCGCTTCATCGAAACCACCGACGACGCCTATCTGCAAGCCGACAGCGTCACGGTTGCGCCGAAAGTCGCCGGTTACGTGACCGAGGTCTACGTTGCCGACAACCAGGTCGTCAAACCCGGCGATCCGCTCGTGCACCTCGATGCGCGTCAATACCAGGTCGCACTCGACCAGGCGCTCGCCACCGTCGATGCGCGCAATGCCGACATCGCGCGCGCCCAGGCCGAGATCAAACAGCAGCAAGCCAATATCGAACAGGCGCAGGCCCAGCAACAGGTGGCGCGCGTCAGCGCCCGCCATGCCAGCGACGAAGTACAGCGCTACGCCCCACTGGTTGCGACCGGCGCCGAAACCAGCGAACGCCTTGCCGAGCTGACCAGCACGCGCGATCAGGCCGCCGCCACGCTCACTGCGAACGCGGCCGCGGTCGATGCGGCCCGCACGCAGATCGCCTCCACCAACGCCCAGCTCGCGCAGGCCCGCGCCCAGCTCGAAGCCGCCCAGGCAAGCGCACAACAATCACGACTCGATCTCGAGAACACGGTCGTGCGCAGCGTGCTCGGCGGCAAGATCGGCGATCGTTCGGTGCGGGTCGGCCAGTATGTGCAACCCGGCACGCGGATGCTGACGGTCGTGCCGGTGCAGAGCACCTACCTCGAAGCGAACTTCAAGGAAACGCAGATCGGCCACATGCACGTGGGACAGCCGGTCGAGATGCATATCGATGCGCTGCCGGGCCAGACGCTGCACGGCGTCGTCGATAGTTTTTCGCCGGGCACGGGTTCGCAGTTCGCGCTGCTGCCGCCGGAAAACGCCACCGGCAACTTCACGAAGATCGTCCAGCGCGTGCCGGTGCGCATCCGTATCGACACCGGCCCGGAAACCCGCAGCGTGCTGCTGCCGGGGCTGTCGGTGAACGTCGAGGTCGACACGCGTTCCGCACGCGAACGCGATCAGCGCATCGAAGCCGAGAATCACCGTGGCTGAACCGACTGCCAACGCAATGTCCGACGCACCGCAAGCCACACCTGCGGCGCCACCGGCTCCGGAGCGCGCGAGCGTAACCGACTGGATCGCGGTGGCCGCGGGCTCGCTCGGTGCGTTGATGGCAACGCTCGACATCTCGATCACGAACTCGGCACTGCCGCAGATTCAAGGCGAAATCGGCGCGACCGGCACCGAAGGCACGTGGATCTCGACGGGCTACCTGATGTCCGAGATCGTGATGATCCCGCTCGCCGCATGGCTCACGCGCGTGTTCGGTCTGCGCAATTTCCTGCTCGCCAACTCCGCGCTCTTCATCGCATTCTCGATGATGTGCGGCTGGTCGCACACCCTGCCGATGATGATCGCCGGCCGCATCGGCCAGGGCTTCACCGGCGGCGCACTGATTCCCACGGCACAGACCATCATCCGTACGCGGCTGCCGCTGTCGCAGTTGCCGGTCGGTATGACGATGTTCGGGCTGATCGTGCTGCTGGGGCCGTTGCTGGGCCCCGTGGTCGGTGGATGGCTGGCTGAGAACATCAGCTGGAGCTGGTGCTTCTTCCTGAACCTGCCGGTCTGTCTCGCGTTGATGACGCTGCTGATCGTCGGGCTGCCGTCGGACCGGCCACACTGGGAAGCGTTCTTCAAGGCGGACTGGCTCGGCATCGTCGGTCTGGCGATCGGCTTGAGTTCGCTCACTGTCGTGCTCGAAGAAGGTCAGCGCGAACGCTGGTTCGAATCGAGCGTGATCGTCGGGCTGACGTGGCTCACGGTCGCAGGCTTCGTGCTGATCGCGCTGTCGCAGCTCACCGCAAAAAAACCGATTATGCGTCTGAGCCTGATGAGCAATCCGCGCTATGCGAGCGTGATCGTGATCGTGTCCGCGGTCGGCGCCGGGCTTTATGGTGTGTCGTATCTGGTGCCGCAGTTTCTCGGCATCGTAGCCGGCTACAACGCACAGCAGTCCGGCGCGATCATGCTGCTATCGGGGCTGCCCGCCTTCCTGATGATGCCGGTCCTGCCGAAGCTGCTCAGCAAGGTCGACTTCCGGATCCTCGTGATCAGCGGGCTGCTGCTGTTCGGATTCAGCTGCATGCTCGATATCGGTCTGACCGCGCAGAGCGTCGGCCACGACTTCCTCTGGTCGCAGCTGATACGCGGCACCGCGCAGATGCTCGCGATGATGCCGCTGAACCAGGCGTCGATGGCCGCCGTGTCGCGCGAAGACTCCGGCGATGCCGCCGGTCTCTACAACATGGCGCGCAACCTGGGAGGCTCGATTGGCCTTGCGGTCATCGGCACGGTTATCGATCGGCGCACGACGTTCCACACCGCGGTCATCCGCGAATCATTGAGCGCGAACTCGCTGCTCGGGCAGGACCATATCGCCGCGAGCGCGGCCGGCTGGTTCGCGCGCACCGGCGACATGGCTTACTCGCAGATGCGTGCGCTCGGGCAGATCGCCGTGCAGATCCAGCAGCAGGCCGTTGTGATGACCTACTCGGAAACCTTTTACCTGCTCGGTATCGCGCTGCTCGCGTGCATTCCGCTCGCGCTGCTGCTGAGAACGCCGCCCCGGAATGTGCCTCCGCCGTCCGCCGGCCACTGAGAATCGAAACGATCGCCATGATGTCTTTCCGCCTTTCCGCTTTATCCCTTGCTGCGCTGGCTTCTATAGCAGCGCTGACGGCCTGCTCGGTCGGCCCCGACTATCGCGGCGCCCCGTCCGTCGCGAGCGACTCGACCAGCAGCGGCACGTTCGTGCGCGCGCCGGCCGCGGGCGTCGTGGTCACCCACGCACCGAATCAGTGGTGGCTCGCACTCGGTGACCCACAGCTCAACGACTTGATCGACGCGGCGTTCGCTCACAACCCCGAGCTGCATATCGCCCAGGCGCGTCTGCGCGAATCGAGAGCGCAATTGCAACAGCAGCGCGCGAACGAACTGCCGAAGGTCTCCGCCGATGCCGCCGCACTGCGCACACGCGAGCCCGATCTCGGTTCGTTCAGTGCGTTGCAGTCGCCAGGCGGTGCGGGTTCGTCGACGGGTGGCGGGCCGTTGCAGTTCTACACGGCCGGCTTCGATGCGACATGGGAGATCGATCTGTTCGGCGGCACGCGACGCGCGATCGAAGCTGCGTCGACCGAAGCACAGGCCACCGACGCGGACCTCGCCGACACGCAGGTCTCGCTCGCGGCCGAAGTCGCCAGTGCCTATGTCGATCTGCGCGACCAGCAACAGCGTCTCGTGCTCGCGCAGCACCAGGCCGAAGTCGAACAGCACATGCTGACCTTGACGCAGCAACGACGCGCACGCGGCACGGCTGCCGACATCGACATCGAACGTCTGACCACGCAGGTCGAGAACACGCGCGCGACGTTGATTCCGCTCGATGCGCAAGTGACGGATTCGCTCGATCGTCTCGCCGTACTGACGGGCCGCGCGCCCGGCGCGCTCGATGCACAGCTGGCCGGCACGCAGCCGCTGCCGGCGATGCCTGAGTCGGTGGCGATTGGAGACCCGGCATCGCTGCTGCAACAGCGGCCCGATATTCGCGCGGCGGAGCGCAGGCTCGCGTCGAGCAATGCGCAGATCGGCGAACACATCGCCGATTTTTTCCCGAAGGTCACGCTGCTTGGCGATCTGGGATTTAGTGCGGGCGACCCGGGGCATCTGCTGCGCAAGAGCAACTTCAGCTGGGTCGGCGTGCCGTATCTGCAATGGAATCTGCTCGATTTCGGCCGCACGCTTGGGACCGTACATGCCGCCGAAGCGTCGCGCGACGAGGCCGAGGCGCGTTATACGAAGGCTGTGCTCGGCGCGCTGCAGGATGCGAATTCGTCGCTGTCGCGCTACGGGCACCAGCGCGAGCATGTGGTGACGTTACAGAAGGTGGAAACATCCGCCGATCATTCGGCTACGTTGATGCGGCAACGCTACACGGCCGGCGTGTCGAACCTGATCGATCTGCTCGATACGCAGCGTGAGGAATTCACGGCGCAACAGAATGTGGTCGCTGGGCAGGCGGAATTGCTGAAGGATTTTGTGTCGCTGCAGAAGAGTCTGGGGCTGGGGTGGCGGGTGCAGCAGGGATAGGGCTGGTTGCCGGCACAACGGGTCGAGTTTGCGCGGACCGATAAATCCGGTCCGCGCGAAACGCGACGAAAAGCTGTGCGGCGCCGTGCGATACGGCGCAGACCGATCCCTGTTACGGCGAGACCGTCAAAGCCGGACTCGCCTTGATCGACAGGTAGTTGACCGTGCACTTGCCGCCGAGTGGTTGATTGCTCGTGGTCAGCGTGTTCGCCGCGACGTTCCAGCTGCCGTTGATGGTCGACGGACCGCACTCGCCGAGGCCGCTAATTGCGTAGCCAAATCCGAAGTTTTCGATGCTGAACGTCGTTGCACTGGTTGCAACCAGTTTCCACGGCAGACCATTGAGTACCGGTAAACCGCATACCCCCCGTCGGTGATAGCCGCCGAATTGATCTGGGCATACGAGCCGTCCGAAGCCACCACGCCGCTCACTGTTATGCCACAGCCTGAGTTCGCATAAAACTGAGTGCTGGTTATGATCGAGCCGGTCGCGCTAAACGAAGTGCCTGCCGGTCCGATCGTTGCGGCGAAAGTCGCTGCAGAAACGGCGGCACACATCACGATGACGGCACCACCGAGCACACGCATCTTCAACGATTTCATAATTTATGTCCTTAAGCCGGTCTGCGCCGCGTAACCCGGCGCAGACCGATCCCCGTTACTGCGAAGTTACGGCGAAACCGTAAAGGCCGGGCTCGGCTTGACCGACAGGCTGTTGATCGTGCAGTTGCCGCTAAGCGGCTGATTGGTCGCCGTCAGCGTGTCGGTCGCGTTGTTCCAGCTGCCGTTGATCGTCGACGGACCGCAGTTCGTGCCGAGCACGCTGAAGCCGACGTTTGCGACACTGCCGGCCGTCGTGCTGCTTGCGACCAGCTTCCACGGCAGACCGATGATCTGCGGCACGCCGCACAGCCCGCCACCTGTTACGACTACCGAATTGATCTGCGCATACGAGCCGTCCGAAGCGACCACGCCGCTCAGCGTGATGCCGCACGACACATTCGCGGCGATCGGGTTGCTCACCACAATCGTGCCAGGCGCGCTGAACGAACCACCTGCCGGTGCGATCGTCGCGGCAAACGCCACCGACGAAAAAGCACACATCGCGACAACAGCACCACTGCACACACGCATCTTCAAGGATTTCATGATTTAACTTCCTTATTTGTGGCAACAGAGTTGCCGGAGGATGAACACAGCACAGCGATGCACGGGGGCGCCGCTATTCGAAACACTGCCCTGCTGAACTACTGAACTGCCAAACTTCCGCTGACCGGACCGCGCAACGCGCTTCGTAACCACGCTGCCGCCGGTGTCGCCCGTTCAGCCGGGTATCGGGTAGATACCGCGGACGGTCGGACCGCATGCCTGATACGAAGGTCTATTGCACGAGCGAACCGGGCGCGACGAAGAGCGGCGTCGCGCCGGTATTGCCGACAACGTGGATCGAGGAATTGCGTGATGCCAGGTGCGTCGCTGCAAAGCCGACGCGGCTGGGATTCGATTGCGCGATAGGTGGCATCGTGTGCGACCCGCGCTCGCGTCCATTGAAGTGATCTGCCATCCATGTCTCCATTCAACGATTATTAGCTATATCGCTATTTTTATTCGTTTTGCATTTACGGCCGGTGTCTTAAACGGTTTCCGGATCAAACCGGTCCGTTAAGCAACGCTCTTCCCACTCCCTTTTATCGTTAAGGGAGACCGGTCATACGTAAAATGCACATTGCATTTGATCGAGCGATACCCTCGCGGCACACCCGAAAGTGTGCGCGTCTCTTATGCGATGTGGTTCCTCGTGGCTATGGACGTTGTCTGCACCGTGTCCTCGCTGGCCTGTATTCGGATAATTGTGCTGGGCGTACATTAGTCCCGCTGGCGCCGGGTGTACATAGAGCCTTTGATCCAAACCGGTGCAGACAGTGGATGGTATTGTCCAGATTCGTTCTCCGCAATGTTTCAAACAGTCGAATTAATCGGCACACGTGCCGAACCCGGCCATCAATACGTCTCGCGATGCAATATGAGTTATTGTGAATAACGGCCACCCGCCGCTTCATGTTTGGCACAATCCGTCGTCAATGCGTCTGGCCAGATAGTTAAATCGGAGAGCATGCATGCCGTTATTGCATAACGCTGGAAAAAGCACTGCCGGGAAAAACATTGCTGAAAGACGCACTGCAACATCGATGTCGGGATGGCTGGGATGGATCGCCTGCGGAGTCGCGACGATCGCAGTGACGCTAGGCTTGATGGCATGGTTGGCGCCTGCACAATCCGGCGGGATCGTGGCGGCGGTGACGCGTGCGACAACCCAGCCGCGGCCAGTGGAGACGGGCCAATCCGCCGCACCGGTTGCGCCTTCTCTACCTGTGTCGCAAGGACCTACGGCAGGCAGTCCTGTCGACATGCTCGCGCGGCTGGAAGCTGCGCGTAGCAACGCCGCATTCCAGCCCGGCGGCATCGCAAGCGACACCATGGCCGATGCGCTGCAGCATGCGTTTTCCTATCCGAACTTCAGCGCGCTGGAGAATCGCGCCGATGCGGAGGGTCTGTTCGAAGCTGCAGCATGGGCGGATGCCTGCGTGCGCGGCACCCTGAGCGCGAACGAGCAGTCGTTGCGCTGCAGCGATACGCGCCTGCGCGACGCGAAGTACGCCGACGATCTGCTGCACAAGGCCGCTGCAGCCGGTCAACCCGCAGCCGTACTCGCGCTTGCGAACCTCTACCCCGCGGAATGGCTCAACGTCCCGCTTGCGGGCAGCGATACGCTGGGCGACCGGGTGCTGACACTCGCGGCCCACGGCAATGCAAGCGCGCTCGCGCTGCTCAGCCAGTGGTGCGCCTCGCCCAAAGCCTGCACCGATGCGCAGTTGACGCGCAACACGCTGGCGCTGTTGCAGGTGAGTCTCTTCAAGACCGGGACCTCGGAAGTCAACCAGTATCTGATCGGTAACGCCGACGAGCAACGGGCGGCCGTCAACCGCGCGGACTCACTTCGCAAATTGCTAGCGTGGCCGTCATAACGCAGCGCGCGCCATCGTCTTCACCTTCAAGCGCCGCTTCTGCACTCAACGCCGGTTCGATCCCGACACCACGTCGATCCACACCGCCAGCACCAGGATGCTGCCTTTGACGATCATCTGCCAGTAAGCATCGACGTCGAGCATCGACATGCCGTTGTCGAGACTCGCCATCACGAGCGCGCCGATCAGCGCGCCGTGCACGGTACCCGAGCCGCCGCGCATCGACGTGCCGCCGATAAAGCACGCCGCGATCGCATCGAGTTCGCCCATGGTGCCCGCCGAAGGCGAACCGGCCGCGAGCCGCGCCGTGTTGACGATGCCGCCGAATGCGCACATCAAGCCCATTAGCGCAAAGATGGCCAGCTTCACGCGATTCGTGTTGATACCGGAAAGCCGCGTCGCCTCGAGGTTTGAGCCGACCGCATAAATACGCCTGCCGAATACGGTCTGCGTCGCGATATACGTGAACACACCAAGCAGCGCGAGCAGCAACAGCACCGGCACCGGAATGCCACCGTACCGGTCGAGTGTCGCGACGAACGCCAGCAGGATCGCGCCGGCGCCGACAATCTTCACGATGTCCTGCCACAGCGGCACAACCGGCAATTGATAACGCTGGCGCGAGCGCCGCTGCGACACCGTCAGCACCGCGATCAGCGCGAACAGCACGACTGCGAGCACATCGCCGGCCGCGCGCGGCAGATAGCCCTGGCCGATAAACACGAACCCGTCCGACACCGGCGCGATAGTCGATCCGCCGGTCAGACCGAGCAGCACACCGCGAAACGCCAGCATGCCGCCAAGCCCGACGATAAACGACGGCACCCGCCGGTAAGTCGACCACCAGCCGCTGAACATGCCGACCAGCACGCCGAGTACGAGCACCGCCGGCACGGTCGCCGCAAGCGGCCAGTGGCGGTTCACGTCGAGAATCGCCGCGACGCCGCCGAGCAGCCCTAGCAACGAACCAACCGACAGATCGATCTCGCCGGCGATGATCACGAACACCATGCCGCACGCGAGCATGCCGGTGATCGACATCTGACGCAGCAGGTTCGACAGGTTGCGCGGCGTCACGAAGGCGCCCTGCGTGAGAAACGAGAAGAACGCCCAGATTGCGGCCACTGCGATCAACAGCGCGAGGATCTTGTAACGCGCGAAGAGTTGCTGGGCCTGCTGAGCCACGTCGAACGACGGTTTCGATACCGTTCGCTTCGCGTCGCCGGAGGTAGCGTCGGGAATCATGCCGCTCATGCTGCACTCGCTGAAGTGGGATGGGTGGAAGACGGCGCGGACTGCAGCGCGGCGGCGAGAATGGCTTCCTGCGTGAGGCCGTCGTTCGGAAAATCGCCGCGCAACTGCCCTGCTCCGATCACGAGCACGCGGTCGCTGATGCCGAGCACTTCGGGCAATTCCGACGACACCATCACGATGGCCACGCCGCGTTGCGCCAGCTGGAAAATCAGTTTGTAGATCTCGTACTTCGCGCCGACATCGACGCCGCGAGTCGGCTCATCGAGAATCAGCACCTTCGGATCGGTCAGCAGCATCTTCGTCAGCACGGCCTTCTGCTGGTTGCCGCCGGACAGGCTCGCGATCGGCAGCATCGGGTTTGCGGCACGCACCGACAACAGCTTCATCTGTGCGTGGATCGTATCGAGTTCCGCGCTCGAATCGATCCGGCCCGCGTGTGCGAACCGGTTGAGCACGGCGAGCGTGATGTTGTAGCCGACGCCGAGCTGCGGCACGATGCCGTGCCGCTTGCGATCTTCGGGCACCATCGCGATGCCCGCGCGGATTGCATCGAACGGTGTGCGCACACGCAGCGGCTTGCCTTCGAGCTGCAATGTCGCGTGGCTGACGCCATTCCACGCCCCGAAAATGGCCTGCATCAGCTCGGTCCGCCCCGCGCCGACCAGGCCCGCCACACCGAGAATCTCGCCGCGCCGCACGTTGAACGACACGTCGTCGACCCGCTTGCGGCGCGGGTTCGTCACGTCGAACACCGTGACATGCTGCGCTTCGAACACGATCTCGCCGACGGCATGCTCGACGCGCGGAAACAGGTTCGCGATTTCACGGCCGACCATCAGCGCGATGATCCGCTCGGTGGTAAGCGTACTCATCGGTTCGGTGGCGACATGCCGGCCGTCGCGTATCACCGTGACCGTATCGCACACTGCTTCCACTTCGTCGAGTTTGTGCGAGATATAGACGCAGGCGACACCTCGCCGCTTCAGGTCGCGCACGATATCGAGCAGGATGCGCGTCTCGGTCGCGGTCAGCGACGACGACGGTTCGTCGAGAATCAGCAGTTGCGCTTCTTTGGCGAGCGCCCGCGCAATTTCGATCAGTTGCTGGTGGCCGCCGCCGTAGTTCATCACAGGCTGCGCGACGTTGATCCCGTCGATCCCGAGCCCACGTAGTAGTTCGTCGGCACGCTGATACATCGCCGCGTAGTTCATGCGGCCGCCGGGCAAGGTGATCTCGTTGCCAAGAAAGATGTTTTCGGCCACCGACAACTCGGGCACGAGCATCAGTTCCTGGTGGATGATCACGATGCCGGCGCGCTCGGTGTCGCGCACGTTCTGCGCTTCGAGCGGCACGCCCTTCCAGAGAATCTCGCCGTCCCACGTACCGTGCGGATAGACGGCCGACAGCACTTTCATCAACGTCGATTTGCCGGCGCCGTTCTCGCCGCACAGGCCAACGCATTCGCCGGGCATCACGATCAGGTCGATGCCGTCCAGCGCCTTGACGCCGGAGAACGTCTTGACGATGCGATGCATCGCCAGCAAGGGAGTCGCCATTCACTGTTCCCGTTGCAGGAGAAAACGCGGCGCGCCCCACGCCGCTCTGCTTCGCGACGTGGGGCGGCACGCACTCAGGAGAGACTCATACGCAGCGTTACTGGCTCGCGATCTGCGCTTGCGTATAGAAACCGTCCTTCACGACGATGTCGACATTCTGCTTCGTCAGCAGGGTCGGCTGCAGCAGCACCGTATCGACCTTCTTGCGGCCGTTGTCGTACTGCGCGTTATAGGCCGGCTTTTCGCCCTTCGCAAGCTGTACGGAAAGCTTGGCAGCTTCGCTTGCAATCAGCTTGAGCGGTTTGTAAACCGTCATCGTCTGGGTCCCGGCAATGAGCCGCTTGACCGCTGCGAGGTCCGCGTCCTGCCCCGAAATCGGTACCTTGCCGGCCATATGCTGCGCCGCAAGCGCCTGGACCGCGCCGCCCGCAGTGCCGTCGTTCGACGCGACGATCGCATCGATCTTGTTGTTGTTCGCGGTGAGCGCATCTTCGACGATACGCAGCGCGGTCGAGGCGCTCCATTCCGGCACCCACTGCTGGCCGACGATCTTGATGTCGCCGCGATCGATGGCCGGCTGCAGCACCTTCAACTGGCCTTCGCGCAGCATCTTCGCGTTGTTGTCGGTCGGTGCACCGCCGAGCAGGAAGTAGTTGCCCTTCGGCTGCGCATCGAACACACCCTTCGCCTGCAGTTCGCCGACTTTCTCGTTGTCGAACGAGATGTATGCATCGACGTCGGCGTCGAGAATCAACCGGTCGTACGAAACGACCTTGATGCCGGCCTTCTTCGCTTCAGCGACCACGTTGCCGAGCGTCTTCGAGTTGAACGGCACGATCACGATCACGTCGACGCCGCGCGAGATCAGGTTTTCGATCTGCGAGATCTGGCGTTCCTCGCTCGCATCCGCCGACTGCACCGACACTTTCGCACCGAGCTTTTCGGCGGCGGCGACGAAGTAGTCGCGATCGCGCGACCAGCGTTCGACGCGCAGGTCGTCGATGCAAAAACCGATTTCGGGGTGATCCTTGCTCGCATGCGCGAGCGGCGCAGCGAGCGACAGACTGGCGAGTACCGCTCCACAGACGAGCGAACCCAGAACGGAACGGCGGGTGGCAAATCTCATGTCTCACTCCTCTCTTTTAATCACCGGCGTGCCGGTGTGGACGGCTCGCATGGTGGACCATGCGGCCGGATAGCAACGCGAGCCTTTGTCATGCTTGCCGTGCTTTCGGCTCGTGCGGTTCTTGCAGTTCTGGCAGCCGCTCAGTGGCCGCCGTAGATCGCCTGATTCACGACACTCTCCAGATACTCCTGGCGGCCGCTCGCATGCTGCGGATCGAGGCCGCGCGCAAGCGCGTCGCTAGCTAGCGATGTAAGCGAATAACCGCCTGCCAGAATCTTGCGACCGAACTCCGTATCCCAGCCCGCGTAACGCTGCTGCCGGAACTGCTCGAGGCGGTCGTGCTCGATCAGCTTCGCCGCGCGCTCCACCGCAAGCGCGAGGTTGTCGATTGCACCGATGTGGCCGTAGAACAGATCTTCCGCATCGATACTCTGACGCCGTACCTTGGCATCGAAGTTCATGCCGCCGGTCGTGAAGCCGCCGTGCCGCAGGATTTCGTAGAACGCGAGCGTCAGTTCTTCGACGCTGTTCGGAAACTGATCGGTGTCCCACCCGTTCTGCGGATCGCCGCGATTCGCATCGACACTGCCGAACACACCGAGCGCGAATGCCGTCGCGATCTCATGATGAAACGAATGGCCGGCGAGCGTCGCGTGATTCGCCTCGATGTTCACGCGAATCTCGTTCTGCAAACCGTATTGCGTCAGAAAGCCATGCACGGTCGCGACGTCGTAATCGTATTGATGCTTGGTCGGCTCCTGCGGCTTCGGTTCGATCAGCAGCGTGCCCTTGAAACCGATGCGGTGCGCGTGCTCGACGACCATATGCAGAAAGCGCGCGAACTGTTCGCGTTCGCGCGAGAGCTCGGTGTTGAGCAGCGTGTCGTAGCCCTCGCGGCCGCCCCACAACACGTAGTTCTCGCCACCCAGTTGATGGGTTGCGTCGAGCGCGTGACGGACCTGGGCCGCGGCAAATGCGAACACTTCAGGGTTCGGATTGGTCGCCGCACCGGCCGCATAGCGCGGATGCGAGAACAGGTTCGCGGTGCCCCACAGCAACCCGACGCCGCTGTCCTGCTGCTTGCGCGCGAGGTAGTCGACCATGCGCGCAAAGTTTTCGCTATATTCCTTGAGGTTGCGGCCTTCTGGGGATGCGTCCGTGTCGTGGAACGTGTAGTACGGCGTGCCGAGTTTCGTGAACAGTTCGAACGCGGCGTCGGCCTTCTGCTTGGCGCGCTCCATCGCGTCGCCGGGCTCGTGCCACGGCCGGCGGAATGCGCCGTGGCCGAACACGTCGGCGCCCGGCCACACGAACGTGTGCCAGTAGCATACGGCGATGCGCAGATGCGCTTCGAGCGTCTTGCCGAGCACCATCTTCGCCTTGTCGTAGTGATGGAATGCCAGCGGGTTGTCCGAGTCCGGTCCTTCATAGTGGATCGGCTGGATGTGCTCGAAATACGACATCGATGTCTCCTTTTCTTTCTATGTTTATGCTGCGCCGCAATGCTCGCGCTCGGGGCGAATGTGGCTCGCCAGGTGACGCCATGCTGCCGTGCCCGCGCAAGACCGGCAATTACGAAATTGCGTAAGCGGCTTGATGTTTCTTACCGCCTCGCCGCGCATACCGCGCAGGGTGGAGGTTCCCGGACTAGAATTGCTGCACGTTTCGTAATCGTTTCGTAACCGCTTGATCCCGCGAGCCGCGCCCACCGATGACCCGAGTCCAGACGCACCCCACGCCTCAGACGACCCATCGGATCGCGCTGCTGTTCAACGCGAACAAGATCTACGATCGCGAGATCATCGGCGGAATCGGCAAGTACCTGCTGTCCACGCGGGTCGCATGGGACCTGTTTCTCGAGGACGATTTCCGTTGCCGCCTGACCGGCATCGAGCGTTTCGAAGGCGACGGCATCATTGCGGACTTCGACGATCCGGCCGTGTCGGATGCGTTGCGCGGCTGTGCGCTGCCGGTCGTCGCGGTGGGCTCGTCATTCGAAGACCAGGCGCACTATCCGCCCGATCTACCCTACATCGCCACCGACAACGCGAAGCTCGTCTCGCTCGCCTACACCCATCTGATCGGCGCCGGGCTTGCGCACTTCGCGCTCTATAGCCTGCCCGAGGCCCAGGAAAACCGCTGGGCACAGCAACGCGAGCGCGCGTTCACGCATCTGCGCGCCGCCGACGGGCGCAGTGCTGCCGAGATCGGCGCCGAGATTTATCGCGGACTGTCCACCAGCGCGCCGTCGTGGAACCAGGCGAGCGAGCAGTTGACCGGCTGGCTCGCGAGCCTGCCGAAGCCGGTCGGCATCATCGCGGTGACCGACGCGCGTGCCCGGCATCTGTTGCAGGCGTGTCTGATGGCGGGCATCGCGGTACCGGAGCAGGTGGCAATCATTGGTATCGACAACGATCCGCTCACGCGGACGCTCACACGTATTCCGCTGTCGTCGGTGATTCAGGGTACCGAGGAAATGGGTCGCACCGCCGCGTATCTTTTGCATCAGATGCTGCACGGCGCGCGTTTTCCGGGCCGGCGCATCCTTGTGCCACCGGTCGGTATCAACGTGCTGGAATCGAGCCGTCATCAGCCGCTCGCGAGCCCCTATGTGATGCGCGCGCGGCACTTCATCCGCCAGTACGCATGTCAGGGCATTCGCACCGAGCAGGTCGCCGATTACGTCGGCGTGTCGCGCTCGTCGCTCGAAGAACATTTTCGCCGCGAACTGAGTTGTACCGTGCATCAGGCCATCCTGCGCCATAAACTCGATGCGGCGAAAGCACTGCTTGAGCAGCGCGATGTGTCGAGCGCGGAAGTCGCGATCCGTTGCGGCTTCACCTCGCTGCAGTACATGTATGCCGTGTTTCGCCGCGAACTCGGCTGTACGCCGCGCGAATATCAGGAGCGTCCGCGCCCGGAAACATCGGCGAACTGACGCACCGCACCCTCTTCTCTCTTTCTTCCAGAAACATGATCAGTACAGCGCAAATATCTACCGAAACGTGGGGCCGGCTGCCAGGCGGCGATCCGGTCAGTCTGTTTACGCTGCGCAATACGCACGGCATGAAAGTCGCCATCAGCGATCTCGGTGCGACGCTCGTGTCGTGGCACGCGCCGGACCGGGAAGGACGGCTCGGCGACATCCTGCTTGGCCACGACAGTCCCGCCGACTATCACGCGGCGACGACCTATATGGGCGCACTGATCGGCCGCTGGGCGAACCGCATTGCCGGCGCGCACTTCACGCTCGATGGGATCGACTACGCGCTCGATCGCAACGAAGGCGACAATTGCCTGCATGGCGGCGCTGCCGGGTTTCATCGCGCGCTGTGGCAAGCCGACGACGAGGACGGCACGCTCGTGATGCGGCTCGAGTCGCCGGAGGGCGATGCGGGTTTTCCGGGCAACGTGACGGTCCAGGTGCGCTATGCACTCGATGACGACGGTGCCCTGACGCTCGACTACGAAGCGCTCGCCGATGCCCCGACGCCGCTCAACCTGACGAGCCATCCTTACTTCAATCTGACGGGCCAGGCCGGGACGGACGTGCGCGGTCACGTCATCTCGATCGATGCGGACGCGTTCTTCGAAGTCGACCCGGCGATGATTCCGGCGAAGCGCGCGGACGTTGCCGGCAATGCGTTCGATTTCCGGCACAGCGCGCCGCTCGGGGCGCGGCTCGACTGGCCGCACGCGCAGCTCGCACGCGCGGGCGGCTTCGATCACTGCTATGTGCTGCGCGACGCAGCCGATGAGCCTGGAAATGTGCAGCCCTGCCGCCGCGTCGCGAGTGCCTACGATCCGGGCAGCGGGCGCGAACTGGTCGTCGAGACAGACCAGTGGGGCTTGCAGTTCTATACCGGCAATTACCTGCAGGGCGTGCGCGGTCGTCAGGGTGTCGTGCTCGCACGACATGCGGGGCTGTGCTTCGAAGCCGGCGGGTTTCCCGACCAGGTCCACATGGCCGACGGTGAGCGGACCGTGCTTCGACCTGGCAAGGTGTACCGCCAGCAGACCCGCTATCGGGTCTGCGTGCGCGGCTGAAAACTACGGGCGAACCGGTTGTAACGCTGCTCCGATCTTCGCGCGCAGGAACTCGAATGTCGTGGCTACTGCGCGGGCCATGGTTTCGGGCTCGACACCTGCGCCATGCCCTCCATCGCGATGTTCCAGGTACCAGACGTCGGCGTGCCCGAGTGCCTGCATTTTCGCCACCATCTTGCGGGCGTGAGCAGGATGCACACGATCGTCGGTCGATGACGACGTAAACAGCACAGGCGGATAGTGCGTGTCTGGCTTCACGTTGTGATACGGCGAGTAATCCATCAGCATCCGGCGGTCGTCGGCATTGTCGGGATCGCCGTACTCCTCGACCCACGAGGCGCCCTGCAGCAGCAGGTGAAAGCGCGCCATATCGAGGACCGGTACTTCCGAGACGACGGCGCCGAACAGTTCCGGGCGCTGGATCATGCATACCGCTGTCAACAGACCACCGTTGCTTCCACCTTGAATGGCGAGCTGCGTGGGCGTCGTTACACCTGAATCGATCAATGCTTCGGCCACGGCGATGAAATCGTCGAATGCAACCTGACGTTTCTCGCGCTGGGCGGCCCGATGCCAGGCAGGTCCATATTCCCCGCCACCCCGGATGCAGGCGATCACGTACACGCCACCTGGTTCGAGCCAGGAGAATCCCAGGGTGTCGATATAGCCGGGGGTATCGAGCGGGATTTCGAATCCGCCGTATCCGTAGAGCACGCACGGCCGTGGATCGCCTTGAAGATCCGTCTCGCGCCCGATTACCCAATAGGGAATCCGCACGCCATCGGCAGCAACGGCATGCCGGCGCAGTGCGACGAATCCACTTGCATCGAAGCGGGCGGGAAGCTGCGCGAGCAGACGCCAGGGTGTATCACTGGCGAGATCGGCAAGATGCAGCGACGGCGGTGTCAGGAAGTGATTGGTGTAAATCAACACGGTGTCGTCGCGTGTGTGGTCGATGGCTGTCACCGATGCCTCGCACCCGTCCGGCAGCGGATAGTCCCGCGCCTCCCAGGTGCCATCGGCGGCCGCGAGTGGACGCCAGAGTGTCACACGGGTAACGCTTTCGCTCTTGTGCGCAACGATCAGCCAATGCTTCGTATAGTGCGCGCCGGAAAGTACCTTTTCGTCCGCAGGCGCGAAAAGCACCACGAAGCAGCGGCTACCGTCGAGAAATGCGTCACGCCGGATAGCGAGCAATGAGCCGCTGCGATACGTGGCCGCATCGACGTCCCAGTCGGTGCGCAGCGTAACGAGCAACCAGTCGTTCCACCCGAACAGCGTTGCATCGCGCGGCACATCGAATTCCCGCCATTCGTCCGTCTTCTCGTCGAGCCAGAAGTACACCACGTCGTAAAACGATGCGCTGCGGTACGCGGAATGACGTCTGTGAATCGGATCGAAAAAGGCCTCCGCAGACAGGTCGTCAGGTTCACATTCGAATACGATCGGCGCATCGGATACGCGCATTCCGCGCGTCCATTTGCGTACCTGTCGCGGATAGCCGGCGACCGTCACGGCCGGAACCGCGCTCACCGCACTGTCATCCCAGCTCACGTAGATCGTATTTCGATCGATCCACCCGACGCGGTGGTAACCTGGATCAGGTAGTGCAAAACCGTTGTCGACAAAAGCGCGTGCTTCGACGTCGAACTCCCGCACGATGATCGAATCGGAACCTCCCGGTGCAAGAGAGACCAGCGCGCGATCGAAGGTGGGATAGATCAGATCGAAGCCGGCCAGAACCCAGCGTGTTTCGTCGCCGTCCCGGTTGTTCAGATCGAGTGCATTGACGTCCAGCACGGTTTCCCATTCAGGCACGCCTTCAATCCAGGCGTCCCAGGGCGTGCGGCGTACAAAGAAGAGCGGGTGTGCTTCGTCGGTCCAGTAGTTGTAGCCCCAGTCGCCATAACGCAAACAGGTAACGATGCGGTCCTGGGCCGTCATGGCTTCGAAAAGCCGCCTGGTGCGAATGTCGGCGTTGGGCGTATGACCGAACGTTTCCATGGTGCGGGCCGTTTGCGCACGTACCCATGAATCGACGGTGGGATCGTCGAGTTTTTCCAGACCGATATACGGGTCTGCAGCGTCGGTCGACGGCCAGGTAGTAGTGGGGAGCGAGTTGGTCATGGATATTCGATATCTTGCGCACAGTGAAACGCCATACCTTATCGAATATCTCCGAACGTAGATATCGGTTCGCTCCTAAATGAAACATAAGACATGCCTAACTGAAACGTACAGCCAATCGCTCAGGTGCGATCGTCGATCGCACCTGAGCCGAACAGACCCGACTGTGCCGGTCATACCTGTTTTTGCGGCAATGCGCCTTACTTCTTCGCCGCCGCAGCGATCACCGCCGCCACCGCTTTAGGCTGGCTCAGCATCGCGACGTGGCTCGACTTGACGCGCGTCACGGTCGCGCCGATCTGCGTCGCCATCACCTGCTGCAGACCCGGATCGATCATATGATCCTGCTCCGCGAGCACGTACCACGACGGCTTCGTGTGCCACGCGGCGGTCGTGACCTTGTCGTCGGTACAGCCGGAGAACCACGGGCCCTGGGTCGCCGCGACGAGGCGCGCTTCCGGCAGCGGCAGGTCCTGTGCGAACTGATGGATGATCGCGTCGGTGGACAGCGTCAGGAAGCCGCCGGAATCCTTCTGCAGCTGGCTCACCCATGCCGGCGCCGGCTTGCCTTTCAGCATGTCGTTGATCGACACGCCGCTGTCCGGCGCGAAGGCCGCGACATAGACGAGTGCCTTGACCTTGTCGTCGTTACCGGCCTGGCTGATGACGACACCGCCCCACGAATGGCCGACCAGCACCACCGGGCCTGTCTGCGCGTCGATCACGCGTTTCGTCGCGGCGACGTCGTCGGCCAGCGAAGACAGCGGGTTCTGCACAGCCACCACGTGTGCGCCGCGCGCTTCCAGCAGCGGAATCACCTTGCTCCAGCTCGAGCCGTCGGCGAACGCGCCATGAACCAGGACGACGTTGGTGCCCTTCAGATCGCCCTGCGCCTCAGCGTGAGCGGCCTGCACGGAGAACAGGCCACCGAACAGGCAGGCCGCTGCAAACCACTTCTTCATTCGGGTATTCATGTTGGATCAACTCCTCAAATGTGATGTCGAGGCCAGAGCATCGCAAACGGCGCCGCGTGCCGGTATCGGTCAAATGACCGACCCGGGCCGGTAGCCGCGTCGCGTATAGTCGTCGCCACGCTCCCGCTTACCGTTCGAGGAAACCCCATCATGCCGGCCGGCGGCCTGGACATTCGCACCTTCGACGCCGTCAAGGCGCTCGCCTTTATCGGCGATCTCAGCATGGGGCAACCCACCGATCACTCACTGCGCACGGCCTGGCTCGCCGCGCAGATCGCCGGCGCGGCCAGTTTCAGGGCAGACATCTGCGACACGGTGCGCGAGGCATCGCTGCTGCGCTGGTCGGGCTGCACCGCAAATGCGGCGGAATTCACTAACACGTTTGGCGACGACGTCGAGGGCCGCGCGGCGATGCTGGCCGAGCGCCCCGACTGGGCCGAACTGCTCAATGCGCAAGGCGGCCCCGCACAGGCGATTGCGCCGCTCGCCCAGATTCATTGCGAGGTATCGGGCGAAGTCGCACGCATCCTTGGTCTCGGCAGCGAGACCGAAGCGACGTTGCGGCATATCTTCGAGACGTGGGACGGCAACGGCATGCCGAACCAGTTGAACGGCAAGGCGGTACCGGCAGCGGTGTTCGTCGTGGCGCTGGCGGGCGATCTGGAAATTTTCAGCCGGGTTTATGGGCTCGAACACGCACTCGTACTGATCGCGCACCGCGCGAATTTCCGCTATCCGGCTACGCTGACGATTCCCGTCAATACGCACGCGGCACAGTGGCTCGATACGCTGGCGCAGCTCGCGCCAGCCGCGCTCGACGCCGCGCTGCTGACGCCACAGATGCAGCACAGCACGTCCCCCGACCTGATCGCCGATGTGCTCGACCTGAAACTACCGTGGATGACCGGTTATTCGCGCGCCGTCGCGACGACTGCCGCAGCCTGCTGCGCGCGTCTCGTCGCCGATCCCGAAGCGAGTGAACGTGTGTACCGGGCGGGGTTGATCCACGGGATAGGACGCGCGGCCGTGCCGAATGCGATCTGGGACACGCCGACGCGTCTTTCGGCCGCACAGTGGGAAAAGGTGCGCCTCGTGCCCTACTGGACTTCGCGCGCGGGCAAACAGATGGGCACGCTGGATCAGGCGACGGAACTGGCTTCGTATGCGTACGAACGTCTGGACGGCAGCGGCTATTTCCGCGCTGTGGGCGGCCCGGCGCTCGGTCTCGAAGCGCGCATTCTTGCTGCGTCGGCTGCGTGGGTCGCGTTACGTTCGAAGCGGCCGTGGCGCGACGCGCTCTCCGATGTCGCAGCCAGCGAACTGCTGCGTACCGAAGCCGAACAGGGACGCTTCGATAGCGATGTCGTCGAAGCGCTGCTCGAAGGTGAACCCACTGCTACACAATCGGCTTCGCCGCGCAACATACGCTACGCGGCGGAAACGACGCGTCTTTCGTCGCGCGAGATCGATGTGCTGAACCTGATCAGTCACGGCGCCAGCAACAAGGAAGCGGCACGGGCGCTCAATCTCAGCCCGAGCACCGTGCGCACGCATGTCGAGCGGGTGTTTCGCAAGCTCGAATGCACGACGCGGGCAGCGGCGACGTTGAAGGCGTCGGCGATGGGGTTGCTGCGTTAGTAGCGGCAACCGCCCGCTCAGACTGGCTCCAGATTTCCCGCACTAGATGGATCTAGTGAAGGAGCCATGCATTGATTATGCTGGCGGAAAATTCACCGACCATGAGACTCCCCGTGAACGAAAAACCAGGTCCCCTCTCGAACCGCGCTCGTGTGCGCCGCGAACCGGAACGGGCGCGCTACGATCGCGCCGTGCTCGACGCGATCGTCGATGCAGCGTACTTCTGCCACATCGCCTTCACCGATCAGCGCGGTACGCACTGCATCCCTACCGCGTGCTGGCGCCAGGGCGATTATCTGTATGTCCACGGCTCGAATGGCAGCCAGATGCTGAAAGCCGCCGCCGACGGCGCCCAGGTGTGCGTCACCGTCACGCATATCGACGGGCTGGTGCTCGCGCGGTCTGCATTCAATCACTCGATGAACTATCGGACCGCTGTTATTTACGGTGTCTGCGAACAGGTGGAAGGCGAGCACAAGGCCGAATCGCTGGATGCGCTGGTCGAGAAGATCGCCCGCGGCCGCTCGCACGAAGCGCGGCGCGCCAATGCGAAAGAGCTCGCGGCGACGACCGTGCTGCGCGTACCGCTCGACGAGTACTCGTGCAAGATCCGCACGGGTGGCCCGAATGATGACGAGGCAGACCTCGACCGGCCGGTGTGGGCAGGTGTGCTGCCGCTGGAGTTGACGCCGCGGCCCGCCGAGGCGCACGACGCACGGGCCGAGGCGCCGTCATATGTCACTGAGTGGGAGAGCGGCACGGGCATGCCGGGACGCGCTGGGTAGGTCGCTACGGGCGAACTGTGTCTGGTATCGCCCGTGCGTCGAGAGAGCGTGCGCGGCGCGCAAGCGCCGGCTGATACTACGGCTTACCGCTGCGCGTTCAGCTCCTGCTCGCGCCGCAGCCGCGCCTCTTCATCGAGCCGCGTGTCTTCCAGCTCCTGCAACACCGCATCGAGATCGACGGGTCGCGTGTCGGCTTCGACGTGTCCCGTCAACTTCGCGTCGACATGCAGGCCGCCCGCTTCGAACAGCGCCCAGATCTCCGTTCCGTAATCGGTATCGAGCAGTTGCGGCGCGAACCGTCCGCAATATGTCGCGAGGTTGTCGACGTCGCGTTTGAGCATCGCGGCGGCTTCGCTGTTACCGGCGGCATCGACCGCTTGCGGCAGATCGATGATCACCGGGCCGTCGGCAGCCAGCAGGATGTTGTATTCGGACAGATCGCCGTGGATCATGCCCGCGCACAGCATCCGCACGACCTGGTTGAGCAGCAGCGTGTGCAGTTCGAGCGCGCGTGCTTCGGTCAGATCGACATCGTTCAGACGCGGCGCAACGTTGCCGGCACCGTCGACCACCAGTTCCATCAACAGCACGCCATCGGTGCAGATATACGGTTGCGGCACACGCACCCCGGCGTTGGCGAGCCGGAATAGCGCATCGACCTCCGCGTTCTGCCACTGTTCTTCCTGCACCTGACGACCGTAGCGCGTGCCCTTCTCCAGCGCGCGCGCTTCGCGGCTGTTCTTGACCTTGCGGCCTTCGCGATACGACGCGGCCTGGCGGAAGCTGCGCTGCTTCGCATCCTTGTAGACCTTCGCGCAACGCGCGGAGGTGCCGCTGCGCACCACATACACCGTCGCTTCCTTGCCGCTCATCAACTGGCCGATGACTTCGTCGATAAGCCCTTCTTCGAGCAGCGGTGCGAGCCGTTTAGGGATTTTCATACGCCTCCCCGATGTAGTTCGCGAGACTTACGCATGAAGTTGGGGAGACGTGAGCGCGCCGCAACGATGTGCGCGGCGGACTGGCGGGCAAACATCGCGAACGCTGTCGCTCGCGCGGCTGTTGCCGGAGGGAAAAGAAAAGTCATGCCGGATTATACGGTGCTGCGCGAATCCGGCCGCTGCGTCCATCGGCGACCATCTTCGGACATCCGCTGAAAACACGGAGAGTCGCCGCCTTTCCTGCGGCAGGGTCGACGGGTAAAGAGCTAGCCTACCGGCCGCTTTGGAAGCGCCTCGCGCTCCAGATACCCCAGACACAGCGACTCGAGTTGCTCGTGAAACTTGCGCATCATCGATTGCGGCGACTTCGCCTCGAGCAGCATACGGATCGGTCCGAGCAATGCGCCCATCAGCATGAATGTGGTCATACCCACGTCGGCAAAATCCGCATCGGAAGCGGTCTTCAGCATGGCCTCCAGCGCCACGCGGTTACGCGCCCCCACTGCGTGAACATAGCTGCGCGAATCGAGTTCGAAGGCCACCGCATAAAGCGCACGCGCTTCGTCCAGGTCCTCCGTCTTTGCTTTCACGAACGCACCGACAACCGTCTTCACCATTGTCGACACAGAGGCGCCGTGTGCCGACGTAGCGGCAACCTCCATCGTTCGCGCCACCCGTTCCAGATGCCGCTGCAGCACCGCGAAGAGCAGCGCCTGCTTTTGCGGAAAGTACTGGTAGAGCGTCCCCACCGATACACCGGCTCGCTCGGCAACCCGGATAGTGGTCAGGCGCTGCAGCCCATCGGCCAGCAAAACCTGAATAGTCGCGTCGAAAATCGCGTCC
Source organism: Paraburkholderia megapolitana (assembly GCF_007556815.1). Classification (NCBI taxonomy): domain Bacteria; kingdom Pseudomonadati; phylum Pseudomonadota; class Betaproteobacteria; order Burkholderiales; family Burkholderiaceae; genus Paraburkholderia; species Paraburkholderia megapolitana. The sequence goes on from NZ_CP041745.1 coordinate 2,357,220, forward strand.
ACCGTTGCCTGCGAACGCGCTTGCTGAGGCTGTTTGCGGGCGTCAAGCCCCTGTCCGTTATCGACGCGCATATGCGAATTCACAATCTGAATGATTGTTCGTATTCTATTCGAACGTCCTGTAGCGACGAAACAACCATCGGAAGGAAGGAGTGCATCAATGGCTGAAGTGACGCGCGGCGGTACTTTTCAACTTGGCGATCTGGCCGTTACACGCCTCGGCTATGGCGCGATGCAACTGGCCGGCCCGCGCGCTTTCGGGCCGCCGAAAGATCGCGCCGCGGCGATTGCCGTGCTGCGTAGTGTGATTGAAAGCGGCATCACGCACATCGATACGAGCGATTACTACGGCCCTCACGTGACCAATCAGTTGATCCGCGAGGCGCTTCATCCGTATCCGGATGCGCTCACCATCGTCACGAAAGTCGGTGCTCGCCGCGGCAGCGATGGGTCATGGAACGTTGCGATATCGGCGGCCGAATTAGAATCGGCGGTGCATGACAATCTTCGTCATCTCGGAGTCGACGCGCTGGATGTCGTGAACTTTCGTGTGATGTTCGACGTACTGGCACCGGCCGAGGGTGATATCGAAGAACCTTTGACGGCACTCGCGCAGTTGCAGGAGAAAGGTCTGATCCGTCACATTGGGCTGAGCAATGCGACCGCGCGGCAGGTCGCGCAGGGACGCACGATTACCGACATTGTGTGCGTGCAGAACCGCTACAACCTGGCTTTCCGCAACGACGACGCGCTGATCGACAGTCTTGCGGAAGATGGCATTGCGTACGTGCCGTTTTTTCCGCTCGGCGGTTTCTCGCCGTTGCAGGCCGATGCGTTGAATCACGCTGCCGATCGATGCAACGCAACGCCGATGCAGGTTGCGCTGGCGTGGTTGCTACAGCGCTCGCCGAACATCCTGCTGATTCCTGGAACCTCGTCGGTCGAGCATCTGCAGCAGAACATCGGCAGCGCGGGTCTTCATTTGCCTGAGGATATCCTGGCGTCGCTGGACACGATCGGGTCCGCGAAGACGTAAGGCCAGGCCAGAATCGATGTTTTGTCGACGAAACGCGTACCGTGGAAAGGGACGCGTTTCGCAAAACACCGACCGCAACGGAAAGGCGCTAGCGATCAACGAGCTGCTGAAACCGGGCTGGATACCGCTCGCCGACAATCTCGATGCCTCGCAACGCGACGTCGAGCGCCGCCAGATCGTCCACCGAGAGTTCCACGGTTGCAGCCCCAAGGTTCTCTTTCAACCGAGGCAATTTCGTCGTGCCCGGTATCGGTACGATCGACGGTTTTTGTGCGAGCAGCCAGGCCAGTGCAATCTGCGCGCGCGTTGCACCTTTCCCGGCCGCGATGTCGCCGAGCACGTCCACGAGCGCCGCATTCGCCTTGCGATTATCTTCCGAGAAACGCGGCAGGAAATGACGGACATCGCCCGCGCCGAACTCAGTGCCTGCGCTCACTGCGCCAGTGAGAAAGCCCTTACCCAGCGGACTGAACGGCACAAAGCCGATGCCAAGTTCCTCGAGCGTCGCCAGCACAGACTGCTCCGGCTCGCGCCACCACAACGAGTATTCGCTCTGTAGCGCAGCGACGGGCTGTATCGCGTGGGCGCGACGAATTGTCTGGCTGCCCGCCTCCGACAAACCGAAGTGCTTGACCTTGCCCTCCCGAATCAGGTCTTTAACCGTTCCCGCAACGTCTTCGATCGGCACGCCCGGATCGACGCGATGCTGATAGAACAGATCGATTCGATCGGTCCTGAGCCGTTGCAACGACGCGTCCGCCACCGCACGGATGCGTTCGGGCCGGCTGTTGACCGCCTTACTGGGATCGCCATCCTCGAACCCGAACTTGGTGGCTATCACGACCTGATCGCGAAACGGCGCGACGGCTTCGCCCACAAGTTCTTCGTTGACGAACGGACCGTAGCACTCGGCGGTATCGAAGAACGTGACGCCGGCCTCGAACGCCGCACGGATGAGTGCAATACCGTCGGCTCTCTCGACCGCGGGCCCCAAGCCGAAGCTAAGACCCATGCAACCAAGACCGATAGCCGAAACTTCGGGCCCACTGTTACCAAGTTTGCGCTTTTGCATTGACCGGTTTCCTTTGAAATGACCTGCTGCCACGATCGCATCCATGCGATCGTGACGTGCCATTTTCGGGCCTGCATGTCAGCCTGTGAATGCAATAGAATCCGGAGTTCTGTCGCTATCGTCTGGAGCAGATGCTTGGACCCACTGTCTGAAGTCCTTTCGTTGCTGGAAACGCGCAATTCATATTTCGCCGGACTGCGGGCGGGTGGCGACTGGGCGTTCGACATTCCAGCGCCGGTGGGCATCAAGTTCAGCGCCGTCGTCGAGGGCACATGCTGGCTGACGGTCGAAGACGCCGGACCGCCTGTTCAATTGCACGCAGGGGACTGCGTCCTGCTTGCCAGGCCGCGCAGGTATTCGCTGGCGAGCGATCTATCCGTCACACCCATCGCGCTGGCCGATGTCTATCGCGTCCCGCCCGAAGGTGGCATCTCGCGCTATGGCGAAGCGGATGATTTCTTTCTGATCGGCGGCCGCTTTTCATTCGAGGATGACGCGAAACTGCTGCTTGACGATCTGCCGCCTCTCATCGTGGTGCGTGGTCATTCCGAGCAGGCGGCGATACTGCGCTGGGCACTGCAGCAACTCGCGCAGGAATTCAGCACGTCGCTACCGGGCGCTTCGCTGATGGTTCAACACCTTGCGCATATGATGCTCGTGCAGATTCTGCGGCTCCACGCCGACTCGTACGCGCAAGGCGCGGCCGGCTGGCTCGCGGCGCTCGCGGACCCGCGCATCGCGGCTGCCCTCAATGCGATCCATGCGGAGCCTGCACGGCGCTGGACCGTCGACGATCTCGCCGCCCGCTGCAACGTATCGCGCTCGACCTTCGCGCTGCACTTCAAGCGAAAGATGGGATTCGGTCCGCTCGATTACCTGCTGCGCTGGCGCATGCAACTCGCGACACGGAAGTTACGACGCTCGGACGCATCGGTTTCCGCTGTCGCGCAGGAACTCGGTTACGACTCGGATAGTGCGTTTAGCCATGCATTCAAGCGCATCATCGGGTGTTCGCCGCGCGAGTATCGTGCCAGGTGACCAACACGCTCATTCGTATGTAAACACCCCGCCGAACTTCTCCATATATTCAAGCACCATCCCCGAGCCGCGCACGACGCAGGTCAACGGATCTTCGGCAACGAACACCGGCAACCCGGTCTCTTCAGCAAGCAGCCGATCCAGATCACGCAGCAGCGCACCGCCACCGGCGAGCATGATGCCGCGCCCGGCGATATCGGCACCGAGTTCCGGCGGCGTATGTTCAAGCGCAATCTTGACCGCCGATACGATCTGGTTCAGCGGATCGGTGAGCGCTTCGAGAATCTCGTTGCTCGACACGGTGAAGCTGCGCGGAATACCTTCCGACATGTTGCGGCCGCGCACTTCCATTTCCTTGACTTCGGAGCCGGGGAACGCCGAACCAATCCCTTTCTTGATCGCTTCGGCGGTCTGTTCGCCGATCAGCATGCCGTAGTTGCGGCGTATGTAGTTGACGATCGCCTCGTCGAACTTGTCGCCGCCGACCCGCACCGAGCCCTTGTACACGATGCCGCCGAGGGAGATCACGCCGACCTCGGTGGTACCGCCACCGATATCGACCACCATCGAGCCGGTCGCTTCCGATACCGGCAGGCCAGCACCGGTTGCCGCGGCCATCGGTTCTTCAATCAGATAGACCTTCGATGCGCCAGCACTGTGTGCAGCCTCCCTGATCGCCCGCCGTTCGACCTGGGTCGAGCCGCACGGTACGCAGATCATGATGCGCGGCGACGGCGCGAAAATGTGCGGCGCGTGCACCATGCGGATGAACTGTTTGATCATCTGCTGGGTGATGGTGAAGTCGGCGATCACGCCGTCTTTCATCGGGCGAATCGCTTCGATGTCGCCCGGTACCTTGCCCAGCATCTGCTTGGCTTCCTTGCCGACTGCCAGAATGGTTTTCTTGCCATTCGGCCCGCTCTCCTGACGGATCGACACGACCGAAGGCTCGTCGAGGACAATGCCCTTGCCGCGCATGTAGATCAGTGTGTTTGAAGTACCGAGATCGATCGCCAGATCGTTTGAGAAGTAACTGCGCAGAAAGCCGAACATTCAAAATCCTGTCTCACCCGACACGGGCGGTTGGCCCACTACGGGCAAGCCTGCCGCGGTGGGGAGACGAGAGAGTAACAGTTTCGAAGATGGCGAGGCTTCGTGGCACTTGCACGAGGTTAGCTGCGGGGACACAAAAACCGGGGAGTTCGGCGCTTCGCTGGCCCCTCAACTCCACGCTCTCAAGACAGATCGGCCTTGCGCCGTGGGCTCGACGACCGCACCGACTCTATGGCCGCACCCGGCACGCCAGGCCACTTTCTGGTACTTCTCACCCATTTGTTCGGCGCACTGTAACGAATCGTCTCGACCTCTCCGCGCTTGTTTTCTGGTCCGACGGGCATGCCATCGTCAGTCGCGATCGCTCCGGATTCCTTTTGTTTCTTGCGTTCCGCCAGTTCGTCTGCTTTTGCCTGTTCATCCATCACGTTGTTCTCCCGCTATGAGACAGTAATCTGGGTTGCGCACACAGTCCTGAAGACCTGAGACGACTACCTGGCGTTTCGTTCGACGCGCCAGCGTTGACTAGCCGGTGCGACCACCGACGCCGAGCCATTTCCTGGCTTCACTTATCCACTGCTTCGGCTTTCTGTAGGGAGTATGGACCGGCACCTCCGGGGTTCCCGGTGTGCTGCCCTCAGCCGTGGTCTCCTGCGCAGTTCGTCGTTTCCTGCTCTCTTCCAGTTCTTCGAGGTTAACTTGATCGTCGATCATGATTTGCTCCCAATAGGCGAGGTGAAACGCTTCACCCGCAACAAAGGCGTCTGTGTAAATCGCGGCAACCATCGCGACGAGGACCCGCCCCATGCGCAACCACGCGAGCAGTGTCGAATGCGCGTTCTCAGCGCAGAGAATGCGAGGACGAGTACGACTGGACAGGTTCGATGGCTCTGGCCTGCGGGTGAAAAGGCAGAGGAACGGTGCGTTGATTTGTGTCGGCCAACCGTGCGAGCGCACCCGGTTAACTCAAGAATCGGCCCGGCATCAAGGCCTGAAGGATTTCCAGAACCAGTCGCTGGTTTGAACCCACTGTATACCCTCTGCGCGGGAAGTACAGCGATTCCGCTATACGCAAGAATGCGTACCGTCAACTCATTTTCATCCTCTTTTCGTGGCCTGGTTCGCCTCCAGCCAGGCCGCCATCGCCGTGAACCGGCGCCGCGTCTCATGCGCGAAAATTCGCGCGGCCAGCGGATCGAATAGCAGACCCAGCAACCGCGGACGCAGTTTCAGGTTGAACGTATAAATCAGTTCGGAGGTGCCGTCCGGCAGATCGCGATGGCGCATCGAAGCCCCCCAGTACGCGAACAGGCCGCTGGGTTCGACGATCGTCGCCGCAGCAAGCCGGGGCGATTCATAGCTCACGAAGCGTGTTCGCATGCCGGGTCCGCGTAGCGCACCCCGGCCGACGTTCAGCGTTACTGCACCGACGTACGGGTAGGTTCCGCCGCCCTCCACTTCCGCCTTCGACAGCAACGTGTCCCATTCCAGCCGCTTGCCGTGGTTATGAAAGGCTTCGAATGCGGCAGTCGCCGGGGCTGGCATTACGAAGACCATCTGCCGTCGAGCCATGGCCGATCCACTCCTTGCGATGAACGCCTTAATGGTAGCCGCAGCCCCATACGTTAGTTCAGAAAATCCTGAAGTGATTGTTTTGTTTCCAGGATTCTTCGCTTTTTCGGCCAACTGCACCATGGGCTTCAATCTGTCGGTAGCTAACCGACGCCCGCTGGAATCGAGGCTCGACACATGCAGCTGGACATCTTTCGTTCGCTCTGGGGTTATCGCGGCAACCGTCGGGCGGCCTTCGCCAGCGCACGCGCCGCTGGGCTCGCCGGCATCGAGGCGCGACTGCCGCTCGAGGTCGAAGCGCGCATTGCACTCGCCCAGGATCTGGCCGACCACGCGCTCGACTACATCGCGATCTGCTTCACCGATAGCGCCGTGCTGCCCGACCAGCACGCGACGCCCGCCGCGCATCTGCTCGACCTGAACCGCAAGCTCGACTGGGCCGCCGAACTGACGCCGCGCTTCGTCAACGTGCTGGCCGGCAACGACCGCTGGCCGCTCGCGCAGCAAGTCGATTTCTTCGGCGGCGCGCTCGAACTGGCGCAGCGTCATGCGCTGATCTGCAGCTTCGAGACGCATCGCGCGCGTTCGTTGTACAGCCCGTGGGTCACGCTCGATCTGATCCGCCAGTTACCGGCGCTGCGCTTCACCAGCGATATCAGCCATTGGGTCGTGGTCTGCGAGCGCCTGCTCGACGATCCCGCAGACGACCTGACGCCGTTCGTCGAGCGCGTCCATCACATCCAGGCACGTGTCGGCTACGACCAGGGGCCGCAGGTGCCGCATCCCGGCGCACCGGAATACGCAGCGGCGCTCGCATTCCATCAGCGGCACTGGGAAGCGGTGTGGCACGCGCAGCAGGCGCGCGGCTACACGCACAGCACGCTGACGCCGGAATTCGGCGCCGACGGCTATCTACACCATCTGCCGTTCACCGACGCGCCGGTTGCCGATCTGGCCGCGCTCAACACATGGATGGTGCACACCGAACGCGAACATTTTCATCGGGCAATGGGCCCGCACTGAACCCAGGAGAACCACGCGATGCAAGCCGCTCCGATCCCGCATCTCACCCCGGCCAGTCATTTCACGTCGATTCCGGTCGTCGATATTGCCGGTCTTTTCAGCGAGCGGGTGGCCGACCGCGAAGCCGTCGCCGCGCAACTCGGGCAGGCGGCGCGCGACGTCGGCTTTCTGTATATCTCGGGCCACGGCATCGATACGGAAGTGATCGACGGTCTGCATCAGGCGGCGAAGGATTACTTCGCGCAGTCGTTCGAACAGAAGATGGCGCATTACATCGGTACGTCCGAGACACACAAGGGTTTCGTACCCGAAGGCGAGGAAGTCTATGCAAAGGGCAAGCCGGACCATAAGGAAGCATTCGACGTCGGCTACGAACTGCGCGCCGACGATCCGCTCGTGCTGGCCGGCACGCCCTTGCTCGGTCCGAATCACTGGCCCGAACTCGCGGGCTTCAAACCCGCGGTGCAGCGCTACTACGAGCAGGTGTTCGCGCTCGGGCGCCGGCTGTTCGGCGGTTTCGCGCTGGCGCTCGGTCTGCCCGAGGATCACTTCGATGCGCTCGTCACACGGCCGCCGTCGAAGCTGCGCCTGATCCACTACCCGTTCGACGGCGCGGCACAGGACGCGCCTGGCATCGGTGCGCATACCGACTACGAATGCTTCACGATCCTGCACGCCGACGCACCCGGGCTCGAGGTAATGAACGGCCTCGGCCAGTGGATCGATACGCCGCCGCTGCCGGGCAGTTTCGTCGTGAACATCGGCGACATGCTCGAAGTGATGACGGCAGGCGCATTCGTCGCGACGGCACACCGCGTGCGCACCGTCGGCGAAGAGCGCTATTCGTTCCCGCTCTTCTATGCGTGCGATTACCACACGCTGATCAAGCCGCTGCCGGCATTCGCGCGGGACGGTGAAACTTACGAAGCGATCACGATCGGCGAGCACATGTACGGGCAGGCGCTGCAGACCTACCAGTACCTGCGCAAGCGCGTCGCAAACGGCGAAGCAACGCTGCCGGCACACGCTCGCAAGCCGGCCAGCTTCGGGCATCTGAAGAAAAGCAGTCAGCCCGGCTGAGCAACACACGCCCACCCGCGCGCAACGTTACGCGCACCCTGTTCGAACCACCGCCAACACTACGACCGGAGCTCCACCATGATCTTCAAGCGAAACACGACACGCGCTCTGGCCGCTTTCACGGCCAGCAGCATCTTCGCAGCGTTCGCGTGCACCGGTGCGACCGCGCAGACAAACGGCGCGGCCGCGACGCTGGCGCCGGGGCAGTTCAAGGTCGGTATGGAGATCACCTACCCGCCATTCGAGTCGTATGACGGCGACAAGGTGGTGGGCTCCGATCCCGATCTCTCGCGAGCGCTCGCGAAACAACTGGGCGCGAACCCGAGCTTCGTCGACACGCGTTTCTCGGGGCTGATCCTCGGGCTCAACGCGCGCCACTACGACGCGATCATCTCGGGGATGTACGTGACACCCGAGCGTGTCGCCCAGGCGCAGGCGATTCCGTATGCGCAGACCGGCGCGGCGATCATGGTTCCAACGGCGAGTCCGCTCAAGCCAAAATCCGCCGAAGACCTGTGCGGACTGCGCGTCGGACTCGAACAGGGCACCACGTGGGTCGCGCAGTTGCAGTCGCTGTCGACGTCGTATTGCAAGGCCAACGGCAAGGGGCCGATCGTCGTCAGCGAATATCCGTCCGCGCCCGAAGTGCTGCAGGCGCTGCTGTCGAACAACGTGCAGGCGCAGATGGAAATCTCCGGTGCGGCGCATGCGTTGTCCGCGAAATCGTCCGGGCGAGTGGTCGTCTCGTCGACGCAACTGATCTATCCGCAGACACTTGGTATCTATGTGCGCAAGGACAACAAGCCGCTCTTCGACGCGCTGACACGCGCCCTCGACGCGTTAAAGAAAAACGGCGAATACGACGCGGTGCTGAAGAAATACGATCTCGCACCGCCGCCCGCGGCGAAAGCCTCCTGATTCCATAGTTTTCTGCCTGCGTTACCGCGCACTGCGAGCCGCTCATGCACTTCGACTTCAACTATTTCCTGTCGCTGTTCGCCCTGCCCGCCTTCTGGCAGGCCAGCGTCACCGTGGTCGAACTCAGCGCGCTGTCATGGTCGATCGGCATGGTGCTGGGCTTCCCGCTTGCCGTTGCCAAGATGTCCGGTGCGCGCTGGCTCGCCGCACCGGCTGCGCTGTATATCTGGTTCTTCCGCAGCGTGCCGCTGCTGGTGCTCGTCGTCTTCGTCTACAACCTGCCGCAGCTCATTCCGTCCGCCGGCGTCGCGCTGTCGCATCCGTTCTTCTCCGGCCTCGTCGCGCTCGTCCTCACCGAGACCGCGTATATGGCGGAGATCCATCGCGGCGGTTTGCTGGCGGTTGCAAAAGGCCAGCAGGAAGCCGGTAGCGCGCTTGGCATCGGCCCACTGGGGCTGCGTCGTTTGATCGTGATTCCGCAGGCGTTCCGCGTCGCGCTGCCGACGCTGATCAACGAGTTCATCACCAACGTGAAATTGACCTCGCTGGTATCGGTCATCTCGCTGACCGAACTGCTGATGGTCGGCCAGCGGCTGTACTCGCAGAACTTTCTCGTGATGGAGACGCTATCCGCGATCGCGATCTACTACGTGCTGATCGTCACGGTGTTCGGCTGGCTGCTGCAATATTTCGAACGATCGCTCGATCTGACGCGGCGCAAACCACAGACGCTCGACGACACCGCGCTCGCAGCGCAGCGCGCCCGTCTGCCCGTGGCGGCACGCGTGCGTACCGCTACGCCCGGTGGTGGCGGTACACCTCATGCGCTGCTGCTCAAGGATTTGCACAAACGTTACGGCAACCACGAGGTACTGAAGGGCATCGATCTCGCAGTTAATGCAGGCGAAGTGATTTCGATCATCGGGCCGTCGGGCTCGGGCAAGACCTCGCTGATCCGCACGATCAATGCACTCGAAACGATCGACCGCGGCGAAATCGTCCTGTTCGGCGAAGCGTTCATCGCCGCCGCGGACCGACCCGGCATCGGGCGCGTGCGCGAAGGCGTCGGCCGCATCGGCATGGTGTTCCAGAGCTTCAACCTGTTCCCGCATCGAACCATCGTCGACAATGTCGCGCTTGCACCGCGTTACCATCGTCGCGGCACGCGCGAGCAAACCACATTGCATGCACTGGCGCTGCTCGACAAGGTGGGCCTGCTCGCGCATGCGTACAAATATCCGCATCAATTGTCGGGCGGCCAGCAGCAGCGCGTCGCGATCACGCGCGCGCTCGCGATGGACCCGGCCATCATGCTGTTCGACGAACCGACCTCGGCGCTCGACCCGGAACTGGTCGGCGACGTGCTCAATGTGATTCGCGCACTCGCCGCGGAAGGCATGACGATGCTCATCGTCACGCACGAAATGGACTTCGCGATGTCGCTGTCCGACCGGATCGTCTTCATGGAAAACGGCGCGATCGAATTCGATGGATCGCCGCAGGCGATTGACGAGCTTGTCTGCGCCGAACGCGTGCGTCGCTTCATCGGTATCGAATCGCATGGCGCAGCGGTACCGCCCGCGGCTCCTGCGCAAGTTCAGTCTGGCAGTGCGCGCCGCAGCGTTTCGCGAAACTTCAGTACCAGCGGTTCCTTCGAACGCCCTCTGCGTACTGCTAGCGAGAACGGCGCCTGATAGCCGAACGCGGACGGCGCCAGCACGCGCAGACTGCCGTCATCGACGCGCGATTGCGCGAAATGCTCGGGCAGAAAACCGATGTAAGCGCCGGACAGAATCAGGATCAGCTGGCCTTCCATGCTGTCGACAGTCGCCTCGCTGCGCTTGAAGCCCTGGCGCGCGAGTTCGGTCTGACTCCAGTACGCCCGTCCTACCATGCGCTGCTGGCTGATCACTTCGGCGGGGATGTTGCGCTCGTTGAAGAGCGCGTGGCGATGGCTGCAATACAGCCAGTGTTGCTCGCGATGCAGCGCGTGATAGACAAGCCCGTTCATGCGAATCGGAAACGCACCGATCGCCATATCGAGGCGATTGCCGAGCACGCTCAATTGCAGTTCGTAGGGACTCTGGACGTTCAGATGCAGATGCACCGCCGGGTGCTCGCGCGTGAAGGCACCGATCACATCGGGAAGCGGCAGCGCGCTGTCGGTGACTGTCGCATCCAGCACGCCGAGCTTCAGATTGCCGCGCAGTTCGCCGCGCAAACCCGCTGCATAGCGCTCGAAACCGTCGACTTCGCCAAGCAGCTTGAGCGCCTCCTGATGAAACTCTTCGCCCTTCGGCGTCAGGCTGAAACCGCCGCGTCCGCGATGACACAGCACCACGCCAACCAGCGTTTCGAGCTGGCTCATGTAGGTGCTGATCGCCGAGGTCGACAGGTTCAGTTCCTGCTGGGCGGCCGCGAACCCCTGATGACGCACGACACAGGTGAAGATGCGCAACAGTCGCGCTTCCGGCAGAACAGTGGCCAAGCCCGGTCCTCGTGCATGAAGTGGGAGTGGTGAAGTGACAGCGCGGCGCGGTGGCGCCTCGGTGGGGAGCGTTACCTATACTTTAGAAATAACTGAACTAAATATTTCGCGCCAGCCATTTTTCCGCGGCGAGGACGTCGTCAGTATTGAGCCTGTCTCGAACCTGTCGAGCCTGCACGCGCGTTACGAAGGAACACGAGGAACGTCATGGAAAAGCAGCTATATCAACCGCTCGGCGGTAACGAAATGCCGCGTTTCGGCGGGATCGCCACGATGTTGCGGCTGCCGCAGCGCGACTCCGCGGCCGGGCTCGATGCCGCGTTTGTCGGCGTGCCGCTCGACGTCGGGACGTCGTTGCGCCCCGGCACGCGGTTCGGGCCGCGCGGCATCCGCGCGGAGTCGGTGATGATCCGGCCGTACAACATGGCGACTGGCGCCGCACCGTTCGATTCATTGGCAGTCGCCGACATCGGCGACGTCGCGATCAATACGTTCAACCTGCTCGACTCGGTGCGCATCATCGAGCACGCGTACGACGGCATTCTCGAACACGGCACGATACCGCTCACGCTCGGCGGCGATCACACGATCACCCTGCCGATCCTGCGCGCGATCAAACGCCGGCACGGCAAGGTCGGGCTCGTGCACGTCGACGCGCATGCGGACGTGAACGATCACATGTTCGGCGAGAAGATCGCGCATGGCACGACGTTCCGGCGCGCGGTCGAAGAAGAGCTGCTCGATTGCGAACGCGTGGTGCAGATCGGTTTACGTGCGCAGGGCTACACCGCGAACGATTTCAACTGGAGCCGCGAACAGGGCTTTCGCGTCGTGCAGGCCGAGGAATGCTGGCACAAGTCGCTCGAACCGTTGATGGCCGAAGTGCGGCGCAAGGTGGATGGCGGCCCGGTGTATCTGAGCTTCGATATCGACGGTATCGATCCGGCGTGGGCGCCGGGTACCGGTACGCCGGAGATCGGCGGGCTGACGACGATCCAGGCGATCGAGATCATCCGCGGTTGTCATGGGCTCGATCTGGTCGGCTGCGATCTCGTCGAAGTGTCGCCGCCTTACGATACGACCGGCAATACGTCGCTGCTCGGCGCGAACCTGCTGTACGAAATGTTGTGCGTGCTGCCGGGGGTGGTGCGCCGTTAGTCAGTTCACCGCGCCCGGCGGTGGCACCGGCACCTTCGGCGCAAGCTTGCGCAACCGGCCCGCAAACCGGTGCGACGGCCGCTCGACGGCGAGATAGAACGCGTAGCTCAGAGCAAACGCAAAGGCGACGGTTGCGAGCCAGGTCCACGCCGGTCCTGGCGGGTAGCCCGCCGCGCTGAGGATTGCGAGCGCGAGTTTGTGGCACAGGTAAAGGCTGTACGACCATGCACCGAGCCCGCGAGTCGCGCCCACACCCCGCGCGACGATTCCCGCGCCGGTGTCGTTGTTTCAGCCGCGATCCATGCGGCGGCAAAGAACTGGAACAACGTGAGCGAGATGTCGGGGCCTACGGTCGGCAGAAATGCCGGCTTGATGTGCGACGACGACGCGAGCACGAAAGTCAGCGAAGCCGCCGCGACCAGCGCGACGCGCGCCGCGACCAGCTGTGCGGACAGTCCCCGCACCACGGCCCGCAACACGCGAACAATCCAGCCGGTCAGTTGCGAATACGCGCGGCGACCATCGATACCGCCGCGGGTACGCTGCATGTCGGCGATCAGGCTGCCGAGCAACCAGCCCGGGAAATACAGCAGCGACGTGCCGGCAACGCCATAGTTCTGATAGACGCAGTGATCGCAGACGACCCGCGCTTGCGTATGCGTGAGCCACACCATCAACGCCCCGCCGATCACAGCGCAGACGATCATCTCGCCGACCCGATGAAAGCGCTGCCGCACGAGCGGATAAACGGTGTAATAGACGAGCTCGCAATACAGCGACCACAGCACCGATTCCAGCAGCGTCGACGCATCGCCGACCGGCCGCGAAACCAGCGCGACGACGGCGAGCGGCACTCCGATGCGCACGTAACGGGACACGAAATAGCTGACCGGCCGCAGGCTCGCGTCGCGGTGGTAGGCGTTGTGAATGCAGTAACCGGAGATCACGAAGAAGACGATGACCGCGGCCGGACCGGCAAACAGCACGACAAGACCTGACCACAACGCGCCGCCCAGCAGCGCCAGATGGCCCGTGAAGATCGACTTGAACGGAGGCGGCCCGAAATGATAGAAAACGACCCATGCGGCCGCCATGAAGCGGATCGCGTCGATTTTCAGCGATTTCGCGGACTGCACCGGAATGGACGGATTTGCGCGCATGATGCGCCTCTTTAAATGCCTCCTGAAAGGCTACCCGCGCCCGGCGTAAAGAAAATCCTAAATAAATCGAAGCGTTGGGCCCTGGAAGCGGCTTACGCCGCCTTCCACCGGTAGGCGCCGCGGTCGACGACGCAGGATGAGCCCTCAAAGCGAACCGCTCGGGTTGCCCACAAGCCGCTCGATCCCGCCCGCGCCAATAGCCGCCGACGCCCGGCCGGCCGAACGGAAACCCCAGTTTGTGCGATGATTCGGGATAGCTAGAAATCCAGGTCCGGCGACGCACCCGGCACCCACATCGATCCAGCCGCCCTTTGCGCGGGAGATCGAGTCTTTTATATGCAGATCGCGCCTGTTGCCGGCGCGAAACGATCTATTGAGTACAGCCGCCGGTGTCACCGGGGCGGCGCGACACGGTTATTGAGGAGAATCCCCAGCATGGCAGTGCCAATTTCACAGGCATGGACGGTTGCCACCTATGTCCTGAAGCAAAAATTATTGCGCCGCAGCCGTTATCCGCTCGTTCTCATGCTCGAGCCGTTGATGCGCTGCAATCTGGCCTGCGCGGGTTGCGGCAAGATCCAGTACCCGGCCCACGTGCTGAAGTCGGAACTCACGCCCGAGCAATGCTTCAAGGCCGTCGAGGAATGCGGCACGCCGATGGTCGCGATTCCGGGCGGCGAACCGCTGCTGCATCCGCAGATGCCGGAAATCGTCGCTGGGCTCGTGGCACGCAAGAAGTACGTGTACATGTGCACGAACGCCCTGCTGCTCGCCAAGCAACTGCATCTGTTCAAGCCGAGCAAGTACCTGTCGTTCTCGGTCCACGTCGACGGCCAGCGCGAGCACCACGATTTCGCGGTGTGCCGCGAAGGTGGCTACGACATCGCGATGGAAGGCGTGCGCGCCGCGGTCGCAGCGGGCTTCCGCGTCACGACCAATACGACGCTTTTCGACGGCGCCGATCCGAACAGCGTACGTCTGCACTTCGACGAAATGATGACGGCGGGCGTGGAAAGCATGATGGTGTCGCCGGGCTACACGTACGACAAGGCACCGGACCAGAAGCACTTCCTCGGCCGCGCCCGTTCGAAGAAGCTGTTCCGCGCGATCCTGTCGAACCGTAAAAAGAGCTGGCGCTTCAATGCATCGCCCATCTTCATGGAATTCCTGATGGGCAAGAAGCAGCTCACCTGCACGCCGTGGGGCATGCCGACTTACAGCATCTTCGGTTGGCAGAAGCCGTGCTACCTGCTGCAGGACGGCTATGCGGACACCTTCGACGAGCTGATGGAAAGCGTGAAGTGGTCCGAATACGGCACCGAGAGCGGCAATCCGAAATGCGCGAACTGCATGGTGCACTCGGGCTACGAGGCAAGCGGTGTGAACTACACGTTTGGCTCGTTCAAGGGGCTGTTCCAGACCGTCAAGGCGATGGTGTTGAATAGCTACAAGGACCCGGAAGCGAACGAAATACTCGCCGGCTGGAAGTCCCCTTCGCGTGAAGTCCCGATGGTGTTCGTCCCCACGCCGCCGCGCGCCGCTCAGGTTGCCGATGCTGCCAACGCAGCTCAAACCGCCCAGCCGGCAGAACCGGTTGCCGCCGCGGTTGCCAGCACACCCGCGCCGGCTCCGGTCAATCCCGACCAGATGGAGACCGCCGAGGGCACGGTGCACGAAAAGCTCGAAGGTTGGACGCCGCCGCTCACGACCGAAGCCGAAGTACGCGAAGCGCTCGAAAAAGCCTTCGATTATCGCGGCGACGTGACGATCACGCGCAAGAGCGGCGTCGTGGTGAAAGGTTATCTGTACGACCGGCAATACGGTGCGGCTTTCAAGGACTGCTTCGTGCGGATCATTCCGACCGGCACGCAAACGAAGGAAGTGATCCCGTACGCGGACATCGCCGTACTCGGCTTTACCGGCAAGGATACGGCGGCCGGCAAGACCTTCGAGTCGTGGGTCAAGCGCTACTGGGAAAAGAAGGCCGCGGGTGAGAAGAACATCCAGATCGAGCCGGAGTACCTGGGCGAGTAATGCCCGCGGGGGCGTCAGCGTTTGCAACTCTGGCGCTTCCCCACCCCTGGCACCCCTGGCTCGGCTTGTAGCACACGGCAGGCAGACCGCATCGGCGGATGCCTGCTGCTAAAACGCCATCGGACGCCAAGGGGATCCTGTCATGAAGATCGAATCGCAATGGGTTTTTGAGTGCCAGCCGCAGCACGTGTGGCCGCACTTTCTGCACGCCCAGATGGACTCGTCCCGCCCACTACTTTTCTGGTTCGGCATTCCGAAGCCGATGAGCTGTCGTGTGCTTGAAGGCGTGGCGGCAGTCGGCAACACGCGCCAGTGCACCACCGACCGCGGCACGATCGACCAGCGCATCCTGCAACTCGAGCCCAACCGGCTGCTGCAATATCAGATGCAGCAAAGCACGGTGTGGTGCCGTGAATGGGTCGGCAAACTGATCGATACCTTCACGCTCGAAGCGCTCGACGGCAACCGTACTCTCGTGCGCCGCACGACCGAATTCGAGGCCACCGGCCTGCTGAAAGTGCTGCGACTCGTCGGCCTGTGGGCCGCATTGCGCCAGGCTCATGCCTATGCCGCGAAAAACTGGCGAAGGCTGATCGCCGAAGGTCAAACGGCCTCGATGGCCTGAGCGGCATCGCGCGAAAGAGACACGCCGCTACCGGGTACGAGATTCCGCTTGCCCGCAATTCGCCTGCAATCCGCGCTTCGCCCGCCTTCCATTTCCCCCGCCAGACAGACCATCACGCCGCGCGCGACACCGGCGCGTCTGCGCCTGCGCCACAAAACAATAAAAACACCTCGAGAATCTGCCGTTATCCGATCGCAGTAAACCTCTCCAGATTTGTCTTCCGCGACTCAAGATGTCATACGACGTCTTATCTAAATATGGCACACACGCCATCTTGTCTGACTCATTTCGGCCAAAAACGAGTCCGTGAGGCGTAGTTACGAGAAAAAGTGCCGAATTTACGCTAAATGTTCGTCGTGTAAACCCTGACGCCATCACTATTGTCTCCGGACATCGTATGACTTAGCATGACCTCTGTCGAGTCATGCTCCCGGTCCTTCTGCCCCGGTACGTGTGGCCGCAAGAGTGCCCCTCATAGAAAACACACGGAGACACACAACACATGGCGCACAAGATAAAGGGCCTTCGCTGGTGGATGATCGGCCTGCTCACGCTCGGGACCGTGATGAACTACCTCGCGCGCAGTTCGCTCAGCGTCGCCGCGCCCACGGTCATGCAGGACCTGCACATCACCACCGCGCAATACGGCTGGATCACCGGTGCATTCCTCGTGATGTATCCGATCGGCGGTCCGCTCACCGGTTATCTGATGGACCGCGTCGGTCTGCGCTTTGGTTTTCTGCTGTGCGGCGTGTTGTGGTCCATCGTGTGCATGGCGCACGGTTTGGCGAACGGCTGGGTCGGGCTCTTCGTGCTGCGCGGCATGCTCGGTCTCGTCGAAGCGTCGTTCATTCCGGCCGGCATGCGCGCCGCGGCATTCTGGTTTCCCGCGCACGAACGTGGGATCGCAGCGGGGGTCTTCAACATCGGCACATCGGTGGGTGCGATTGCCGCGCCGCCGCTCATCGCGTGGTCGATCCTGCGCTACAACTGGCAAACCGCTTTCGTGATCGCCGGTGCGCTCGGCCTCGTGTGGGCCGTGCTGTGGCTCGTGCTGTACCGGCATCCAAGCGAGCACAAGGCGCTGTCCCAGGAGGAAGCCGCCTACATCGCCGGCGACGAGCGCGTCGTGCCGGTACCGGACGGCGATCGTCCGCGCCTTAGCCGCATCTTCAAGCAGCGCAATTTCTGGGGCATCGCGCTGCCGCGTTTCTTCGCCGACCCCGTGTGGGGCACGCTCGTGTTCTGGATGCCGCTCTATCTGCACCAGGCGCGCGGCTTCGACCTGAAGGCGATTGCCATGACCGCATGGCTGCCGTTCGTCGCAGCCGACGTCGGTTGCATGATGGGCGGCACGATCTCGATGTTTCTGAACAGGCGCTTCAACATCGCGATCCTGAACGGCAAGCGGATCGTCTTCACGATCGGCGCGGTGATCATGATCTCGATGGTCGGCGTCGGTTACGTGAAAGACCCGGGGATGGCGATTTTCCTGCTGTGCCTCGGCGGCTTCGCTCACCAGACGCTGTCGGTCACCGTCATCTCGATGTCCGCCGATCTCTTCCCGAAGCAGGAAGTGGCTACCGTCACCGGCTTCGCGGCGCTGGCGGCCGGCATCGGCAACCTGCTCTTCACACTGACAATGGGCGCACTCGTCGCGACGATCGGCTACACGCCATTCTTCGTCGCACTGGGTTTCGGTGACCTGATTGGAGTCGTACTGATCTGGTCGCTGGTCAGGCCGACCGTTACGCGTGCGCTCGCACCAGTGGGCAAACCCGTCAACGCATAACCGTCTCGCGGCGGACCGCGCGGTCCGCCGTTACTCATCGCCCGTTTCTGGCGCGCAAGCTGTCAACGCTTCGCGGCTGAGACCGGCTTCGTCAAACGAATCGTGTAGCTGGACGCTCCGCATCGATGCCGAGCCGGTCCGGGACGGGGTTCGTCGCGCGTTCTCATCAGGAGAAGCTCATGCGTCATCCGCGTCGCGATCAACGACCCGCATTTCCCACTGCCGGCTCTAACGCTGTGACTGTTGCTCCATCGCTCGCGGCGCGGCGCCGCACGCTTGCCGCACTCGGCGCCGGCTCGCTCGGTCTGCTGTTGTACGGCTGCGGCGGTATCGATGCGACGCCGTCGGCGAGCGCATCGTCGGCGACCGGATCGCAGAGCACACCTCCGGTTACACCGCCACCCGCAGCACCCACGCCACCGGTCGTCTTTACGCTCGACGCAAGCGAAATGCTCAAGGCAAAGCAACTCGTCGCCGCCGGCAACGCGTCGCTGCAAACGTCCTGGTCCGCCCTGCTCGCGAGCGCCAATGCTGCCCTTCAACTGGCACCGTTCTCGGTCGTCGACAAGAACATGGTGCCGCCGAGCGGCGACAAGCACGACTACCTGAGCCTCGCGCCGTACTGGTGGCCCGACCCCACCAAACCCAATGGCTTGCCGTATATCCAGCGCGACGGCCAGATCAATCCATCGTCGAAGAACAACGATTCGGATTCAGTGCGGATGCAGGCGTTCTGTTCGGCCATCGGCACGCTGACCACCGCGTGGTTTCTCGGCGGCGATGCGCGTTATGCCGACAAGGCCGCATCGTTGCTGCGCACCTGGTTCATCGACCCGACGACGCGCATGAACCCGAATCTCAACTACGGTCAGGGTATTCCGGGTGTGACGAGCGGTCGCGGCATCGGCATCATCGACACCCGCAACTTCTGGCAGATCACCGACGGTATCGGTCTGCTCGCTTCATCGAATGTGCTCAGTGCAAGCGACCTGAGCGCGCTGAACCTGTGGTTCGCGGATTACCTGAACTGGCTACTGACCAGCAGCAACGGCACCGACGAAGCCGCGGCGCCCAACAATCACGGCACGTTCTACGACGCACAGGTTACGAACCTCGCACTCTTCACCGGCGACACCGCGACCGCACAGAACGCGCTCAATCATGCACTGACCAAACTGCTGCCGACACAGTTCGACAGCACCGGCAAGGAGCCACTCGAGCTGTCGCGCACCCGGCCGTTTCACTACAGCGTATTCAACCTCGTGGCGTTCCTGCGACTCGCCAAATACGGTGCGGCGGCGAAGGTGGACATTGCGCACGCGTCCGCCGTTGCGGGTAGCCCGCAATCGCTGCAGGCATCGGTCGCATTCCTTGCGCCCTACGTGGCGAATCCATCGAGCTGGCCGTACCAGGATTTGACCGGCATCGAGTACGACGGCGATGGCAACGAATTCGACGGCGTGCTGCCGGTGCTGCAGCAGGCGGTGTTGCTGTACGGCGCGACCCCGCAACTGACAGCCGCGCTCGATGCGGTGAGCAACCACCTCCCCGACGCCGTGAGCTGGCTGCAATGGCCGATCACGACGACGAGCTGACACACGTCCTCGACCGATACAACTCGCACGCATTTCCCACCGACAAAAAAGGAAAGCACGACAATGAGCAGACGACAACAACACCACAGCCCGTCCGTCCCGACCGGCAAACCGAACGTAGCGAGCCGCACGCCGCGCTTCCATAGCCTGTGCGTCGGCGCGATGCTCGGCACGCTGCCGCTGCTTGCCCACGCGCAAAGCAGCGTGACGCTGTACGGGATCCTCGACGACTCGATCTCCTGGCAAAGCAGCCAGACGTCGCTCGGTTCGACCTCGGGTGGCCGCTCCAGCGTCAAGCTCGGCTCGGGCGTGTGGGCGGGCAGTCGTTTCGGGCTCAAAGGCAGCGAAGATCTTGGCGGCGGTACGAAAGCGATCTTCCAGCTGGAGTCGGGCTTCAACGTGAACACCGGCGGTGCGCAATACACGAACGCGTTGTTTGGACGCCAGGCATGGGTCGGTTTGAGCAATGCGACGTACGGTACGCTCACGGCGGGCCGGCAATACACGCCTTATTTCCTGCTGCTCTCGCCGTATAGCCCGACTACCTGGCTCACGGGTTACTACGGCGCGCATCCGGGCGACCTCGATTCGCTCGATACGCTGTACCGCGCGAACAACACGCTGATGTACACGTCACCGAACATTAGCGGGCTCGTGTTCAGCGCGTCGTACTCGCTGGCGGGCGTGCCAGGCACGCTGTCGCAAGGCTCGACGTGGAGCGGCGCGCTGCAGTACGTCAACGGTCCGTTCGGCATTGCAGCGGGTTTCGTACGCACGAAGAATTCGACCATCGGCGGCGGCCCATGGGGCAGCGACTCGACGATGAACAGCGGCGGCGAATCGGGGATCTCGGCCGTGACCAACGGTTACCAGGACGCGCAGTCACAGCAGCGCTTTGCAGTGACGGGCGGCTACAAGTTCAATAACGCGTGGGACATCTCGGTGTCCTACTCGAATGTCCAGTACATTCCCGGCGTCAATTCACGCTTCACCGATTCGGCAATCTTCAACACAGCAGGCGCGGTGCTGCACTGGAAGCCCGTCGTCGCATGGGACTTCGCGACCGGCTACAGCTACACGCGCGCGACCAAAGCCAACGGCATCACGAGTCCGGCGCAGTATCAGCAGGTGAATCTCTCCGAGTACTACTCGTTGTCCAAGCGCACAGGTCTGTATGCATTGCAGGCGTTCCAGCGCGCGAACGGCAAGACGCTTGGTACGCCTTCATTGAATCCGGCTACGGTGAATCAGCAGATCAACGCTACCCCGAGCATTGGGGACGGTTATCAGAGTTCTCCCGCTTCGTCGCGTAGTCAGTTTGCGGCGGGCGTGGGTATCATTCATCGCTTTTAGCCGGCGTTGGGTGTTATTGCAGTCCGGCTGACACGTTTGCCGTCAGACCGGACTGTGCCAACTCGAGGCACCGCCGCTCACGCGCCGCGCGCCGACTCCGCAAAAGTCAGCGTAACCGCAAAACCGCCACCGGGCGCGTTGCCCGCGGCAAACGCGCCACCGTTGTAGCGCGCGAGCCGCCGCACGATCGCGAGGCCCAACCCGCAATGCGCGTTGCCGCCTCGCGCGGCATCAAGCCGCACGAACGGTCGCAGTGCACGCTCGAGTTGATCCGCGGGAATGCCCGCGCCGTGATCGCGAATCGTCAGCGAGTAACCGCCATGATGGGATGCTGTCGTGACTTCGACCGGTGCTTCGCCATAGGTGAGCGCGTTCTCGATCAGGTTCGCGAGGATGCGTTCGAGATCGACGAGCGGCAAGCTAAAACCGTCGCCGGCCTGCAGGTTCAGCATGACTAGCGCTTCGTCGGTGAGGCTGTCGCCATAGTGCCGCCGGCAGTGCGTGTCGACGGCGGTGCGCGGCGACGTATCGGCGGTATCGCGCGCGAAGTCGAGAAACTGCGTGACGATGCCCGACAGCGATTCGGCATCGCGCAGGAATCCGGCGCGATTGGCTTCGTCGGGCAGCAGGTCCGCCCGCACCTGCATGCGCGTGATCGGCGCGCGCAGATCGTGCGCGAGACCGGCCAGCATCACGGCGCGTTCCTGTTCGCTCTGCTCGAGTTCGTGAACCATGTCGTTGAAATCGCCGATCAGTTCCCGCACTTCGCGCGGGCCGCTCGTCTGCACGACGGGTGCGCGATGGCCGACACGAAACTCGCGCGCCGCACGCGCAAGCTGGCGCAACGGTCGTTGCAGCCACCACGCACCGAGCACGGCGACCGCGATGGCCAGCACGAGCATCAAGGTCGACGCGCCGAGATAGCGCCCGAGCGGCAGCATGATGTGATGTAACGCGATCCAGTCGCCGCCCGACGGAAAGCGGACCCACACGGTGCCGTCGTCGCCCGCACCGACGACGTGGCTACCCGGCGGCAAATGTCTGCGCAGATTGTTTTCGTAGGGGCCGTGCGTATCGGTGCACGGTGCGGGACATCCGTACGCAATCGCGTCGTGCGGGTCGACGTAGCTGAGATCGAGAATCCCGGAGACGGCCGGCGACGCTTCGTTGTGCTTCGTGCGCACCAGCATCGCGAGCGACAGCACCCGGCTCACCTGGCTCACGTCGAGCGAAGCGCGCTCGCGTTCGACCATCAGCGTCAACGTGAGATGGACGAGCACGATAAGGCTCACCGTCATCAACGCAAGACGGCCGAACAGTGTGTTAAAGGGATTCTTCATTGACGCTTTCGACCGGCACGAACATATAACCGATGCCGCGCAACGTCTGGATCAGACGCGGCTGCGACGGGTTGTCTTCGAGGAGACGCCGCAGCCGCCAGATCGGCACATCGATACCGCGTTCGGTCAGCTCCGCATACGGCCCATGCAGCATATCGAGCAGCTTCGCACGCGAGAGCGCCTCACGCGGATGCCGCACCAGCACTTCCAGCAGCGCATATTCGCTGCCGGTCAGCTTGACGGCCTTGCCGTCGCGAAACAGCGTACGCACGCCGAAGTCGACGCGAAAGCGGCCAAAGCGCACCGGGTCGTTGCTCCCAGGCGAGCGCGGTTCGGGCTCGCGCCTTTGGCGCCGCAGGACGGCGTGAATCCGCGCGAGCAGTTCCTGCGGCATGAAGGGCTTGCCGAGATAATCGTCCGCACCGAGTTCGAGGCCGACCACGCGATCGATACCTTCCGCGCGCGCGGTCAGCATGATGACCGGGATCGTATCGCCGCCGGCACGGAGCTGTTTGAGCGCGGTGAGCCCGTCGACATTCGGCATCATCAGATCGAGCACGATGATAGACGGCCGTTCGCGTTCGAGCCGGCGCTGCAGATGCGCGCCGTCGTGCAGGACCGAAAATTCGATGCCGCGTTGCTGGAAAAAGGTTCTCAACAGGTCGCGTAATTCGGTGTCGTCGTCGACGAGCAGGACCTGGACAGGTGTGTCGGACATGATCGTGATGAAGGAGCGAGCTGTGTGTCCAGCGGGCTGCGCGGCGATGGTTTGCCGGCCCGGTATATGGACGGGGTCAATGAAGCATGGACT
This sequence comes from Paraburkholderia megapolitana, assembly GCF_007556815.1. Lineage (NCBI taxonomy): Bacteria > Pseudomonadati > Pseudomonadota > Betaproteobacteria > Burkholderiales > Burkholderiaceae > Paraburkholderia > Paraburkholderia megapolitana. The sequence goes on from NZ_CP041745.1 coordinate 2,380,367, forward strand.
ATAGCAATCTGTCCCTGCGGACGGGTTGCCGGTTGTTAGCGAATATTAACGTCCATTACAGACCGCCGCGCGCTTCGTTCCACTCCGCTCCGGTCCGGCCGGCGGACCTTGCCGAGGTTCAGACGTCCCGCCACTCGCGGAAAGTTGCCGCCTGACCGCGGTACACACCGTCGCCATCGACGAGATTCCAGACCGTTGCATTCTCGATCCAGAAGCGCCGGCCCGACTTCGCGATGCGCAAGCCGCGATAGTCGCTGATGAAACCGCGCGTGCGCACCAATTCGAGCAGGCGTTCGCGTTCCTCGCGATTCGGTTGTTCCGCGGAAAGCCGCGAATGCAGCGTGGTCATCTCCGCCCAGTCGTATTCGAAGCAGCGTTGCGCGGCGCGGTTCGCATAGACGAACCGCGGGTCGGCCTCGGTGTTGTGCGCGACCACGCAGAACGGTGCGTCTTCGTAAAGCCAGCGTGCCGCGTCGGCGCGTGCGAGAGCGGGATCGAGCAACGGCGTGCCGACGCGGTCGAGGTAGCTGCCGGCTAGCAGCGCGCAAAAGTCGGCATCGAGAGCAAGCGCTGTCGTCATGGAACAAGGTTCGTCATCGGTCGGGACCGTCATGTTATCCGTAGATCGTCCGCGATGCTTTATAACGACTCTGTTATGCAGGCGATAACAAATCGAAATGTTTCCGCGAAAATTGGCTCGCGACCATGCCTGCAGACCACTCGTTCATCTATCGCAGCCTGCTCACGCACCCGGAGATTTCATGAAAGACCAGACGGCTCGCGTCTTCCGCCATCCGCTACGCATCGCGGCCACCCTCTTCGCCAGTCTCGTGTTACTCGGCACCGCCGCTACGTGCAGTGCTGCTGCCGCGACCAGTGAACCGCTCGGTATCGCCTTCGTCTATCTCGGCAACCCCGGCGACGCGGGCTGGACCTACGCGCACGAACAAGGCGTCAAGGCCATCGAGGCGAAGTTCGGCAGCAAGATCAAGGTGACGCGTGTCGAAGACGTGCCGGAATCGGCGGACTCGGAGCGGGTCTTTCGCGACCTGGCGGCGAAGGGCAACAAGATCATCGTCGGTTCGAGCTTCGGCTTCCAGGACTTCGAGCTGAAGGTCGCGAAGGACTACCCGGACATCGTCTTCGAACACGCGACCGGCTACAAGAAGGCCGCGAATTTCGCCACCTACGACGTGCGCACCTACCAGAGCGCGTATCTCGCAGGAGTGGTCGCCGGCTATACGACGAAGACCAACACGCTCGGCTTCGTCGGCTCGGTTCCGGTACCGGAGGTGGTCCGCAACATCAATGCGTTCACGATGGGCGCGCGCTCGGTCAACCCGAACGCGAAGGTGAAAGTGCTCTGGATCAACACATGGTTCGATCCGGGTCGCGAGAAACAGGCCGCGGAAACGCTGATCGGCGGAGGCGCGGATGTGCTGATCCAGAACACCGATTCGACGGCAACAATGCAGACCGCCGAGCAAAAGAAAGTGCACGCGTTCGGCTGGGATTCCAACATGAAGAAGTTCGGCCCGAACGCGCAACTGGGTGCGTGCGTGAGCAACTGGGGCGTCTACTACTCGCATCTGGTCGAACAGGTGCAGGCCGGTACGTGGACCAATGCGCCGACCTGGTGGGGTTTGAAGGAAAAGGCAATCGATCTCGCCGACATCAATACGAACGCGGTTTCCGCCGTCGCGCAGAAAGCGGTCAACCAGAAACGCGACGACATCGTGGCCGGCCGGTTCGATCCGTTTGCGGGGCCGATCAAGGATCAGTCGGGTGCGATCAAGGTTGCGGCCGGCAAAGCGTTGAGCGATGCCGATTTGCTGCGACTGAACTGGTTCGTCGAGGGTGTGGACGGTACCTTGCCGAAGTGATGTGATGTATCCCACCGGAGAGCGCATGTGATTACCGTTGCATCGGCACCATCCGCAGGCGGGTCGCCGGCGTGGCCGCCCCAGGGCCTCACGCCGACCCGCGAGCAACTGATCCGCCATCTGCGTCGTGCGTGCGTCGTCGCGGAACGTGCCACGTTGCTCGGGCATCATCCGTTCGGCGCGCTACTCGTCGGGCCGGATCAGGAGACGGTGCTGATGGAACAGGGCAACGTCGATACGGTCAACCACGCGGAATCGGTGCTGGCACGCGTCGCGGCAATGAACTTCACGCCGCAGTATCTGTGGGGCTGCACGCTCTACACGACCGTCGAGCCCTGCTGTATGTGTGCCGGTACCGCGTACTGGGCGAACATCGGTCGTGTGGTATTCGGTATGACCGAAGAACGATTGCTCGAAGCGACCGGCGATCATCACGAGAACCCGACCATGAGTGTGTCGTCGCGCTATGTGTTCGAGCATGGACAGAAGGCGGTCGAACTGATCGGCCCGGTTGTGGAAATCGAGGATGAGGTGATGCGGGTACAGCGGGCGTTCTGGGCGAGGCGGGGGTGACTGCGTTGAAGTACGCGTACTACGATGACAACCCCAGGGTACCCGTTCGTTCCTTCGAGTTACTGCACATCTCCAAACCAGTCCTTGACCATCCCACTGCTGCTGTCGAACTCGAACTGCATTGTGTTCGCCTTGCCTGGCCCCGACTGCGCACTTGCTGCCTGCCCTACCGCGCCGGCCTGGGCAAGCAGCCCCGCACCGGGAATGAGCCCCGCAGCAAAGCCGGCCATCGACAGCAGCTTGTTGCTCTGGCCAGGGGTATGCATGTTCGAGTAAACCCAGACGTCTTTCCTCAGCGCCGGGAAGCTCTGCTTCTGGAACGGAGGTCCGAATATCTGCGCGATATCGCTTTCGCTGGTCTGACCAGGAATCACATGAGCCTTCAGATAAGCACTATCGAATGGTGAAGGATGATCTGCGTCTGAACCCATGCCAGCACAGGCTGAGATTCCAAGGCAGAAGCCGATACACAAGATTTTGCGAAACATGCTGAATTCCTGAACGGTTGCTGGTTGGAGCAGGCAGGTCGAAGAACCTGCCGTATCAATGAATCGACTCGCCCGCCGGCAACCTTGCGGTGCCATTTCGCGATGGTGCGACGTGAGAGTCAATCGGGAAGGCGGACGATTGCCTGTTAGGGTGAAGACCGGCCACCGCCATAGACTGCGTTGGCCGCCCGCTCTCCAAGAAAGATGGCAGGCTTACGATCCCGGTGTGAAAAGGCTCGCTCGCACCTCGCCGACCTCCGATCCGTTTACCGTCACGTCGAGCACCCACAGCAGCGCCATGGCGCCGCTCGAACTGCTGCCGAGAGCTGCCCAGGAAGCCCCTTGCGGATCGGCCCCGAACAGTGTCGGTGCGCTCCACGCTCCGTTCGAGTAGCGGCTCGCAAGGATGTTGGATGAGCCCGGTGTGCCAGTGTCGTGCCAGGCCACGGTCGCATTTCCGGCAGTGTCTAACGCAATCTGCGGCTGACGACTTTCAAGCAGGTCCAGATGCGTGGATAACTGTTGCACCGTCGCCCACTTACCATTGGTATCGGACAGATTCGCGTACAGAGCACCGTCCGCTCCGTACCACGCCGCCAGTGCCACGCCTTGCGGATTGACGGCTACCACCGGGTAATAACCGCCATCGGCCATGTTGATGGCAGGTGCAACAGGTTGTGGGGCGCCCCAACCCGTGCCCGGCACATAGCGTTCCGACATCGTTGTCGTGTGAGAACCCGTAGTGTCCGTGTCGCCCTCGCCCCAGATCAACGTGATGTTTCCGTGGCTGTCCATGCCTGCTGCCGGCGAATAAACCGACTTCAACCCAGTTGCAGTTTCCGTGACGACCGGCGCCGAGTTCGTCCAGCCGTTAGTCGGGTCGTAAGTCGCCGTCCAGAGGGCCGACTGTGTCGTTGAATTGGTTTGCTGCCAGGCGAGCACCGCATTGCCCGACGGAGTCACAGCGACGTTCGGCGAGATGTTCGCGAGGACACCGCCAGTGATTGCTCCCGGACCCGTTTGCACGGGTTCGGGTACGAGCGCCGTCGGCGACCACTTACCATTTGCCGTGTAGCGCGTCCACGCGATCGACGACGACCCTGGGGTCGACTCCTGCTTCCACACGACAAGCGCATTGCCGTTCGCGTCCATGCCCGCGCTATACGACGCACTCGAGTCGTTAGAGGTCGCGCTCGTGACGTTCAGCGCAATCTGAACGGCCGTTCCCCATCCGGACGAAGAATCGTACGGACGCGCCCACAACGCGTAGACATTGGGACCCGGCGTCCATTGGACCCATAGCGCGAGCGCCTGACCGGCATCGTTGCCGACTACCTGCGGTGGACTCACACCTGGTCCGGTCAGGTTGACTGAGCCGTCGGTCGCGTCGACTCGTGTCGGCGCTCCCCATCCTTGAGCGGGCACATAGCGGCTGCTCCAAAGTTCATTGGTATCGACGCTGCTATTCCCGACCGTTAACCATGTGGCGACAGCGTTGCCCTTCGCGTCCACCACCACTGCCGGCTCACCCTCTCCAGGCTGACCATCCAACGCCGTCACCGCCGACCAGCCGGCCTGCTTCTGGGTTGAACCACCAGTTGTGCCACCGGTAGTACCGCCGGTGGTACCGGTGCCGGTACCGGGAGACGATCCGGAACCGCCAGCCGTAGAAACATCGTTGCTGCCACACGCCGTGAGCGTAAGACAAGCGGTCATAACCATCCACGCAATGGATTTCATAAGGGTCCTGTTTTCTGTTTAATCGCGAATCAATGCTTCCTTGGGACCTGATCGAAACAACGTGATTAATCGACTCATAGGTTCTTTCATATAGGCCGATTAATATTTTCCTTAAGCGCGATTTCGCGCCTGGCATTCGGGAAAGGAGAATATGGCGCAACAGGCGCGAGTGTTCCCGTCAGTCGGATCTTCGCTAGATCGAACTGGCTCTCCTGAATTTGATTTATCAACCTGATCCCCGGAGTTATCGTTGCGGCACTCTCGAATCTCTTAAATCCGAACACCTCCTTCGCTCAGGAATTGATATCTCGGCGATTCCGTTCTTTGAGAAACGATACTTACTGCCGTAGCACTCGGCAATCGATTTGGTACGAGTCGGGTTTCTGCGGGGATGAGCTGGATGGCCGCGAGTGGCGGCTACAGTCTTTCCATCAAAGAAACACGGTATTGCCTGCTGCAGGCAATCTCTTCGCCGTCTCGCAGGACCACTACGGCATCGCCTTTGCTAAGCGGTCGTACAGCGACCACGGCACTCAGCGCCACAGCAGCGCTGCGATGCACGCGTACGAAGTCATCGCCGAGATCGGTGAGCAAGGCGACCAGCGCACGCCTCATCAGCAACACTCGCCCCGACAAATGAAGCGATACATAATTTCCCGACGCTTCCATCCAGTCGATTTCTGCGCATGCTATGACGCGCGTCTGGCCCCGGTTCGTCACAATCAGCCGCGTGGGTCGATTCGCAAGCTGGCGCACTGGATCGCGCGCCGATTCGCGCAAGCGTTGTACCGTTCGACACAGGCGCTGGGTCTCGACGGGCTTAAGGAGGTAATCTGTTGCGCGCACATCGAAAGCACGCAGCGCGTAATAGTCGAATGCCGTCACGAAAACAATCTTTACACTTCCATCAGGCAACGACGCAGCCACGTCGAAACCGTCGGCCTCAGGCATTTGCACATCGAGGAACAGGACATCGACGTCTAGCTGTTCGACCAGCGCCAACGCCTCGATGCCGTTTCTCGCCTCGCCCGCCACTTCGACATCGTGGAAGGCGGAGAGCATGCGCCGCAACTTCTGGCGTGCCGGTCTCTCGTCATCCACGATCAGCGCGCGCATGGCAACTCCACGCGTGCGACCATCCCGCCGTCCGGCCGCGCCACCAGGCTGAGACTGGCAAGCGCGCCGTACAGCGAATGTAGACGCTCCTCCAGATTGCCGAGTCCAACGCCACGCGCGCGCGGCACCACGCACCTATCCCCATCGTCCTCGATGTCGATCCGCAGCACGCCTGAGTCGCGAACAGCACGCACGACGAGATGCGTGTGCTTGCTGCGTGGTTCGACAACATGCCGAAAACAGTTCTCCAGCAGCGGCTGCAAACCGAGCGTCGGCACCTGGCAATTCAGCGCATTCGGATCAATGTCCCATGACAGACTCATGCGCTCCGAGAATCGGGTCTCCATGATGTCCGCGTAAGCGCGCAGCAACTCAAGTTCGTTGGCAAGGGGCTGCTCCGGCCGTTTGCTGGAATCGGTAGCGGCGCGAAGCAAAGTGGCCACACTGGCGAGCAGCATGTCGGCGGTATCCGGTTCGCTGTGAATCAGTGACGACACGGTATTCAACGTATTGAACAGAAAGTGCGGTTGCAACTGCTGAGTCAACTGGGCAAGCCGTGCAAGTTGCGCCAGTTTTTCTTGCCGGTCGGCGCGAATTCGCTCGGACACGCACACGCGGTAGGAATGGACGCCAAACCAAATGCCACTGGTCACCCCGTAGACGAGCACGAAGCTCGCGACATCTCCTGGCAGTTCACGACTCCATGGACCGTACCACCACGGCACACCGATCATTGCTTTTACGGCAAAGCAAAACGCCACAAAAGCCGCCGTCTGCAGAGGCATCCACGCAAAGGTATACCGGAACCAGTGCCATAGGTTTCGGAAATTGGTGGTAAGCGTGCACCGGCGAAACTGTATGAGTGCGATGGCGGTTGCGGCCAACGCAGACGAAACAAAAAAGACAATGCCTTGCCAAGGTCTGTATCCGGGCAATCCGAAATTCTGGTCAAGGCCGCTCAACGCCATCAACAACCAAAGCGCACTCCACCACCACAACCACTGTGTCCCGACAGGAAGTGATCGCGGCCGTGCGTGGTTCGCATGGGCATTCATATTGGTTTTGTCGAATTGAGAATAAAGCTATCGTGGAGAAAATCGAAGTGCAACTCCCCCATCACCGCGTTACGAAACGTTGACTGCCTCGACATGGTAAAAGATCTTCGCAACAATCATCCAACTGTGATCGAATTTGAACAAGTCGAGAATTTTCCGGAAGATGCGCACGTGGACCCGTACAAACGATAAACGAACCAGACTCCGAAAAATTCAAACCTGAGTGACGCATGGGCTCAGAGTATGGCGAAATCAACGTACAAATCTTTCCCGCCGCGATGAACTACGTGCCGCAGTATCTGTGGGACTGCACGATGTACGCGACCGTCGAGCCCTGCTGCATGTGTGCCGATACCGCGTACCAGGCGAACGGATCGGCCCGGTTGTGGAAATCGAAGATGAGGTGATGCGGGTACAGCGGGCGTTCTGGGCGGCGCGGGGGTGCTAACGATTCACCCTGACGTCAGGCTTCGGGATTCAGCCAGTCAACCAGACCTTCCCTTGAATTCACCTCGACAAACGACGGCAACGCACGCATCCGTTTGATGTAGGGCGCAAGGTGCGGCCAGGTCGTTGCCGGGGTCGGCATGTTACGGGACCAGCGCATCAACATCACGGCGAGCAGGTCAACCGTGCTGAGTTTTCCGCCCACCAGGTACGCGCGACCATCGGCCAGATGTCCATCTAGCCGCGCCCATCCGTCTTCGATCCGCCGACGCGCAAGCGTCCTGACCGCTTCGGCACCAGCGGGCTCGCCATCCTCGTCCGCGTAAAACCAGTCGCGCATGGCTGGTAGAAGCGTATTCGCGAGATAGATCATCAGTTGCAGCCACTCCGCGCGATCCGGCGATCCAGGCGCAGGTGCCAGACCCTTGTCGGGGTGGCGCTCGGCCAGCAACATCAGCAGTGCGGCCGATTCATGACGCGGCACACCGTCGACGATCAGTGTAGGAACCCGGCCCGCCGGATTCAACCGCAGATATTCGGCACTGCGTTGAGCGCCGGTGTCGATGTCCGTAAGCCGTGCCTCGAACGCTATGTCCATTTCGATCAACATCCAATGAACCGCCATGCTTGCGCCACTCGGCGAATAGTAGAGTGTGTAGTTCACGGGCCGGCTCCTTGAATTCGATCTTGTTTAACGTCGAGGTGGCCGCCATTCTCTCCCAGATAGTTCACCGATGCAAAGCGCGCCGCAAAGCCGCGCTCACGCCTTTCACTCCTGCGTCGCCGACGCAGCCCCCGCAGCCGGCACCGTGCCTCTTGCAGTCAGTTGCTCGTACACATCGTGCGAGAGTTCGCGCAGTTCCTTGCGATCGATCGCACCCGACACCGCATAGCCGAAGTCGCCGTCGATCCAGTAGAACACGTTCACCGGTCCGTCCTGGTACAGCTTGAACTCCGTCACGTCGCTACTCGTCTTGCGGTGCGAAATGCACAACGTGATGCGTTCGCCGCGCGTGTTGTGATACATGAACTGCGCGACCGGCCCGTCGTTGCCGGGCAGCATCCGTCCGCCCATCAACTCGAAGCCGGTGCGCGTGAGGATCGGTGGACGCACGTCGGTGCCGAGCCGGCTCGATACCCACGTCACGAGTTCCTGTTCGCGGTCGGCGCCGACTTCGACGGGGCGCAGCACCTCGGGCGCATACATCACGTGAGCGATCGCAGACTGCCGCGCGAACGATTCGCCTTCTCCGCTCACCGCACTGACCAGGTGCTCGTTCGCTCCCGTTGAACGCCCCGCCACCTGCATCTGGCGGCCCATATCGGTGCCGATCCCGATGCCGATACCGAGCACCAGCGCGGCCGCCATCCCCGCGAACTGCGACCAGTTCGCGGCAATGCGCGAGCGTTTCTTTTCCGGCATCTGCAGACGCACAGGCACCGGCTCCGCGAGCACGCGGTCGTAGCGCTCATGGAACATGTTGTTCAAGGCGAAGTAGTCGCTGATGCGCGCGGCCAGTTCGTCGTTGCTCTCAAGCAGCGTGTCGATCTGCTCGCGACGATGCGCCGCCAGCGATCCGTCGACATACGCGTGCAGTTCTTCGTCGCTGATCGGGCTCGGTTGTTCGTTCATCGCACCACCTTCAGTTTCACGCCGGGCTGCGCGCCCGCCATCAAGGTCCGCAGCCGCTCGCGGCCGCGCGAGAGCCGCGACATCACGGTGCCGATCGGCACACCGAGCGCGAGCGCGACATCGGCATAGCTCATCTCCTCGAGTCCCACCAGCAGCACGACCTCGCGTTGTTCGTCGGGCAGACGTTGCAGTGCGTAGTCGAGATCGCGGACTTCCAGCGACTGCGCCTGGTTGCCGGCCACGGCGAACTCACCTTCGGGCACGTCGTCGTCGACCGACAGATGCACGGCGCGCGCGCTCGCCTTGCGCACCTGATTGACGAATACGTTGTGCATGATCGTGAAGAGCCACGCGCGCAGATCCGTGTCCTGCTGGAACTGCGCAGCGTTGCGCAGTGCGCGTTCGAGCGTGTCCTGGACGAGATCGTCGGCCAGTTCGCGATTGTTGATCAGTGCGCGCGCATAGCGTCGCAGACGCGGCACGTGATCCATCAGTCCGTCACGGACGTTCATCGCCCTTCCCTTTTCAGTGAGTCCGACTAACCGCAGGAACACCGATGGTCGGGGGTTCAAGCGTGTCGGGATAGCCTGTGAACACTACGCCATCCGGTTTATTCCCGCTGCGCGCTTTTTTCGCTCTTTGCCTTTGCCGATATCAGCGCATCGTCATCAGATCCGCCGCGCGCATCAGGCCGCGCATCTGCGCGCGCCCGGCCAGCACGAACCGCGTATGCGCCGTTGTCCAGCCCAGCAGACGCACTTCACCGACCCGTCGTGCCTGCCATTGCGGCTGGGCCGGCGCCGTCCAGTCCCGCACCGACAGCAATACGGCAAAGTCGCCGGCTGAATTCCGGTAGATAAAACCATTGGCACGTGCAAATGGTCCGACCTGCGCCGTGCTGCGTTCGACCGGCTGCCAGCCGAGGCTCGACAGGTCCGGCGCAGTGGTATGCAGCAGGGGCGCAGCCGCAGCGGCTGGCACATTGGCCGGTTGCAGCACGTGCTCCAGCACCATCAGCGCACCCGCGTCGAGCACCGTGGCGGGCACCCGCGTCGCCCACACGCAGCCGCCTGCCGCGCACACCGCCAGCAGCAGTACCGCAACGATTGCGCGTAGGTGCTGACGCAGCCAGCCGGTGCAGCCGGCGACGATCAGCGAGAACGTCGCGAACGTTGCGAACGACGGCTGCGCCGCACCGCCATCGAGGTGCTCGAACGATTGCTGCATCTCCCGGTTCAACCGCTCGTAGAACCCCACCCGACGCGCTTCGTCGGGGCGCGTGCGCAGATAGCGCTGCACCTGCTCGTTACGCTCGGGCGAAAGACTGCCGTCGACGAAAGCCTGGACATCGGCTTCCGACAGCACGTCAGAGTCGGGAAAAGGAGTGGTTCGCATGTCCATGTGTGGATCGGGAAACTGCCATGACAGGGCGAACACCGTTGCTCCGGGTTTATTCCAGCGGCTTGACGATAAGTCGGGATGAGGTGGCGGACCGGGGTTCTGGGGGCGGCGGGTGTGTCGAGCGGATCAAGCCGGCCGGGCAAGTCGGGCGCAAGAGTTGCTGCACTGTCGAAAGCCCCAGCCTCAATGCACAAGGAGAACCACCATGAGCGAAACGAAGCCGCAAACGCCGGATTTGCAGCATCCGCAACCGGTCCACCATAGCGACAACGAAAAGAGCAAGCTGCCGGAGCGCGACGACGCCGCGCGCAAACAATCGCCAGCAGACAAGCCAGGCAAAAAGCCCGGCGAAGGTGAAACGCCAGTCGGTTGACGGAACGCCGCGCGGCGCGCGCTGTGCAACACGGCCGCAATACGCGCCACCTAACTGAGCGCGTCGATCCACTCCTTCGTGTCCGCCATCAACTGGTCCGATAACGCCGGATCGTCGACGATCCGGGCCAGCATCACCGCGCCGATCATCGCCGCCCAGGCGCCGGTGGCGGCCTGCCGGCGCTCGTCGTCGGTGTTCCCCGGTGCGCTCCGGCTGAACTTCTCGATCTGGTTGCGCACGCTAAGCGTGAGCGTATGGCGCGCCTCGTCGGATGCACGCGCCGCTTCGGTTCCCAAGGTCGAAAACAGGCACGCACCGCCCGGGTCGTCCCGATGGGCGGCGCGCAAATAAAACGCGGCAAATTCTTTCAGGTCGTCGGGGAGTCGGGAGGCCGATCCGTCTGCGGGCGGCGTCAATACGTGCGCAAACGCCTGGGCGATCAGGTCGTCCTTGGATTCGAAATGCCCGTAGAACGCCCCATGCGTCAGACCGGCCGCCTTCATGACTTCGGCCACCGTCACGTCCTCGAAGCCGCGCTCGCGAAACATGCGCGAGGCCGCATCCAGAATGCGCTGGCGGTTCTCGGCCACCTGCTCCCGACTGATCTTCATCGCCTACCCCTTCAATTGATGCTTGACATTATACATTACGATCATCATTATTGTAATGCTGATGATCGTAATGATTAGCGTGAATGGCCCTGCTGGCCATCGATACACACCCTTAGCTAACCCCCTTTCACTGGAATTTGTCATGACTCAACAGACCAAACCCACCGCGCTCGTCACAGGCGCATCTGCCGGCATCGGCGCTGTCTACGCCGACCGTCTGGCTCACCGCGGACACGACCTCGTGCTGGTTGCACGCGACGGCGCGCGCATGGAAGCCCTTGCGTCCCGTTTGCGCAAGGAAACCGGCGTAGGCATCGACATCATCGTCGCGGATCTGACGAAGCCCGCCGAGCGGGAAAAAGTCGAAGCGCGCCTGCGCGACGACTCCAATATCGGGCTGCTCGTCAACAACGCCGGCGCCGCGGCACCGGGTGGATTCGAAGGCTCCGACGTCGAAGCGCAGGATCGTCTGATCCAGCTCAACGTCACCGCGGTCACTCGGCTCGCTGCCGCGGTGATTCCCCGCTTCATTGCGCGCGGCGAAGGTTCGATCGTGAACATCGCGTCGGTGGTGGCGCTCGCTCCCGAGTTTCCGCTTGGCATGTACGGCGCGACCAAGGCCTACGTACTGATGTATTCGCAGACGCTGCAACAGGAGTTGGGCGGGCGCGGGCTCTATGTGCAAGCCGTGCTGCCGGCCGCGACCCGCACCGAAATCTGGGAGCGTTCGGGTCGCGATGTCGACGCGATGCAGGGTGTGATGGAAGTAGGCGAGCTCGTCGATGCGGCGCTCGTCGGCTTCGATCGCCGCGAAGCCGTGACGATTCCGTCGCTGCCCGACGTCAAGCAGTGGGAAGCGCTGTCGGCTGCGCGCGTAGCGATGGTGCCGAATTTCGCCCAGACGCATGCCGCGCAGCGCTATCAGCGGTGAAGTAACAGCGGTGCTTCTCGGACCGGTAACACCGCGTTGCCTCGCCGCCGCATAACAAGCCGGCGACGAGGCAACGACGCGATTCGACGACTCAGTGCGCGACCGTATCGCCGAGCACGATCCCTTCGCGACGTGGATCGGTACCGCCCTGGAGCAGCGTCCCCGTGCCGCTCGTCACCACCAGCACCGTGTTGACGCCGCTTGCCTGCGCGGACGTCGACACCTGGTGACCGAGTGCCGTCAATCCGGCGATCAGCGGATCGTGCGCGCCGTTATCGGTGGCATTGATGTCCGGATGCTCGCCGCCTACCGTCGTCGTCGGACTGTTGCTCGCGCCAAAGTCGACGAGTCCCGCCGATTGCTGCGCATCGAGCCCCCAGTCCAGCGTCCCGACCAACGTCTTCAAGACGTACTGCGGAATCGTGCCGCCACCGGGCGACCCGGTTGCCATCACGAAGTCACCCTTCGAACCATCGGCGGCCTGTTTGAACACAAGCGTGGGCGCCATCGAACTGCGCGGACGCTTGCCAGGCTGCAACCGGTTGGCGACCGGATTGCCGTTGCTGTCGGTCGGGTTTGCAGAGAAGTCCGTTAGCTGGTTGTTCAGCAGGAACCCATTGGTCATGTGGAACGAACCCATACTCGATTCGACGGTGGTCGTCGCGGTCAGTACGTTGCCTTGACCATCGACGATCGTGAACTGGTTCGTCCCGTGCTCGATCAGCGTGCGGTCGACACCGAGCGCTATCGCACCGAAATTGCCGGGCTGAGCGGTCCCCATGCTGTGTGCGGGGTCGATCAGCGCAGCGCGCGAGCGCAGGTACGGTTTGTTGAGCAGCGTGTCCCAGGTGCCGCCGGGCAGCGGCACGAAGTCGGTGTCGGCAACGTACATGTCGCGGTCGGCGTACGCGAGCCGCTCGGCTTCGGTGACGAGATGCACGCCCGCGACAGTCGGCTTGCCGCCTTCGAGATCGATCGCCGTGGGCTTCAGCGACTTGAGATCGAAGTTCTCGAGAATGCCGAGCGCGGACGCGACCGCGATCCCACCCGACGAAGGCGGCGGCATGCCGCATACCCAATACGTCCGATAGGTCGTGCAGACCGGCTCCCGCCGCTTCGCCTGATACGCGGCGAGATCCGCGACGGTGGTCTTGCCCGGCGTGATCGCCGAGCCGTCCGCGCCGCGCGCGACAGCAATTTTCGCGACGATATCCTGCGCGATCGGTCCGGTGTACAGCGCGTTCGCACCGTTCTGCGCCAGCAGCGACAACGTGCGCGCATAGGCAGGATTCTTGAGCACGGTGCCGAGCACCTTCGGCGATCCATCGGCGTTGAGGAAGTACGCAGCCGCGTCGGGATCGCGTTTCAGGCTCGTCGCATTCGATGCAATCGCGCTGGCCAGGCGCCCACCGATCGGGAAGCCGTTCGTCGCGAGCGTAATCGCATCGCCGAACAGGTCTTTCCATTGCAGCTTGCCGTGGTCCTGTTGCAGCGCCTCGATGAGACGCGGCACACCGATCGTGCCGATCGAGCGGCCGCTCGCGCGCGCGCTCGGCACCGGTAGCGAATGATCGGCAGCGTCGTCGACATAGCGCAGATAGTTCTCGGTGGCGGCGGCCGGTGCCGTTTCGCGTCCGTCGTAGGCCTGCACCGTCTTCTTGCCTGCGTCGTAATAGAGCAGCACGCCGCCGGAGCCGAGACCGGTCGCCTCGGGCACGGTCAGCCCGAGCACGGCCTGGACCGCGACGGCCGCATCGGCAGCAGTGCCGCCCTGCTTCAGCACCTTGCAGCCCGCCGCGCTCGCATAGGCATTCGACGTCACGACCATGTAGGTCTTCGCGTAGACAGGCTTGAGACCGGTCCGGTAGCCGGACGCCGCCTCCGGCAGCGATGGGTCGCCCGGCTGGTTCGAGCCGACCACGACGGCCGAGCCGCTGTTGTCGACGGCAAGACAGCTGACGTCTTTTACAGGCACGGAGCCCGCGTCGCTTCCGATGTCTCCTCCGCACGAGGTCAGCAGCAGCGCCGCCAGCGCCGCCGACAGGTACGGCCGGATTTTCTTGTTAGTCATTTCTTCTGGTTCGCCGATTGGGATGGATGGGTTCTTCACGAGCACCGCGCAATGCCGATGCCGCCCGGGCAATATTACAAACCGGGAAGGAATAGATGGTCTAGCGAAAGTTTTCTGTTTGCAATCGGAAATATCGACATGAGCCGCGCCGCGCAACCAGTCGAAACGACCTGCCGATTAATGGCGAATTATTTTTGTCTTTTTTTCGTCTACCTTGCTACCGGTGACAGAAGCGGTTCGCAGGACGGACCCATTACGCTCCCCCCAAGGATCGAGGCGAAGCCATGACGACCGAGCTGAAAGTTTCCATTTGCGTGCCGACGTATAACCGGCCTGAACTGATTTCGCAGTGCATCGATTCGTGCCTTGCACAGACGCATGCGAATATCGAGGTCGTCATCGGCGACGACTCGAAAGACGATCGCACCGAGACGCTGATCGCAAACCGCTACGCGCACGATGCGCGCATCCGCTATCTGCGCAATACGCCGGGACTCGGCCAGGCGCGCAACGTCGCGAGCCTGTTTGCGCGTGCGACCGGCGACAAGATCCTGTTGATCCACGACGACGACTACCTTGTGGAGAACGGTGTCGAGCGTCTGCTCATACCGTGGCAGACCCATCCGCTTCTTGAAGTCGCGTTTGGTAACCAGTACGAAGTTGCCGTGGACGGCACCGTCGACAGCGCCGTCAGTGACAAGCTGAACGCCGATTTCCATCGTGTGAAGGAAGCCGCTGGCATCCAGCCGCTCGCCGGCAAGACCGGGCTGATCCAGATGTTTCCGAACAATGGCTGGCTCGCCAACGCGGATCTCGTGAAACGGATCGGCTACAGCGAGCAGTACGGCATGTGCTGCGACTATGCGTTCGGCGTGGAGTTGTGCCTCGCCGCGCGGCAGGTCTACTACGTGCCCGAGTACGTGTCGTACTACCGCATAACCGCGGTATCGGTGTCGACGACTACGCGTGGTTCGACCACCTCGGCCTCCGTCAGCGCGTACGCGTTCCTCGACACGCTGACATTGCCCGCCGCACTTGAGCCGGCTCGCAAAACCGCGTTACGGCGGATCGTACCGATCGTCGTGTCGGTCTATGCGAAGAATGCCGCGCCGTGGCGCGGATTGCGCGTCGCCCTCACTCATCTCTACGCCTATCGCTATGGCTTGAGCGCGCGCTTCTACTATCACCTGGCGATGCTCGCGCGTGCGACTGTCGCGGCAAAACCTTAAAAACGTGGGGAGACCTGGGCGGCGCCCGGCGAGGTTGTGCCGGGCGCATCCGCCAAGTGTGTGGGGCGTGGCTCGACAGGCGGCTCTTGACCGGTTGCGTCGGCTTGAGTGAGTAATGCATCGGGACGCGATCACAGCGCGTCGTTGAGCACGCCGGTGGCGCTACCCCGGCGTCCCGTCGCGCGCATCTGCGGCACGTTCGGGCAGTATGTCGCCCCCAGCAATGCGTACGCCAGATGCCGCTACGCGCGTCGGCCGCGTGAGCCAGTACATCGCGAAACGATCGAGCGCCGTACACATCACCAGATAGATCAGACCGACAAACAGGAAAATCTGCGCCGGGTACACCATGAGCCGGTTGCTGACCTGCGTCGCGACGAACGACAGTTCGCCCACGCCGACGATATACGCCAGCGACGTGTCCTTCACGAGCGACACCCACTGGTTCACGAACGATGGTGCCATGATGCGGATAGCCTGCGGCAGCAGCACATAGCGCAGCGCTTCGACACGCGTGAAGCCGAGCGACAGCGCCGCCTGCCACTGCCCTTCGCCGACCGCCAGAATCCCTGCGTGCACCGAATGCGCGAGATACGCCCCGCCGATCAGGGACAGCGCGCACACCACGGCGGCCAACCCCGGCACGTCGACATGAAAGACAACCGGCAGAAGAAAGTATGTCCAGAAGATCAGCATCAACACAGGGATTGCGCGGAAGAAGCCGATCACCGCGAGCAGCGGAATGCGCAGCACGCGTCCTGCCAATGCCAGCGCGATACCGCCCACGAGACCAAGCAGCGCCGACGCGAACGCAGATGTCGCGGCCAGTACGAGCGTGAGCGCAGCGCCGCCGAGCGGCCCATCGGGAAACGCCCCGACCAGCAGGTACGGCAGATTCGTAGCGAACAACGACCATTGCATGTTCAACGCCTTCCGAACGAACGCAGCGAGCGGTCGCGCGCGTGCGCGACGACGTGCGACACCGACTCGATCGTCGCGACGGCGGCAATGTAGAGGATCGTTGCAATGCCGAACGCCGCGAACGTTTTGAACGTTTCGGTTTCGACCTGGCGCGACGCATACGACAACTCGGCAAGGCCGATCGCCATCGTCAGCGACGAATTTTTTATGAGGTTCATGTACTGGCCGAACAACGGCGGCAACGCGATGCGCACGGCCTGCGGCAGCACGACATAGCGGAACGCCTGCAACGGCGACAAGCCGAGTGCTGCGGCGGCCTGATGTTGGGCCTCACGAACACCGCGCAGGCCCGCCTGGAATTCCTGTGCGATAAACGCAGCGGTATAGCAACTGAGCCCGACCCATCCCGCGACGAATTCAAACGACGGCCAGCGCAACGAAAACGTCGCAAGGTGCACGACGTGCGGCGCGTTGAGCCATTGCATGACTGCATCGGGCAGCAACGTCGCCACGCCAAAATACCAGAACAGCAACTGCACGAGCAGCGGTGTATTGCGAAACGCCAGCACATAAGCACCCACCGCACGACGTACCGCGCCGTACGGCGACTGACGTACCAGCGCCAGCATGAAGCCCGCAGCCGTCGCGGTGATGGCTGCGCACAACGCGAGCCCAACAGTCACGCCGAAGCCCTGCCACAACCACATCAGATACTTCGGAGCGAGCCATGCCTGCATCGTCGGATCTAGCTCAGGTCTTGTCGCCGATCTTGAAGATGCGCACGAGCGGCGTCTTCGTTTGCGGACCGAACCAGCGGTTGTAGATCTTCGCCGCCGAACCGTCGGCTTCGAGGCCCTTCAGCGTGTCGTTGACGAACGCGGTCAGACGCGTCTCACCCTTCGGAATACCGACGCCCATGTAGTCGTTCGAGATCGTGAACGCGGGGATTTCGTAGTTCTGCTTGTCCGGCACGT